>JBBRUG010000022.1:0-31220 GCA_038247995.1 Chloroflexales bacterium | reverse complement strand
GGTAGTACCCACGGGGGGGGTATGGGGGGGGGGCGTTCGGGGCGGGGCGGGGGGGGACCACGAGGGTCGCCCGTACGGGGGCGGCAGGGCGGAACGGGCGGACACATAGGTTCGCCCAACGGCGGAACGGGCGGCGGCTTAGACCGTAATACCAACTACTACGGTGGACAGCACGATCACGAGCAGAATGGCGAGTGAGGCAAGCGGCGCCCAGCGACCAAGGCGGCGCAGTGGATTTTTTGGGCCGACAGCCATATGAGCAAGGCCGGCGGCGAGAATGCCTAGAATGGGGTGGAGGATGAAAGGAAAGCCGAGGTACTGCGCCTGAGCGGCGCCAGTGGTACTAAAAAGGAGGTAGATCCAGTAAATGATCCCGAGCGTGACTTGCAGATCGACCAGGAGCGGAAACATGCGCGCCACCGGGCTACGCGGCGCGTTGGCCTTATAGGTGACTGTTAGAAAAATCGCGGCCAAGACGATCAACAACGGTAGCACACGCTCGCCAAAAATGCTGTGGATCTGGAAAATGGCGCTCATAGCACGGACATCCTTCTAGTGAATACAGAATTGAGCATACAGAATGCAGAATAGCCCTAATAGTCAGGGTTGACTATCGGCGCTAGGGTACACCCTTCGTAACAAGTTGTCAACTGCATCACGATGCCGATCTCGTCACCTGAGCACGCCAATTGGCGGCGTTTTGAACTTGTGGCAGAGATCTTGCTGCGTCGCCCATGCGTACTTATACGTGAAGAACTCAGTGTGGCGTTCCATTTCTGTACGTCGAGGTTCAATCCTGCGTGCAGACCAATCGAAGAGGAGTAGAGTTATGCGCCGAACGTTGGTTTTAGTCGCCCTCGCGACAATGCTTGTCGGAGGAGCCTGGGGCGGGCAGTGGGTTGCCGCGCAAGATACGATGGAAGCGTCACTCACCATGCCGATCCCGGGGCTTGGTAGTGGGGCGTGTTTTGTTGCCGCGCTTTCAGGCACGCAGGAAGTGCCGCCAAACGACAGCACGGGAACCGGGGCAGGCACCTTTGTGCTCTCGCCCGATGGCACGCAACTTGTCTTCCATATTGAGTTTAGCGGCCTGACAACTGAGGAAACGGTACGCCACATCCATCGCGGTGCGCCGGGCGTAGCCGGCCCAGTCGTCTTCGACCTGCCCGCCGGCTCGCCGAAAGATGGTGTGATTGAACTGACAGCAGAGAATCGCGCCGATTTGCAAGCCGGGTTGTACTACGTCAACATCCACTCCGAGACATTCCCCGGCGGCGAACTACGCGGCCAGATCCTGCCGGCCGGCGGTTGCTACAGCGCCCAACTCAGCGGCGACCAAGAAGTACCGCCGAACGACAGCGCCGGCACCGGCACCGGCATCTTTACCCTTGCGCCTGATGGAAGTTGGCTCACCTACTTTATTGAATTCAGCGATTTAGGCACACCCGAGACCGTACGCCACATTCATCGCGGCGCACCGGGAGTTGCCGGCCCAGTCGTGTTTGATCTGCCGGAAGGCTCACCAAAGACAGGTACGATCGGGCTTGAGGAAGAACAGCGGGCTGAGTATCTGGCCGGCTTGTACTACGTGAATATTCACTCTGAAGAGTTCCCCGGCGGCGAGCTACGCGGCCAGATCAGCGCGGCAAGCGCGTGCTTCGCGACGACTCTGGCCGGATCAAATGAAGTACCGCCGAATGACAGCGCCGGCACTGGCAAAGGATACTTCGCGCTTTCACCCGATGGAACGCAGCTACGCTACACGATCATGTTTGAGGGATTGACCACAGACGAGACCGTGCGCCACATTCATCGCGGCGCGCCGGGCATTGCCGGCCCGGTGGTGTTCGACCTCCCCGCGGGTTCGCCGAAGCGGGGGATGCTTGAACTAGCGCCGGCCGATCGCACCGATCTTCAGGCCGGGCTGTTCTATGTGAACATTCACTCGGAAACCTTCCCAGGGGGCGAATTGCGCGGCCAGATCGTTCAGGCGCCGTGCAGCACTTATGTCCCATTGGTGAGCACAACGCAACCGTAGGCAAGCAGTAGCAGGCGTGAACGGGCGTGGGCGCGCCGGGGCGTGGGCGTATCTATTCCCACGCCTGCTCACGCCTGCTCATGCCCTCATGGTCGGCTCAAATCGGTTCGTTGCGTTTGAGGCTCTGATGGAGCGCTTCGGTTTCGGGAAGCGGTTCCATGCCGAGTTCGTCTTGGAGCGCCTGTACACCCCGGGCATAGCTGCGCAGCGCCTGCGAACGGCTACCGCTGCGGGCGTGGGCGCGCATCAGCACCTGGTAGGCTTCTTCGTAGCCACGATCACGGCGCAAGATCTGTTCGCAAAGTTGAATGGCCGCAGCATGATCGCCGGCATCGCTCAGCCGGTTGGCGTAGCTCACGGCAGTAGCCAGGTAGCGCGCCAGAATGCGCTCGCGCTCCTCGGTCGTCCAGGGGTCGTAGAGCGCCTCGGCAAGGAAATCCCCTTTATAGAGCTGCACGGCGATCTGCGCGTTGCGCCGGACAAAATCGAGGTCTGCGTCGGCGTTTGCGCCGGTTACGCGCAGTTCAAACTCATCAACATCGATCCAGACGCCGTACGAGGGAGCGAAGCTGTAGGCAAGGCCCTGGCGGCGAATGAAGAAGGGCGCGATCCGCGGCGGGCGGGCCGGCTCTAAAGCCGCATTAAGCGCGTTGAGCGTTACCTTAAACTGGCGTTCGGCAGCCTCCAAGTCGGCCTCCGGCCAGAGCCAGGCGCAGATCTGTTCGCGCTGGATCCAATGGCCGCGGAGGGTGAGCAGCAGTTGGAAGAGTTGACGGGCCTTCTCGCGTTGCCACTCGCGCGCCTGAATCTCCTGGCTCCCGCGCCAGACGTGAAAGCCGCCGAGCATCTGCACGCGCAGCGTGAAGCCGGGGTAATAATCATCGACGGTATCGTCGGCGGCAATAGTGGGGAAGCCTTGACGTAACAGCCGCCCGGCAAGTTCGGCATGTTCAGGGATGCGCCGTCCGCGCAACAAGAGCGGCACGATCGTGGCCATGTCGCGGGGGCCGAAGAGGCTCGACGCGATCAGGATGCCTTCGTAGCCGTAAGCGGCCACAGCATGGAGCAGTTCACGCACCAGTTGATCGAGTATGGCGCCCTGTCCGTTGTGCAATGCATCAAGGGCGAGCCAGAGGTTCACCATAGCCAGGCCGAAGTGATCGCCGCCGCGGGCGAAACGCTGGCGCGCCTCGGCGAGCCAGGTGATGCCGCGCGGATCATCGCCGGCGACAGCCGCGCCGCCAAGGGCCAGCAAGATCAGCGCCGCCGTCCAGTCATCGCCGGCAGCCGACACGATCTGCAAACCCTCGCGGGCATCGGCCTCGGCCTGCGGCAGATCGCCGTTATGGCCGTGAAGCAAGGTGAGCCCCAGGTAGACCTCGGCGCGGGTACGCGGCACGCCGAACTCCTGGATTGTCTGCGCGGCGGCGGCATAACGGCTGAATGCGAGGCTGCGATCGTGTGGGGCGACGATCTGGTAAGCGTGACCGGCGCGCAGCTCGGCGATTGCCTCAGTGAGCCGGACGCCGAGCTGTTGAGCTTCGATCAAGCCGCGGCGGGCCATGGCGAGCGCACGCGTCCCATTGCCGAGCATGGCATAGATCAGGCTAAGAAGGAGCACCGGTTCGCGATGGGCGCCGGTGCGCGTGATCAAGCTGCCGGAGTTCTGCGTTTCGGCCCAGAGAATTGCCTCAAGTTGCTGGCGCGCCTCGTTGAGCCGACCGGCACGCAAGAGCAAGCGCGGCGGGAGCGGCGCCTGAAGGCCGGCAACGGGCGGTTTCGGCAGGCGTCCCGGCTCGCGGCCCCAGTGCTTCACTTCAAGCCGATCGGCGGCGCGTTCAAGCAGGATGGCGACATCGGCCCGCCCTCGATTGGCCCAGTTTTCCGCCTGCAAGCGGATCAGTGCCGCGCGTTCGCCGGCCTGCGCACGTGGAAGCAAGCGAATGGCTTGCTTCAGCAGGGCCGTAGCCGGATCGGGATGAACCGTGTCGAGAAACACCTCGGCCTGGCCCCGCAGTGCACGCACCTGACTCTCAGGATCGCCCTGTGTGGCAAAACCCTCGGCAGCGCGCTGGAACGCGGCAAGCGCGGCTTCGAAACGCCCGAGTTGACGCTGCGCCGTAGCCTGAACCAGCAGTAACTGCGGATCATCGTGGGCGCCGGAATTCAGGCGCGCCAGCCAGGCCAGCGCTGCTTCAGGATGGCCGGCAGCCACGAGCGCCGGGGCCAGTTCGGCGAGCGCAGCGGCGGCTTCGGGAGCGGCAACTGTAATCAGGTGATGCAGCGCGCCTTCCTGATCACCGCCGCGGCGATAATAAGCAGCAAGGGCGCGGTTTAGCTCAACCCAATCTGCGAGCGTAGCTATGGCCTGACGGGTAAGAAAAGCCTGAAATACCGGTTGATACCTGAGCCGGCCCTGGGCATCGGGATCGACAAAAAGCCGCCGACGGCGTAGTTCGGCAAGCAGCGGCGCCACAGCAACGCCATTAAGCGCTACGGCACAGGCGGCCGGGTCGAGCGTGCGCAGGCTGGCCGTACGCAGCAAGAAGGTGCGCAATTCGGCGGGCAGCGGCGCAAATAGTTCCTGGGCAAGGTAGGCGTCGAGATCAGATGCGGGCGGTTTGTGCAGGCCCACAGCAACTCGCCAATCGGGAGCGCTCAGCGCAGCCTGTACGCCAAGCGGCCAACCCGAGGTGGCCGTGATCATCGCTGCCGTCTCGCGAGGCGCCGGCTGGCCGAACTGTGCGGCGAGGGCAACGGCCTCCGCAGGCGTAAATGCCAGGGTCGGCGGGCCAACTTCCAACAGATCACCACGCAGGCGCGCGGCGGCAAGACCGGACAAGGTCGGCTCGCTGCGCCCGGCAAGGGCAATATGCAGGCGCAAGGGTTGCAGATCGAGCAGTAACGCGACGATGGCACGTAGCTCGGGCTGAGCATCGATCAGGTGATAGTCGTCGATCACCAGCAGCGTCTCGTCGTCGAGGGCAACCGAGAGCTGGTTGGCGAAGCGTTCCAGCGCCGGACGCAGATCATCAGGCTGGGCGGCGGCAGCGATTGACGCCGGGTCGAGTTGGGCGATCGGGCGAAACGCCGCAACAAGATGCGCCAGGAAGGCTTGCGGCGCCTCGGCGGGAACTGCGCGACACCATGCCGCCGGCCAACCGCCCTGAGCGGCGAGCGTGGCGAGCGCGACCGTCTTCCCGCTCCCAAGCGGAGCAACGACGATCGTCAGCGGGTACTCCAGCGCGCCGGCGAGCGCCGTCTCCACGCGGGTACGCCGCAGCACCCGCGCAGTGCGAGCGGGCGGCGCCAAGCGCGTAAGTAGAACGGCGTGATCTTCCACGGCAACGAACTGGCCCGTAACTGGGCGTGATACCATATGCGATGACGACAGTCTGACAGACCGGCAGCCACAGTTTACACCCGACTGAAGACTGACGGCTGAATCATGGAGCCCGACGATGGCGAACGAAGATCAGGAGCGGCCCCAGGAGCCGACTCCGCCCGACAACACCCCAACCGACCCGCTGCTGCGTTCGATGCGGGCCTGGAATGAACTGCTCACGGCGAGCACCGATATGGCGTTTGATATGGTGCTCAAGAACTGGGATTATAGCCGCAGTTTGCGCGGCGCCGCCGATCAGGCGGTAGCCGATGCGCTGAAAATGCAGCAGCGGCTGAACAAAGAAATGCTCCAGGCTTGGCAAAGCTATGCCAGCGACATCGCCGATATTTTAGATCAGAAGTCAGGCGTCGGAAGTCAGAAGTCAGAAACACCGGATCGGCCTCCTGAATCCTGAATCCTGACTACACCACTACATATACACCCCACCATTCACATTGATCTGCTGGCCGGTGATATAATCGGCATCGGCGGCGAGGAACAGCACCGCCTTAGCGATCTCTTCCGGCATGCCGAAGCGACCCATCGGGATGCGTGATTTGATCTGATTCTGAACAGCTTCAGGCACTTTGGCGAGCATATCGGTAAGCGTAAAACCAGGGGCAAGCGCATTCACCGTAATGTTGAACTTCGCCAACTCGATCGCAGCCGTTTTCGTAAAAGCAATAATGCCGCCTTTGCTGGCCGCATAGTTAGCCTGGCCAAAGTTACCGGCCTGCCCGACGAACGAACTGATATTGACGATCCGGCCATACTGCTGTTCGATCATGATCGGCATCGCCGCCGAAGTGCAGAAGTAGACGCTGTTCAGATTATTCTGAATAACCGTCATCCAATCATCGTCGGTGAGCTTACGCAACGAGCGGTCGCGCGTAATACCAGCATTATTCACCAGCACATCGAGCCGGCCCCACGTATCAACGACCTTCTTGACCATCCCCCGCGCCGCATCAGCATCGCCGACATTGGCCTGAATGAGCATTGTTGTGCCGCCGAAGCCGGCAATCTCGTCGGCCACTTCACGCGCCGCCGCTTCACTGCTGTTGAAGTTGAGCGCCACTTTTGCGCCCTCGTGGGCCAGATTCAGCGCAATCGCTCGACCGATCCCGCGCGAGGCGCCCGTTACCAGGGCGACTTTCTCGTCAAGCTTTCCCATTCGATCACCTCCTTACAGATTACATGCGCTCGAAGACCGCTGCGATCCCTTGACCGCCGCCGATGCACATCGTGACCAGGGCGTAGCGCGCGCCGGTGCGCTGAAGCTCATAGACTGCCTTGACACTGAGCAGACATCCAGTGGCGCCGATCGGATGGCCGAGCGAGATGCCGCTGCCGTTCGGGTTGGTCTTTTCGGGGGGCAGGCCGAGATCTTTGCTCACGACAAGCGCCTGGGCGGCAAACGCCTCATTCACCTCAAAAATGTCGATATCACTTATGCTCAGCCCGGTGCGCTCCAACAAGCGCTTCACAGCCGGTATCGGGCCAATGCCCATATATTTTGGGTCAACGGCTGCATGGCTATACCCCACGAGGCGCGCCAGCGGCCTGTAACCGCGCTGCTCGGCCACCGAACGCTCCATCAACACCACAGCCGCCGCCGCGTCGTTGATGCTTGAGGCGTTACCGGCCGTCACGCTGCCGTCTTTCTGGAACACGGGGCGCAGCCTGGCGAGGCGCTCCATTGTCGTATCGTTGCGGACACTCTCATCGATGGTGAAGCTCTGCGTGCCGCCCTTGACTTTCAGTTCGATGGGCAGAATCTGATCGCTAAAGTAGCCGGCTGCAATCGCACGCGAGGCGCGGGCGTGGCTCTCTACGGCGAGCAGATCCTGCTCTTCACGCGAGATCTCCCATTTGGCGGCCACATTCTCGGCCGTGACGCCCATATGGCAATCATCAAACGGATCACTCAGCGCGCCGACCATCATGTCGAGCATTTTGGCGTCGTTCATGCGCGCACCCCAGCGCAGCGCCGGCACAATATAGGGGCTCCGACTCATCACCTCGGCGCCACCGGCTACAGCCGCATCGACGTCGCCCAGCAGAAT
The DNA here is from genome assembly GCA_038247995.1 of Chloroflexales bacterium. GTDB lineage: Bacteria > Chloroflexota > Chloroflexia > Chloroflexales > Chloroflexaceae > JBBRUG01. The sequence goes on along the minus strand of JBBRUG010000022.1, from coordinate 23,731 downwards.
CGCCTGAGCGGCGGATATGATCGCCTGCAAACCACTGCCGCAGAGCCGGTTCAAGGTGAGGGCCGGCGTCTCCACCGGTAAGCCGCCTTTCACGGCGGCGACGCGAGCCAGGTACATGTCGTGCGGCTCGGTGTTGATCACATGGCCAAAAATAACATGGCCGACTTCCGCCGGTTCAACGCCGGCGCGGGCGACCGCTTCGCGCAGGACAAGCGCCGCAAGCTCGGTAGGCGGCTGATCTTTTAGGCTGCCGCCGAAGGAACCGATCGCGGTACGCACCCCACTCAGCACAACAACTTCGCGCTGATCACTCATGCATGACCTCCTTGTCGGTGCACTATAGACGTAAGCTGAGAGAAGATGGCAGGTTTGGGAGTATGACTATTATAAAGGATGCGAGCGGTAGCAGGGTAGGGATTTTTTAACGCTGCTGTAACCAAAGCCCAACAATTCATGAAGGAACTCTGAAGGATCGGCTGGTATGGTGGTTTCAGTCCGCCAATGCGCAGCTTTACCTTCAAAGGAGTACACCGCATGAACCGTCTCATTGGGCTTATGGTGCTGGTTCTCGTCACGCTCGGGGCACTGGGGAATGGGCCAGCGCCGCAGGTGACCCAGGCCGCGCCGACAACGCAACAGAACGTAACCGACCCATGTGCGGTGTCGCCGTTCGGCGAACAAATTGTGGTGGCGGGCGAAGACGAACCATTCTTGAGCTTCAGTGTGGGCAATAACGTCAGGCATGATCGGCTGAATGTTGCGGCAAATAATCGCCTGGAGCGCCAGAGCGCATTTCCGACAACGAGCACGCCTGAACGCGCCAATGTGCGCGAACTGACCAGCACAAGCGGCGATTTTACCGGCGATGGGTTTGCCGAGTTTGTGCAGATCTATACCAATGAGGACGATTCATTCCGGCGCATTGTGCATAGCCGCAGCGGCGTCACGGAGCTCCGCTCGCCTGCCGCTGTGCCCTACACCAGCCTGGCCGTAGCGGCCGGGAAGATCACCGGCGCCGCCGACGGCAGCGAGCAGATCGCGTTTGCCGGCGCACGCGGCGGCGAACTGAATGTGCTGGTAACAAATCCGCTGTCCGAAACGGCGCTGGGGAGCTGGCGCTTAGGCACGGGCGATTTTGCCGACCCCAGCCAGATTGCGGTGGCTGTCGGCGATTTTAACGGCAACGGGTTGAATGACGAGATCGCCGTCGTCTACCGCTCGGGCACCGACAACGCTATTCGCGGCGTCGTGCTGGCCCACGACCCGAGCGTCGGCACCAGCGGGCAAACATTCAACATGCGCGTCCTCGCGACATTCAGCCTCACCACCGGCGATTTCACCGAATTGCGCGTCGCGGCGGGCAATATCGACGACGATCGCAACGCCGAGATTATTGTCGCTGTCGAGCGCATTCAGAACCCCGGAGCCGGGAGTGAGTTGCGCCTGGGCGTGCGCGTTGTGGCCTATAAGCTTGATCGCGGCACGATCGACCAGGTACCCAACGCCGATTGGAGCTTCCAAGAACAAACCGATGAACTGGCGCTGGCAACGGGCGATCTCGATGGTGACGGGCGCGATGAAATCGCCGTCGGTTTTAACGCCATCTCCGGCGAGCCGGGCCTGACGATTTACATGCTCGACGAGCAACTCGACGGCAGCCTGATGTCGTATGCCTTCTGGCGCGACAATACACCGGCGCGTTCGCCTGCTGCCGGCTTGAGCCTCGCCGTCGGCGACCTCGACCGCGACACGCTGCGCGAGATTGTGGTTGCGTTCCGCGCCGGCAGCCAACTGCACACGCTTCAGCTAGCCCCTGATCACGAGCCAATGCCCGCAACTCTGCGCCTGGCGCGGGCGCTGGCCGACGCAAGCGCTGGGCGCAACACCGCCGAGCGGATCGCACTGCACCTGAATGATTGGGACAACAACGCGCTGATCGGCCACTTCACCCCCGCCCCGGCGGGTGAGCGCAACCCGGCCTGTGCCGTCACCGACCCGGAGATCCGCAGCGTGGTCTTCACTGCGCCCTACTGGCGCGAACTCCAGCAAGACAGCTACCGCTACTTCTACCTGGGCAAGGGCACCACGTCCAGCGTCGAGCAGAACACCACAGTGAGCTACGAGCGCTCGGAGACGTTCAGTGCCTACTTCGGCTTTGGCCTGAGCACCGATGCCTTCAGCGCCAGCGCAAAAGTAACTGCCGAGCGCGAGTACAGCTTCAGCCAGACGAGCGGCAGCGGCACGGAGGAAACGGTGACGCTGGGCGAAGAGTATGGCAATAACGAGAGCTTCGTGATCTTCGATGAGTCGCGCCACTACTGTTACAACTACGCAGTGCGCGAAGGCGAAAATGACCAGGGCCGGGTGCGCTTCTGTACCTACCGACCCACAGCCACCACGCAGGATGCAATCGCGCTGGACGCCTGGGACGCGGGGTATGGCCCGCTGACAACCGGGGTAGCGCCGGGTAACCGCGCTGCTCCGCAGTGGGCGCCGGTTGGGCGCGACTGGGCCAGCCTAACCCTCTTCCGCGAGCAGCAGACTGTGCAGTCGGACGGCGCAGTAACTGCTATGAGTGGTCGCGCGGTAGACGGGATCACCGACGGCGACAGCGCCGATAAAACCAGCTTCACGGCGAACCAGCCTGCGCCCTGGTGGCAGGTTGATCTGGGCAGCTTGCAGGAGATCACCAAGATCCGGCTCTGGAACAGCACCGGCGCCTGTGGCGACGCTCCGTGCAGCGCCCGGCTGAACAACTTCTATGTCTTCGTTTCCGATGTTGATCTGCGCGATCTGCCGAATGGCCCGCCGGCCGAACTTGCCGCAGCGGTACGGGCGCGGGGCGGGCACGTCGCCTTCTACGACGGCACGGCCGGCGAAGTGACGAACCTGCTGACTCTGCGCGCAAACCCGAGCGACCCGAGCAACCCGCTGCCGGTCATCGGCCGCTACATCCGCGTGCAACTGCGTGACGCCGGTGTGCTGGCCCTGGCCGAAGTGCAAGCCTTCGGGCGCAACCAGGTTGACCCTGATCGCTACCCGCGCAGCGTACGCGATCCCGACGGCGGCGTATACACCGACACGAACGGCATCCGCCGTTATCGCCCCGGCACCGACGGCTGGTTCGAGGCCGAACTGTACGACGCGGCGACGGATAGCTGGAAATGGCGGCGCGTGCGCGGCAACCTGCTCTGGAGCGGCGCAGAGTTCGGCGTCAACCAGAACAAGATCCTCGGCCCCGATAGTGTCACCCAGACCTGGTCGCTCAGCACCGACGCAAGCACATCACGCACGACGGGCGAGGCGTACGGCCACAGCAGCCAGATCGGGATCGAGTTCGATGTTGAAGTAGGCTACATCGGTCAGATCCAGTTTGGCGGCGGCTATGCCAAGTCGCGCGGGATCACCCAGGAAGAGGCGCAGACGGTGTCGCTGGGGCAGAGCTTCGAGATCGGCGGCACGGCGGAAGGGCTGTTCAGCCGCGAGCTAAGCCAGTGCGCCTACAGCTTCCAGCCGTTCTACTACGAAGTTCACGAGGAATCGAGCCAGGGCTTCGAGCACCGCTTCCTGACCGTAGATTACAGCGTACCTCAGCCGGCTACGGCCGGCGACGCGGGGCTGAACCGGGCCAATCCGGCGCTGGATGCGTGCCGACCCGAGGCGCCGACCTTCCCCGGCCCTGGGCCGACAGGTAACTTCAGCGTATATCTGCCGCTGCTGCGGCGGTAGGCAAAACTCAGACGGTGAGGCTGGTCAGGCCTGACAGCTCACCAGCGTGCCGTTCTCGTCTACGACCGGTCAGGCCTGACCGACTTGGCCGGTCTTACCAAGCGTTCTAGCTCACGAAAGCGACCTACCTATGCGCCGCAAAATCCACCGCGCACCAATTGCGCTGGCACTGATCATCATCTGCCTGATCGCGTTCGGCATGCCGCACCAATCGGCAGTCGGGCAACCAACAACGGTACGGCTATATGTCGCAACGCCCGAAGATCTCCAGGCCTGGAGTGGGCGCGCAAATGTATTCCAGAACCTGCAAATGGCGCTGACGCGGGCGCGCGACGACGCGGCAAATGGGCGACTGGTTGAGCTTTGGGTGGCCAAAGGAACCTACAAGCGCAGTTCGGGTAATCGGGCGGAGAGCTTCCAGTTGGCGAACAATGTAGCGCTGTATGGCGGCTTCTTCGGCAACGAGACGAGCCTGGAACAGCGCAACTGGCAGGCGAATCTTACGGTGCTGAGCGGCAATATTACGGGCCAGCGCAGCTATAACGTGGTGACGAGCAATGGCGTTGATCGGACGGCGATCCTGGATGGCTTTACCGTCGAGGGCGCGAACGCCGACGGGGCGGGCGACAACTCGCGCGGCGCCGGCATGCGCAACATCGACAGCAGCCCGACGGTACGCAATGTGCGCTTTGTCGATAACTTCGCCGGCCAGGGCAGCTTCGTGGGCACCCCGGCTAGCGGCGGCGAGGGCGGGGGCATGTACAACCGCAACAGCACGCCCTTGCTGGAAGACGTAACCTTTGAGCAAAACCGCGCGCTGAACGGCGGCGGCATGGCCAACATCCAGAGCGCGCCGGTGCTGGTGAATGTAACCTTCCGCGCCAACCTGGCCAATTATGATTTTGGCGGCGGGATGCACAATGCGAATGCCAGCAATCCCCAACTTACCACGGTGAACTTTGCGGAGAACGCAGCGCCCAATGGCGGTGGGATGAGCGCGATCGGCGGCAGTGCGCCGGTGCTTAGCGATGTGCAATTTAACGCCAATGCAGCCGATCGCGACTATGGCGGCGGAATCTACAGCCGCGACAGCAACCCGGTGCTTACCGATGTGCAATTGACCGGTAACAGCGTGCGCAATCAAGGCGGCGGCATGATGATCGACGGCGGCGCGCCGGAACTGACCCGCGTTACCTTCAGTGCCAACAGCGCCGAAAGTGGCGGCGGGCTGGCAATCGATACAAGTAATCCGCTAATTCGCCAGAGCACTTTCAGCCAAAACACGGCGACCGCGAGCGGCGGTGGGATCGCTATTTCAAACAGCACCGCTACGCTGGAAGCGGTAACGCTCAGCGCCAATAGCGCCCCCAGCGGCGGCGGCGGGATCGACAATTTCGGCGGCACGCTGATCATCGATCAGAGTCTGTTTGTACGTAATCGGGTCGCTTCCGGCAACACCGGGAGCCGCTCCGGCGGCGGGATCGACAACAGCAACGGCAATCTACAGATCACGAATACGCTTTTCCAGGGCAACACGGTAACGAGCCTGGGGAGCGGCACGGGTTTGGGCGCGGGGATCTACACACAGAACGGTGTTATTGCGCTCACCAATGTCATTTTCAGCGGCAACAGCGCCGAAACTCGCGGCGGCGGTTTGTACTCCAGCGGCCCGAACGCCACCCTCCGCCAGGTAAGCTTTGCCGGCAACGAAGCAGGCACAGAAGCCGGCGGGTTGTGGCTGAGCGGCGTCGGCAGCGTGGCCAACAGCCTGTTCGGTGATAATCGGGCCGCCGGCCAGCTTACTCCGGCGGCGCAAATAGCCTTCGGCACGATCACTGTGGCCGACGACACGCTTACGCGCAGCTTGATCCAGGGCGGCTTTCCGGTGGGCACCGACCTGATCGCTGCCGATCCGCAGCTTGTGCGGGCGCCCGACCCCGGCCCCGACCTGACCTGGGGCAGCGCCGACGACGACTATGGCGATCTGCGGCTGCGCCCGGCCTCACCGGCGATCGATGCCGGGGCGAATGCGTTGCTGCCTTCCGGCGTAACCGTGGATGGGGCGGGCAATCCGCGGGTGGTCGATTATCGGGGCAGCGGCACGCCGACAGTTGATCTGGGCGCTTACGAGGCCCAGGCGCCCGGCGTAAACCTCAGCACAACCCAACTGAGCCTGGAACGTAACAACACGCCGGCAACGTATAACCTGCGCCTGAACAGCCCGCCCATCGATGACGTGACAATCAGCATTACAACCGACGGACTGACCACAGCGCTGCCCAGCGGCGTAACTTTCACCGCAGCGAACTGGAACGCGCCGCAGACGGTAACGGTGGGGCTTGCGCCAGGGATCGGCCCTGAAGCACAGACAAGCACCATCGGCCATAGCATAAGCAGCGCCGACAGCGGTTATGCCGCGCTGAACGTGAGTGCAGTTGAGGTGACGATCGCCGGCACGAGCGCACCGCCCCAACAGCGGATCTATCTGCCGTTGCTTAGTAACTAGAGCACTGAGCAGCATGACTGAGCCGCAGAGGCCACTGAACCGGGTAGCTCGCTGCGCTCGCGCCTGGTTATGCAGGCTCAATCGATCTGAGCAATGCTGGAGAGCACTGAGCAGTACGATTGAGCCAACTGAGACACGGAACCGGGTAGCGCGCTGCGCGGGCGTCCTGACCGTAACGGCTCAATCGTTGCGACGGCTGCTATAATGTCGTACGGGTTGTCGTTTATGCTTGGTGCATTGATCGCGTAACCAACTTACTACCCTGTCCCGCAGCGGCTGTTCATCTGGCCATGCGAGACACAGCACCATTATTATGCCAACCCGTCGCCAGTTTCTCCGCCTTGGATTGGGCGTTGGTGTATTGTTTTTCGGCGGGCGCGCCTTGCATATCCGCGCCGACGAAGCTGGAAACCGGCTTTTTTTGCCCTTGCTTGGCGGGCCGCCCGAACCGCCACCGGAACCGACCCGCGAGCCGACCCCGCAACCCACGCCCGAACCGACGCCTGAACCGACTCCCACACCCGATCCCGGCGGTGCAGGCACACTCATCGCACCAGCTTCGGGCACTACCGATCAGGCATACCGTTACATTGCCGCCCGCTCCAATCAGTACAACGCCTATGATGTTGGCGTGATCGTGCAGGCTTATGCCGAGATCGGCGGTGCAGCCGAGCTAGATTGGTTTTTAGCGCTGGCGCAGTGTGCCCATGAAACGGGCAGCTTAACGTCGTGGTGGTGCGCACGTCCACGGCGCAACCCGGCCGGCCTGGGCGTAACGGGCAAGATCGTTCCGGGCGATCCAAACTCCCTGCCGCTGGGCGCCTGGGTTTGGGACCCGGACTACAGATGGGATACGCAAGAGGTTGGCGCGTGGCGCGAGGGGTTGAGTTTCGCCGGTTGGCGCGAAGAGAGCATTCCGGCCCACATCGGACGGTTGCTGGCGTATGCCCTACCGACCGGCGCCGGCACGCCCTACCAGCAACAGTTGATCGACTACGCCCTGGCGTTACGCCCCCTGCCCGCCCAGTATCGCGGTGCAGCCCCGACAATCATCGGGCTGAACGGGCGCTGGGCCTACCCCGGCACGTCCTACGGCCAATCAATCCTCGACCTGGCCGGGCGGATGCGGGCGGCGTGATGAGTGATGCATCTGCGTGTACGGGCGACGCATCCCCGCGTACGGGCGACGCATCCGCGTGCGTAAGGCCGAAGCAGCGCCACCCATAATAATTGGGGCGGCACCGGCGTTTCTCAATTAGCGCCGCTGCGGCCCTACGGCCCTCTGCCTGCACCGCGCCTGGATCGCCTGCGCAATCTCCGAACCCACTGCGCATGAATGGCATCCCAATGCGCTAAAATAACCATGCAAGTAGAAAGCAGCCCCATGTTTGTGAAGAAAGGATCCCTTGACTCGCTAAAGTGCAACGGTTATAATGGCCCTATTCCTAACAGTCCCTTAACCCGTTATTAAAGGAGCGGTTGCATGGGGGCAAAAAACGCCAGCTATAATAACAAGTTTCTGAGGGCGGCGTAGACGTGTGGTCTACAGCCGCCCTTCTTGTTTCCCTGGCGCGACATTTCGCCTGGACGACGGTGTTCGGCAGTCGAACTACAGGAGGTTAGTAATGCAGTCAGATTTGATCGGCAAGATTGAGAAGGCCCGCCGCTATGCCCAGGAGCCGGACCGGATCAGATTTACTGACTTGAAGGCGAATTTTCACGGCGGCAATAGCGATCACGAAGTCATGCTCCACGATGATCATTGGAACTGCACCTGTTCATTTTTTCAAACCTGGGGAACATGCGCACATGTGATGGCGATGCAGCGCGTCCTCAACCCAATGCTGACGCCTGAGGCGCAACAGGCCGAATTAGTGGAGACGCCTTAGCGTCCCGCAACTCCCGCTTCGGCGGCATCTTCTTGTACAATAAGAGCGAGGCGTAGGCGGTTCGCCGCAACGACCTCGCTCTTTTGTATGCTATGAGGACGACGTATGCCCCTGGTGATTGCCCATCGCGGTGCCTCCGCCTACGCGCCTGAAAACACGCTCGCCGCCTTCAGCCTGGCTCAGCGCCAGGGCGCCGACATGATCGAACTCGATGTACAGCCCACAGCCGATGGACGGTTGATGATCTTCCACGACGATACGACTGAACGCTGGGACGGCCAACCACGCCTGGTACGCAACCTGAGCCTCGCAGAGCTGCAACAGCTTGATATCGGCGGCGAACATGCCCCAACCCTGGAAGCAACGCTCGATTTTGCGCGGGAAACCGGCATGGCGCTGAATATTGAGCTCAAAGGGCCGGGAATGAGTGTGCAATGCGCCGAGCTTGTCCGTACCTTTGGCGTGGTTGAACTGGTGATCGTCTCATCATTCTGGCCGGCAGCGCTGAGCGAACTGCGCGTTGTCGCGCCAGAGATTCAGCGCGGCTACCTAATGGGAACGCGCAGCTATCGCCCCGACATTCGCGCCCGCGAGTTGTGGCCCTTCTTCGCCCTGCGCAGTGTTGATGCGGCGGCATGGCACCCTTACTGGGATCTGCCGTTGCTCGACCAGGTGATTCCACTCATCCGCCGGGCCGGTTTCGCCGTGAATGTCTGGACCGTCGACGATCCTGCGGTGATGCTGCGCCTCGCCGCTGCCGGCGCCTCGGGCATCATCACCAATAAACCGGATCTGGGCCGGGCGACGCTGGATGGCGCGAAGGTAGCCGGTTGACCGGTGGCTTGGTAATCCGGTAATCGGCTGTACGGCCAATGTCCCACTCCGCCGTCACGCATCACCCTTCGATACGCGCTCCGCACTACTCAGGGTGCGCCATCACTTGTTACTCATCACGCTCACTCGTCAGTCAGCACTCAGACCTGAACAATTCCCGTTAAAACGAGCGTCAAGTAATGCTCAACCAGCGCGGGCAGATCGGCCGCATCGGCTTGCACCCACTCGAAGAAGGCCAGAAAGTAAGCTCCACGCACCAGCAATGCCAAACGCCGCGGTAACGCGTCGGCGCGTAGTTCACCCCGACTCTGGCCGACAGTAATGATCCGCTCCAGCAACGCATCGAGTTCGCTAATCCCCTGGCGATCTACTTCAAACAGACTCTGCCGCAGCAGCAGTTCTACAGTGAGTGGGCGCATCTCGGCGGGCTGATTGGCAATGCCGTTGGCCAGCGTACGCAATATGGTGTGTGGGGTCAGCGATTAACGACACCAGCGGCGAGTTCAAGCGCCCGCATAAGCTGGGCGTCATCGATCACGCTGAGTTCTTCCGCACTCAGTTCACCAACTTCAGCCGGCGAGAGCGGCGCAACCGCGGGCGGCAAGGCTACCTGCTCATCGGGTGTGATGCCCTGACCACGGATCTGACGACCTTCGGGCGTGAGCCACTCACTAGTACCAAGGAGGAGGCGCCCGCCGTCTTCGAGCCGGAAGGGCGTCAGCACAGTTCCGGTGCCAAATGTCGCCTCGCCGACAATTACCGCACGGCCATTCTCTTGCAGCGCACCCGAGACGATCTCCGAGGCACTGGCCGAGTTCTCATTGACGAGCACAACCACCGGAATATTCTGGGCCACACCAGGCGCACGCACGACTGTGGGCGTCTGACGCCCGGCGCGGTTCGCTTCGAGCAGGATGGTGCTGCCGGAAGGGAGGAACTGGCTGGCCGACTTGACGGCTTCAGTCAGATAACCACCTGGGTTATTGCGCAGATCGAGCACAATGGCCTGCGCACCTTCGGCCTGGGCAGCACTCAGCGCCTCCTCCAACTCGGTGCCGGTATCGTCGTCGAACGAACTGATCCGCACCAGGGCAGTCTGATCGCTCAACACGCGCCAGGTTACGCTCGGCACATCAACCGACGCACGCGTGATCGTCACATCGACCGGCGTTGTTTCGCCGGGATGGAGCACACGCAATGTGACATCGGTGCCGCGCGGCCCACGCACATTGCTGATCAACTGGTCGATCGTCCAATTGTCAGTCGGCTCGCCGTTTACCGCCAGCACTTCGTCGCCGGGGCGCAGGCCGGCGGCTTCGGCGGGCGAACCTTCGATTGGGGCCACGATGATCGGGCGGTTGTCACGCACATCAACATAGGCCCCAATTCCTTCGAACGACCCACGCAGCGACTCGTCCCAGGCGGCGGCCTCTGCGGCGGGCAAGAAGCGCGTATGGCCCTGGTCGCCCAGGCTATCGAGCATGCCATTCACGGCGCCGGAGGTCATCGTAGTGGGATCAATCGCGTCGGTATCAACATAACGCTCGCTGGCCAACTGCCAGACCTCCCAAAACACAGCGAAGTCGGCGCAGATCTCAGGCGTTTCCGGGCATGTCGTGGCCACTTGATCCGCCGGACGCGGCACAAACAGGCCGGCAAGAAAGCCGGCGCCCCCGCCGATCAACAAGGTTAAGATTACAATCGGCACAACCGCCCAGAGCGGGAGGCGGAGCCGGAAAGGATTCGTAGACTGTTCTTGCATTTTTTCCTCAAGTGGTATGCATTCTTGCGCATCATTGTGCCATAAAGTCAGTATAACACCGCCGATTGGCGCATGTGATGAGAGCTATGTAAGAACCGGTTGACAGCCTCCAACGGCTCTGGTATGGTCGCTGTACTACTGACGACCGACCACCGACGGCAGGCAATGGGCGATCTGCCGCCTGCCGCCTGCTGCCTGCTGAAAGGATTGACATGCCGCCTGCATGGACGTTGCCGGAATATCTCGAACGCAAGCGCGAACTGGTTGATGCTTACCGCAACCAACTGCGCGGCCCAGGTGCGGCGCCAACGCCGCTGCGAGCCACTGTCGTTGTTGCCGCCGGATCAGGCGTGCGCCCGATCAAAATGCGCGAGCATACAGTGATCAGCGATGCCGGAGCCGCGATTGGCGGCTGGGGCCTGGGGGCTACGGCGCCCGAACTACTGCTCGGCGCACTAGCCAGTTGCCTGGCCCACTCGGCGCTTATGATCGCCGCCGATCACGGTATTGCCCTGGAGGAACTAACGGTTGAGGTCAACGGACAGCTTGACTATCGGGGCACGCTGGCAGTTCATGAGCAGGCGCTCGTTCCGCCGACAAACCTTGGTTATGTGCTGCGCTTCGGCGGAGGGATCAGCGACGCGGAGATTGCAACGATTGAGCGCGCGATCGCCCGCCTCTGCCCGGTGCTGCTGGCGCTTACGCAGCCAACCCAAGTGGACGGGCGGAGTGAGCGGGTGGGGAACTGACGGAGCACCGCAGGCAAAAGAAAAGGACGAAAGCCGGGCAACTCGCCCGCAACGTTCGTCCTTACTGTATGCCAAATGGTATTGCTAGACTGGCGAACTGTTGAACTGCCCGACTAAACCTACCCTGTACGGCCAACAGTCTCCGCTTCAGCGTTCAGGGTGAGCGGCTCCAGCACGGTTGAGGAGCGCTGTTCGGAGCGCAAAGCCAGTGCAATCACGGCCAGGCCGCTACCGACAAGCAGCGTACCGGCGAGATACGGCGCCGTCGGGCCAAGCGCATCGAACATCGCCCCGGCGAAGAGCGGGCCAACAACCATCGTCAGGCTAGTGAGCGCTTGCACGCCGCCAAGCACGCTGCCCTGTGCCTGCGGCTCGACGCGGCGCGAGATTAGGCTCGTGATCGAAGGCGTCGCCAGACCGCTGCCGGTGGCGAGCAACCCAACCGCCGGGTAGAGCATCCAGGCCAGCGGTGCAACCGCAATCAGCGCGAACGAGAGCGTCATCAGCGCTAGGCCAACCACCGCTAGGCGCGCCTCGCCGAAGCGCGGCACCAGGCGCCGGATCAGGAAGCCCTGCACTACAACAGCAATTGCGCCGATGAACGCAAAGAGGAAAGCGATCTCCAACGGGCCATACTCGAAACGTGCAGCGCTAAAGACGGCAAAATTGCTCTGGAGCCCGGCAAAAGCGATATTCAGCAACAGCGTGCCGACCAGCAGCGGGCGGATGTCTGTGCGCCCCACTACACCGCGCAGGCGCACCAGCGGGTTCATCTGGCGCAACGGAACGGCCACGCGCCGCTCACGCGGAAGCGACTCGGGCAGCTTGAAGAAGCCAAAGATGACATTGGCGAAGGTAAGCGCGGCGGCGACAAAAGCCGGTGCACTAAGGCTGACTGTGCTGAGCAAGCCACCGAAAGCCGGCCCAAGCATAAAACCTAACCCAAAAGCCGCCCCGATCAACCCCATCCCGCGCGCCCGCTCCTCAGGCGGCGTCACATCGGCAATGTAAGCCTGAGCCGTACTGATGTTGCCGCCGGTGATACCGTCCAAAATACGCGCAAAGAAGAGCACCCCGAGGAAGACCACCGCGCCCAGACCGATGAACTGCTCGGCCAGACCGAGCAGCACATAGGCTACCCCGGTGCCGGCTAAACTGATTAACAATACTGGACGCCGGCCAACCCGATCAGAGAGCGCGCCAAGCACCGGCGCACACAGAAACTGGAACAGCGAGAAAGCCGCCGTGAGCATCCCAACAATCAGCGCCAGGTTGGCCATAATCCAGGGACTGTCGGCCTGTTCGATCAGCTTCACATAGTACGGCAGCAACGGTAGGATCATGCCGGCGCCGAGTAGATCCAGAAAAATTGTCAGAAAAATAAAGAGCAGCGGGCTGCGCTGAGTTTGCACAAAGGGTCCTTATGGTGCGAGTCCTGATGCCGAATTCAGGATTCAGGAGCGGCGCTCACAATCGTTTAGGAGCAAGATATTTCGCCACCTAAGTAATCATACCGCTTTGCCCAGCTTTAGTCAATCCTTTGCACAGGAAATGAAGCCATTGGCAACGGCGTTCGGCGTTCGCCGTTCGCCGTTCGCCCCGCGTTATCCACCGGTTTTCCGCCCAAGCAACCAGGTTATCCCCAGCATATCCGCATTTGGATGTGGTAACATGGCGAGGAGTTGGCGGCACGACCGCCCCCCGCATGAGGTGGCCTGTGATGTTTGCCGGTTTCTCAACCGATGCGCTGGTCGGGTTACCGCCGGAGCTCTTCAGTGAGGTGCTCCCGGCGATCAGTTTGCCGAGCGAACTGAAGGTAACCTTGCATATGTTCTACCGGCTGAGCCGCCAGCGCGGCGCTCCGCGGCGGCTCAACTACGAGGAACTACTGGGCGACAAGATTCTTCAGCGCAGCCTGCGCGCCCTAAGCAAGCTGCGCCCGCCTGAAGAACTGCTCGCCGAAGGGCTCGACGCTTCGGTGCGCCGGCGAACATTTTTGCATCTGGCGTTGCCCGGCGATGGGCGGGTGGCCAACTGGTATGTAGTCAATACGCCGGCCAATCGGGCTTGGGTCGCTGAGTTGTCGCTGGCCCGAGCAACCCTTACGCCGAATGCCGAGCCGATTGAGCGCCCTTCGCTGCTCGGTTTGTATGAACAGAACATCGGCCTGATTACGCCGATGCTTGTCGATGAACTGCGCGAGGCCGAGGCGCTCTATCCGCCGGAGTGGATCGAATCGGCAATGCGCGAAGCTGTACGGGCGAATGCCCGTTCGTGGCGCTATATTCGTAAAGTCTTGGAGAGGTGGGCGAGCCATGGACGACAAGATGCGCCGGATCGCCGCGAGCGACCTATCGATATCGACAAATACACCAGCGGACAACTCGGACACCTTTACCGACGCGGTGGCGACGAAAGCGATCTCTGACCAGCCGATCTGTACGGTCTGTCGCGGCGCAGGGTATTATGTCCTCGACGTGGCTTACGGCCACCCGCAGTTCGGCCGCCTGGTTGCCTGCCATTGCAAAGACGACGAAACCCAACGCCTGCGCGCCCAAAAACTGCTCCGCATGAGCAACTTGGAGCCGTTCCGCACCAAGACGTTCACCAACTTCGACCGGAACATTCCCGGTGTGCAACGCGCTTATACGCGCGCGGTGGAGTTTGCCCGCCACCCACGGGGTTGGTTGGTGCTGATGGGCGGTTATGGCTGCGGGAAGACGCATCTCGGTGCGGCAATCGCCAACGAAGTGCTGGAGATCAATTACGAAGTGCTCTTCACCGTCGTACCCGATCTGCTGGATCATCTGCGCTCGACCTTCGGCCCCACCAGCGAAGTCGCCTACGACGAACGCTTTGAGCAGATCCGCAGCGCCAAACTGCTTATTCTCGACGACCTCGGCACCGAAAATGCCACGGCGTGGGCGCGCGAAAAGCTTTACCAAATTATTAACCACCGCTATAATTACGCTCTGCCGACGGTGATCACGACCAATCGTGAGCCGAAGGATATTGACCCGCGTGTGCTCTCTCGGCTTGAGGATACTGAACTGTGCCCCGAGCGGATTATGATCGACGCAGGCGATTATCGGCGGCTGAACGGCACCCAACGCCAGAGCACGCGCAAACCGCGCAGCGAACCGCAGAGTCGTTCCGGCCCACGCAGTAACTGGTAAGCTGATGAGCGATAACATATGTAGTTGAAGTTCACGCCGTTGCCTATAAGGGATGTTATGCCACGCCACTTTCTTTCCGCCGCCGATTTCAGTCGCGCCGAGGCCGAGGCGCTGCTCGATCGGGCGGCCCAATTAAAGGCTGAATGGGCCACTGGGGCGCACGCCGATCTGCCGCTGCGCGGGAAGACGCTGGCCCTCGTCTTTGAAAAGCCCTCGCTGCGCACCCGCGTCGCCTTTGAGGCCGGGATGACCCAACTCGGCGGCCACGGCAGTTACCTCTCGGCCAATGATATCGACATGGGCGGGCGCGAGAGCTTGCCCGATGTTGCGCGCAACCTCAGCCGCATGGTTCAGGCAATCGCGGCGCGCGTCTTCAAGCACACAACCATCGAAACCCTCGCCCGCTATGCCGGCGTGCCGATCATCAATGCCCTCTCCGATCGTGAACACCCCTGTCAGGCGCTCGCCGATCTCTTAACCCTGCGTGAGCGCTATGGGCGCACGCAGGGGTTGCGCCTGGCCTATGTCGGCGACGGCAATAATGTCTGCCACTCGCTGATGCTGCTCGGCGCCACGCTTGGCGTGAATGTGGTCGTAGCCTGCCCGCCCGATTATCGCCCCGACCCGGAGATCGTCGCCCAGGCTGAGGCAATCGGCGAGGCTAACGATACGGCAATCACGATTACCTCCTCGCCAGTGGAAGCCGTAGGCACGGCCAATGCGGTCTATACCGACGTCTGGACGTCCATGGGCCAGGAGCACGAAGCCGCCCGGCGGCGCCCGACGTTTGCACCCTATCAGGTCAATGCCGCTCTGCTTGCCGAAGCCAACCCCGACGCGCTGGTGATGCATTGCTTGCCGGTCCATCGCGGCGAAGAAGTGACGGCCGCAGTCATCGACGGGCCGCAGTCGGTTGTTTTTGATCAAGCTGAGAACCGTCTTCATGTGCAAAAAGCGCTTATTCTTACCCTCCTAGGAGTGTAAAATGTAAAGGCGAACATTCGCCTTTTACGTTTTGCATTTTGCTTACAACTATGCCAGGTAACCGCGCAATCTTCGACCGAGCAATGGAGCAGAGCCGTGAGTCGGCCCGGAGCGGCAGTTGGGATGAGGCGCTGCGGGCCGCCGTTATGGCGTTGCAGGAGTTTTCATCAGATCCCGACGCCCGCATCGCCGCCGGTGTGGCCCTGCTGAATACCGGCAAACTGGATCGAGCGCTCCAGATCTTTGAAGAGTTGCGCGCCGCCGATGCAAAAAATGCCTTCCATCTCGGCTATATCGCTCAGATCTATACCCGGCAGGGTAATCGATCGGCAGCAATTGCCAGCTATCGGGCGCTGGCCGACTTACACGTTACGCAGCGTCGCCCGGCCCAGGCGCTCGACGCCCTGCGCGAACTGCTCAAGCTTGATCCCAACCTCGACGATCAGCGTACCCGCCTTGCTCGGCTCTACGAAGATGCCGGCGGCGTGCGTGAGGCCGCCGCCGAATACCTCACCCTGGCCCAGCGCTGGTTTGCGGCCGGACGCCTCGATGATGCCGCGGGCAGCGCGGAAATGGCACTACGTCTCGACCCGAACAGCCGCGAGGCGAAAGACCAGATCGTCGCCTTTCGCGACGCGATGGCCAACGCCGCCGGGGTTGCCGCGCCCGCAGTCGTACCAGGCAATGCCGAGGTACGGGCCAACCTGAGCGGAATGACCGGCGCGCTGCGTTCGCAACAGTTCCAGATCGAGAAGATTATCGAGCAGGCAATCAAAGCTCAGGAATCCGGCGATGCCGTTGCCGCCGCCGGGTTCTATGAGCAGGCGATCGAAGCCGGCCTCGAACGCGCCGATGTCTTCTACTCGCTCGGGTTGCTCTACCAGGACCGGGGCGATCATAAGGCCGCTGTCGGGGTGCTCACTCGCGCCGCCGCCGATGCGGAATACGCCCTCTCGGCCCACTTTGCCCTGGGCAGTTCATATCAGGAGCTTGGCCAACTGCCGCAGGCCGCTCAGGAGTTTGAGCAGACAATCCGCCTGGTTGATCTTGAGTCGATCGGGCGCACCGAAGCCGACGACCTGATCGCAATGTACGAGAGCGCAGCCACTATTTATCAGCAGATCGGCGATATTGCCCGCGCTGCGGCGCTCTACGATACGCTGGCGAAATTTCTCGAAAGTAAGCGCTGGGGCCGTGAACGCGCCGGCGAGTTTAAACAACGCTCCAAGGAACTATCCGACCGCAACCTGTTCGCCAACCTGCGCACCCTCGGTACCGGCGCGCTGACGCCGCCCCCCGAACCCGAAGCGGCTGAATTCGAACCCGCCATGGGCGAAACGTGGGGCAAGATCCGCCCGATCACCGACTTTCTGCGTGGCGACCGGATCGGTACCACCAGCGGCCTCGGCGACAAGGGCGACCCGATGCCGGTGCGCTCCGAGCCGTTGCGCATGCTGGACAACTTGCCGCCGCCGCCCGCGCCGACCTTCGCTCCGGCCACAACGCTCATCACCACCGGCCTCGACGAAGAAACGGCCGGCTGGGTCAACCTCAGCGGCAAATACCTGGATCAAGGGTTACTCGATGCCGCTCTCGATGCGTGCCACGAAACCCTGCGGATCAACATGGAGTACTTGCCTATCCATTTGCGCATGGGCGAGATCTATGAGCGCCAGGAACGCCCGGAAGAGGCGCTGACGAAATATCAACTCCTGATCGACACGTATCGCGTACGCGGCGAATCGGAGCAGGCGATCGATGTCTACTACCGCTTCATCGATCTCTCGCCCGACACAGTCAATGCGCGCAGCCGGCTGGCGGAAATCCTCAAACAAGCCGAACGTACCGCCGAAGCGACGACTCAACTGCTCCAGGTGGCGGGCACCTACTTTCGGCTCGGCCAGTCGAACAAGGCGCTGGAAGAGTATCGTCGCCTGCTGCAATGGGCGCCGAAGAACCGCGATGTTCACAAGCAATATGGCCTGACCCTGCTGAAACTTGAGCGCTACGAGGCCGCGCTAGGCGAGTTCCGCAAGGCGCTGGAACTTGGCGACCCCACCGACCCGCTGGCGATTGCGCACATGAACATCACCCTCGCGCTTATGGGCGATCAACCTTCGGCAGTGTGGGATTCGCTAGCTGGTTTGCTCGAACAGTTAAAGCAGACGCCGAGCGAGTTCAACCCGGTACAGGCCGAATACCGCGCCGCATTGCTTAACTCCGACGCAGCCATTCTGCACTATATTCTGGCCGTGCTGCAGCAGAGCGGCGGACAGCACACTTCAGCGTTGCTCGAACTAGAACAGGCCCAGGCGATGCTTGAGGAAGATGTCGATCTGATCCTCCCGCCCGTGCTCGTCTATCAGGCGGCCGCCGACAGCTATATTGCGTTGGGTAACGCTGAAGAGGCCCTGGAGATGCTGCGCAAAGGCCAGGCTGTGGCCGGGCGTGGTGAGCACGATCCGGCGATCAAACACGCCTTCGCCCGCCCGCTCGCCAAGGGTGATCTGGTGCGCCGCATGGCGGAGGCTTATGCTGCCAGCGACGACCTCGAAGGCGCTGAGCAAGCGCTGAACGAAGCGAAACAACTCCTTCCATACGACCGAGCGATCTACACCAAGCTCGCCGATGTCTACTTCCGCCAGGGCAAACTGACGGAAGCGATTGCGCAGTTGGAAGATCTGGCCACGCACTATGAACAGCGCCAGCAACTTGATCGCGCGATTGAGATGCTCGAATATGCGCTGAAATTGGCCCCGAACCACAGCGTGATCAGTAGTCGCCTCGCCCGCATGCAGTTGCGCCGCGGCTACCTCGATAAGGGCGTGGAAGGGTTGGTACGCGCCGCTGAACTGCAACGCAAGGCCGGCCAACTGAAAGATGCCGTCGCCTCGCTCCAAGAAGCCGCTCAGGTGCATTGGATGCTCAGCGAGCACGATAAGGCGCGCCAGATGTACGACAAGATCGTGCAGATTGCGCCGAACGATGTGGAAGCTCGCCAGTGGCTTTCGCTGATGTACACGCTCCAATCGCGCACGAGTGAGGCGATCGCCGAAAAGAAGCAGATCGCACGGATCTTCGCCCAGCAACGCGATTACGACGGCGCAATTGCCGAACTGCATCAGATCATCGGCCTCGACCAGAGCGATCTCGACGCCTATTATTTGCTCGGCGACATGCTGATGCGGCGTGAGGAATATGGGCAGGCCATGCAACTCTATAATCGGATGCTCAAAATGGACAGCATCGATGCTGATCGAGTTAAAGCGCTCGTGGCCGCTGCCTCGCGGATGCTCCAGCAACGCCAGGGCGGGGCGTGATGTCTGATGTTTGATATGGATCTCAGCCGCCTCTGGGCGCGTCTTAACCCGCTAACATCTCCCTTCGCCCTTCTCGACATTCTCATCGTCGCAGCGCTCTTCTACTGGCTGCTTGGTTTTATCCGCGGTACACGCGCCGTACAGTTGCTGCGTGGCCTGGGGATCGTCTTTGCGCTGGCATTTCTGGTTGGGCTCGTAGCCAGTGAGCGCCTGACGGTGCTGGCATGGCTGATCAGCACCCTGATCACGCCGGCGCTGGTTGTCGGCATCCCGATCCTGTTTCAACCGGAACTGCGCCGCGCTCTGGAGACGATCGGGCGTTCCAGCGAACGGATCGGGCGGCCCTTCGGCGGCGCCAATCGCTCGGAATTACTCGAAACAATTACGACAATCTGCCGCGCCGCCAACCAACTCTCGCAACAGGGCGTCGGCGCACTGATTGTGATCGAACGCACAACGCAACTACAAGAATACGCCGACCGCGGCGTAATCCTCGATGCGCGGATCTCCTCGACTTTGTTGCTGAACATCTTCTACCCAAACTCGCCACTGCACGATATGGCCGTGATTGTGCGCGGGAAGCGCATTCTCGCCGCCAATGTCGTATTGCCGCTAAGCGAAGATGTGATCGGGCCACGCCGTTATGGCACCCGCCATCGGGCGGCGAAGGGCATCAGTGAACAGACCGACGCGCTAGCGGTGATTGTCTCCGAAGAGACCGGCGCAATCTCGCTGTGCAACGATGGGCGCCTGGCGAGTTACCTTAACGAGGCGCGCCTACGCACGATGCTCGCCGGACTCCTCAATGTAACTATCCCGGATGAAGGGAAATGAATACAATCAGCACGACGTTGCTGCGCATCGCTTTGGCGATCGGGCTTAGCTTTGCGCTCTGGACGTTTGTCTCCTTCAGTCAGAACCCCGAAGAGTTGGTGCGCTTCGACGATATGGTGCTCCAGGTGGTCGGGCTCGGCCCCGACTTGATCCTTGTTGATACCAACGGCTTGCCCAACCTTACCCTGCCGACAATTGATATTACGCTGCGCACCGATCGCATTCAGCGCAACGATTTGCGCCCGATCGACATTCGGGCCGTGATCGATCTAACCGGCCTTGAGCCGGGTGATCACCTGGTGCCGGTGAATGTTCAGCCAACGCGCAATATTAGCTTTAGCGTGCCGAATAACGGCGTTGAACCGATTGCAATACCGCTTCGGATCGAACAGCAGATTACGCGGACTGTACCGATTGCGCTGGAGATCTTGGGCAATCTGCCGTTCAGCTTCGAGCGCGGCGAGGCGACGATCAGCCAGAATGATACCGGCGATCCGATCACTATGGTCGAAGTTACCGGGCCGCAGAGCCGGGTTGAGCGCGTGATCGCGGCACAGGCGATTGCGAATGTCGAACAATTGCGGGTCAGTTATGATGCGCCGATCCAACTCACCCCGCTCGACGAGCGCGATGATGTTGTGAGCGGCGTGCAGGTAACACCGCCAAATGTGCGCGTGCTGATCCCGATTACCTCGGTAGTTGGGCTGCGTCTGGTGCCGATCGCGCCGGTGATTATCGGGCGTCCGACGGCAGGGTACGCTGTTGCTGCGGTTGAAGTTGTCCCGCCGCTGATTAGCCTCACCGGCAGTTCCGGCCCACTCAATGCCGTAAGTTCGCTCAGCACAACGCCGATCGACCTGAATGGCACCAGCGGCACAATCGAAAGCACAGTGACGATCATCTTTCCGCCCGGCACTTCAGCCCAGGCCGGCCAGCCGACGCAAGCCCAGGTGACGGTGCGGATCACTGCGATCGATCGACCATTCCAGGTGCAACTACCGGCGCAAGTAAACCTGATCGGGGCCAATAACGGCTTGCTGGTGAGCGTAAATACGTCGGTCGTCAGTCTCGACCTCGCCGGGCCGGTGACGGCGCTCAATGCGCTGGCCCAGCAAACCCTGCGCGCCAATGTGGATATCAGCGCGCTCGGCCCGGGGACGTATACGTTGAACACAGTGATCGAACTGCCCGATACCGTCAGCCTGGTAGGTGACGCACCGACAGTTGTCGTGACGATTCGGCCCCCGCCAGTTCTCCCTACCGCCACGTCGGAACTAACCCCAACCGTGGAAACGACCGCCGAGCCATCCCCAACCGACGTGACAGCTACCCCGGAGCCATCGGCAACGGTAACACCGGAAGCAACACCGGAAGCAACACCGCTGCCGCCAACTGAGCCGTCGCCAATTCCGACCGAACCGACGCCCGCGACGCCGACACCTTAAGGCCAGGCGGCAGGGCGCAGGCGGCAGGCGGCAGGGTAGATTATTGAAGAAGTCCGAAGGCCCAAGATGATTATGGTATGATGCAGCATATCTACTAACTTGTGACATAGCGTTACGGACTACCCTATGAGCCGGATTGCTGAAACTTTCGCCAGGCTGCGCGCTGCCGGCCAGATCGCGCTGATGCCCTACGTCACTATCGGTTTTCCTGAGCGCGAGAGCACCCACACGCTGATTCCAGCCCTCGAAGCGGCCGGCGGGAACCTGTTTGAACTGGGCATGCCCTTTTCCGATCCACTTGCCGATGGAGCGACGATCCAGCGCGCTACGCAGCGTGCGATCGAAAATGGGGTCAATCTCGCCTACTGCCTGGAGACGGTCGCCGCGCTACGGGCGCAAGGCGTGCAGGCGCCCTTGCTGTTGATGGGCTATTACAATCCACTGCTGCGCTACGGGCTGGATCGCGCAAACAGCGAATTAGCCGCCGCCGGTGGCGATGGCTGGATCATCCCCGATGTGCCGCCGGAAGAAGCCGGTGAACTTCAGGCTGTGGCGCAGCAATATGGCCTCGACCTGATCATGTTTGTGGCCCCGACAACGCCGGAAGAGCGGATCGCCCAGATTGTCGCCCACGCCAGTGGTTTTATCTATGTGGTGTCGCTTACCGGGGTGACGGGGGCGCGGCAGCGCATGGCGGCCAACCTGGACGATGTATTGGCTCGCGTACGCCGCCACACCGATCTGCCGCTGGTGGTTGGATTTGGCATTAGTACCCCAGAGCATGTTGCTGAAGTAGCCCGCAACGCCGATGGCGCAATTGTGGGCAGTGCGCTGATTAGCCGGCTTGAGCAAGCAGCGCCTGCGGACGTGGTTGCAGATGCAACAGCCTTTGTCACCGAGCTGGCTGGGGCGACAAGCAAGGCCGGTTAGGGCGCAGGCAGTACACGGCAAACGCATTCCTATAGAGCCAGGAGAGGGTCATGGAGGCGAAAGCGTATGTCCTGATCGAAGCCGAGTCGGGTCAGATCGCCGAGGTGATTAACGCCCTACGCGCCATTACAGGTATGACGGCAGTGGACGCGGTTACCGGCCCCTACGATATTATCGCCACTGTGCAAACACCAGATCCGCGCCAGATCGGGCGCATGGTTATGAATGAAATCCACGCCGTTGAAGGCATCAAGCGCACCGTGACCTGTATGGTGATTGGATGAGGCGTGGGGCGTGAGGCGTGAGGGCACGAGAAGGGCATTTTATGTCGACCGGATCGCGAGGACTTGAGGGCGTTATCGCCGCCCAAACCGCAATCAGCCAGATTGACGGCATCAATGGGCGCCTGTTCTACCGCGGCATCGACATCAACGCGCTGGCCGCCAAGTCGACGTTCGAGGAGACGACGGCGCTGCTCTGGTACGGGCGACTGCCAACAGCGCAGCAACTCGACGCCTTCACGACGAAGATTATTGAGAGTCGGCTGGTGCCCAATGAGGTGATTGCGCTGCTCTTGCTGCTGCCGAAGCAGACCTCGCCAATGGGCGTTTTGCGCACTGCCGTATCGGCGCTGGCGCCATTTGACCCAGAGACAGGCGACAACTCATTAGAAGCGAATGTGCATAAGTCGATTCGGCTCACTGCCGCCCTGCCGACAATCGTTGCTGCGTGGGAGCGCATTCGTAACGGTCGCTGGCCGGTAACGCCGAGTACTGAACTGGGCCACGCCGCCAACTTCCTCTATATGCTCACCGGCGCGACGCCCGATCCGCCGGCGGCACGCATCCTCGACCAGTGCCTCATTCTGCACGCGGATCATAGCCTGAACGCCAGCACCTTTGCCGCGCGGATCACCGCCAGCACGCTTTCGAACCTGCACAGCGCGATCACTTCAGCGATCGGCACGCTAAAGGGCGTCCTGCACGGCGGCGCAAACGAGCAGGTGATGCGGATGCTGCTGGAGATCGGCGATGTCGAACGGGTCGATCAGTATATGCGCGGCGCGCTGGCTGCCGGGAAGAAGATTATGGGCTTTGGCCACCGTGTGTACAAAGCCGACGACCCGCGGGCGATCTGGTTGCAACAGCTCGCCGGCGAACTCGCCGAAACTACCGGTAACCGCAACTGGTATGCCATGAGCGAGCGGATTCGCAGCATTGTGCAGGCTGAGAAGTCGCTACCGGTGAATGTCGATTTTTATTCCGCATCGGTCTACTACACGCTCGGCATCCCGATCGATCTGTTCACACCGATCTTTGCGCTTAGCCGTGTCGCCGGTTGGACGGCCCACGTCTACGAGCAGTACAGCGACAACCGGCTGATTCGCCCCGAAGCCGAGTATATTGGGCCGCTGAATGTACCATATGTGCCCTTGGAACAGCGCCAACCGCCAATCTGACAGGTTGACGCTGGCGCATGCTTCGGCCTTACGGACGTGATCCGTGACCCGTGACCCGCCACCATCGTCAGTCGTCAGTCGTCAGTCGTCAGTCGTCAGTCGTCAGTCGTCGGT
>JBBRUG010000021.1:0-31343 GCA_038247995.1 Chloroflexales bacterium | reverse complement strand
GCGATAGTCGGGCAGGGCGGCCAGCGCCACACCCGAGTTCAGGTGGCCGACCACGCAGAGGATCTCAGGGTCCGAAACGATGTTCTTGGCGTTGGCCGACCCGACTTCAGGCTGCGCCTGGTCGTCGAACGGCGCCAGTTCCACCGTGAAGCCCAAATCGATCAGCGGCTGGGCCAATTGTTGAATGGCCAGGTCGGAACCATTGCGCATACCGCTGCCCAGGGCAGCTTGCGGGCCGCTCAGCGGGCCTTGCGTGGCAATCTTAATCAGGCCGCCGGCAGCTGGCGCTTCCGGAGCGGCGGTGGGCGCGTCCGGAGCCGTAGTCGGCTGGTCGGGGGCAGTCGTAGCTGCCGGGGCTGTGGTGGGCTGGGCGGCCGGAGCGCCGCCACATGCTGCCAGCAGAGCTGCCAGCATCGTCACCAGAAGCATGAGACTCAATGGTCGTTTCATGCTGAAGTACTCCTTGTTCACAGAGAATTTGTAGGTGGATAGATGCGAAATAATCCTACCGTTGAGATTGGGCGGCTAGCCCGGACGGCGTCGATTGCACTACGTCAGCAACGTACGGAAAGCGTAAAACACCCCCTTTCGGAGTAGTTCGCCCTGACGTTGGGATGCATCCAAACCTTGAACGCTGTATGGGGCGGCGCAGAACATCAGCGCCAGATGCTGTGTCTTTATTATACACGCAATCAGGAGCGAGCAGATGGAAGGGCAATCTAATGGAAGAGATAGCGTTTGTCAAGGTAAGGAGAAGCAAGGCAGCAATGCAAAAAGTCGAGCTAGAGCGGGCGGACACGTAGGTCCGCCCGTACATTATGCAGCATGCAGCCGCGCATTATGCAGCCCGCGCATTATGCAGCCCGATCTGCTGGGCCGTTGTTGCGAGGGCGTCCGTTGTCAGTGGTTTCGGCGCCATCAGGATGGCGCGTGTAAATCCCAAGTCTGCCCATGCAGCCAGCGTAGCGGACGGGTCGGGGCCAAGATCGGCCCAATCGCCGTGGATTGAAAGATCGAAGCCGGCCCGTGGGCGCCCGGCGGCGGTTAAGCCTTCGTCGAGGGCGGTAAAGATGGCGGGGAAGGTGTCGCGGAAACGCCATTGGAGATTGAGCCCATCGGCGTAGCGCCCGGCTCGGCGGGCAAGAGCGGCGCTGCGCCCGCCGACAATAATTCTGGGTGGGTTCGCCAGTCCTGGCGCAACGATCGCGCCACTGAGTTGGTAGTGTTGGCCGGCGAAGGTCACCGGCTCGCCCGTCCAGAGCGCCGGGATAATCTGCAACGCCTCTTCAAGCCGCGCCGCGCGGGTTGCCGCGTCGCCCTGATCAATGCCGAAGGGCGTTTGTTCGGCGCCCAATCCGCCTGCGCCGATGCCGAGTTCGAGCCGTTCGCCGGAGAGCAGGTGCAGCGTAGCGGCAACCTTAGCCAGGCGTCCGGGGTGACGATTGGTGTTGTTTGCCACAAGTGGGCCGAGCCGAATCGTGCTGGTAGCCTCAGCCAGCGCGCTGAGTGTCGTCCAGCATTCCAATACTGCTTCGCTTGGATCGTTCCACGAGACGTAATGATCCCAGAGCCAGATCGAGTCGTAGCCAAGCGTCTCAGCCGTACGAGCGGCGGCGCGTAGTTCAGCGTAGGATCTGCCGAAGCTGGAGAAACAGATGCCGAGTGGGATCATAGGGTTCTTCCTTTGCGGCGCAACGCTCAGCGCTGCGGCGGTGGCGGGCAGAGAAGTTAGGCTGGCATAAGGACGCAGCACGCTGTATCCTTATGCCCCATCCATACATACGCGCTGCAGCACGCAATCGATCCGACAGTCGGCAGCGAGCAGACGGGCCCGTGCGACCGGGTCGGTGACGCCTTCGGTGGAGATAATCAGGACGCGGCTGGTTGGGCCGAGCCCGGCCTGCTGCATCAGTTCGGGCTGTTCGGCCAGGGCCAGTAAGCCGCCGAGGCCCGCAGCGCCGGTTTCGCCGGCGGTAATGCCGACGGCGGCCAGATCGCGCACACCCTGGCAAGCGTAGACATCGTCGATGGCAAGGGCGCCGCTGATGCCGGTGCGCAGCAGCGGCCAGGCGATCATGGAAGGTAGCCCACAGTTCAGCCCAGCCATGATCGAGTCGTGCGGGCCGGGCACGGGGCGAAGTGCGCCGGCTTCGAGCGAGGCAAGCACACAGGCGGCGCGGGTGGGCTCCACGCCGATGATCGTGGGACGATGGCCGAAGGACGACGGACGACGGCTGGTTTCCGACAGGCGTTCAGGGTGGGCTTGACGATAGTGGCCGATCGCGGCGGCGGCGAGCGCGCCGACGCCCATCTGCACCAGCACAACGTCGGGCGGTGGTTCGCCCCGCCGACCAAGTTCGGCGTCGATCTCGCCAAAAATAGTGCCATAACCGTCGATCACCCAACGCGGAATCGTTTCGTAGCCGGGCCAGGAGGTGTCCGAGATCACCAGACACTGTGGGCCAGCCGCTTCCGCCGAACGCGCTACGGCATCGTCATAACTACCCCTCACGGCGATCACGTCGGCGCCTTCACTCGCGATCGCACTAATGCGCGCTGCGGCGGTACCGGCGGGCACAAAGATTCGTGCCGAACAGTTGAGCAGGCGGGCCATGCGGGCTACGGCGCGCCCATGGTTGCCGTCGGTGGCGGCGGCCAGGCACAGCGGTTGCAAGCGCGCAACGTGGGCGGCCAGTTCGGCGATACTGGCCCAAGCCGGTTCCGCGCCCAGGCGCTCGACGATGGCTTTGTAGACCGCCCAGGCGGCGCCGAGGATCTTGAACGAGGGCATGCCCAGGCGCTGCGATTCGTCCTTCACCCAGAGCCGCCCAATGCCGAGTTGCGCGGCCAGCGTTGGCGTTTCGTGTAGGGGCGTGGGTGCGTAGCCCGGTAACCGGCGGTGAAAAGCCGGCGGGTCGCTATTAGGTGCAGCTAGATCGGTTGTGGGTGTTGCGGCAGCGTTGTGATACCAGCGGGTGCGGCTCGGCATTGGGTTCGGTTTCTGATCAAGGGAGGATGTCATGATCGTACCACATAGATTAGATTTCAACCGGTGCAGGCTCACCACATGAGCAACGTCCGCGAACACGCCCATCCTGAGGAGCGCGCTACGCGCTTCAGCAACCGTCAGTAGCGCACCTGTTCTGCTCAGTGCGCTAGTTCAACTCGGCGGAAGTTCGCCAGGGGTTGTACGCGGGTTTGAGCGTTTCTGCGCGGTTCGGCTGAGGCTCGGAGCGGGCTGCGCCCGCTCCGAAAAACCCTTCCCCAACCCGTCCGACTTCGTCTGACAGGATACTGGTGGCCGCTATTTGGGATGTGTGCTAGGATTGAGCAGGAATGAACAAAACGTACGTATGATGTAATCATGTAAAGAGAAGATATGTGCGCTTTATGGATAGACAAGCCTCGGGCGGTGTGCCAATCTGGATTTTAGGTGTAGTCGTTGCGTTTGTGCTGATTGTGTTGAGCAGTCGGGGGGGCCTGAGGCTGGGCAATCAGGCCTTGAGTGAGCATTTTGCGCGCCAGCCTGTGCCATCCGGCCCCGCAGTGCAACTCCCGCAACTCGATCTGAGCGCGTTGCCGGCAGGTCTTCAGGAGACGGCGCGTGAACTGCGCCGCACGCTCGGCCTTGGTGGGCCGGGCAACCCGCTCGAACCGATTGCCGAAACGCCGCGTCTGCTGATTGAAGTGCGCGAACTCGCCCCAATCAGCGCTGGTCTGGCGGTGCGCGGCGTGGTGACCAACCGCAGTACGGCGGAGGTAACCGTGCCGATTAGCGCGTTTGAACTGCGCGATAGTATGGGCGCAAGCTATATCGCCAGCGGCGGCGGAAGTGCAACGCTGCGTCCTGGTGAAAGCACGCCGCTGGAATTGACCGTCCCGCTGCCCGAGGGGTTGGGTCTGCTGCTGATCACCAATCTCCCGCCCGATGCTCCCGTCGAGCAGCGCTTGCTGGCAACCGAACCATGAACGACCTCATCATCGCCGAGAATATTGCTCGGGTGCGCGAACAGATTGCTTCAGCCGCACGCGCCGCCGGGCGCGGTCCGGCTTCCGTGACGCTTGTGGCGGTCAGCAAAACTCATCCGCCGGAACTGGTTGCTGCGGCCATCGCTGCCGGCGCCGGCGATCTGGGCGAGAATCGGGTTCAGGAGGCCGTCGATAAGATCGCCGCCCTGGCTGAGTTTCGCGCCCAGGTGCGCTGGCACTTGATCGGACATTTGCAGCGCAATAAAGCCGGCCCTGTTGCCGAACACTTCGATCTGGTTCACTCGGTCGATAGTCTGCGCCTCGCCGAAGCGCTCGACCGCCGCGCGGCTGCGTTTGGGCGACGGCTCCCGATCCTGTTGCAGTTCAACGTGAGCGGCGAGGCGAGCAAAGAAGGCTTCAATCTGCCCCGCGGACGGGCCAACCCAGCCGGCCTTGCGGCGTTGCTGCCCGAGTTGGCGCAGATCATCGCGCTCCCGGCGCTGGAAGTGCGCGGCCTGATGACGATCGCACCGATCGTCGAACAGCCTGACGCCGCCCGCCCCATTTTTAGCGCCCTGCGCGAGCTACGCGATGAACTCGCCCAGCACTTTCCCGCAACCGCCTGGCATGAACTAAGCATGGGCATGACCGACGATTTCGCCGCCGCCATCGCCGAAGGCGCCACGATCGTGCGCGTGGGCCGGGCAATTTTTGGCGCAAGGTGATTTCAGTCGAACAGTCGAACAGTCGAACAGTCCGCAGTCTACAATCCACAGTTCGCAGTCTGACAGTCTGACAGTTCACAATTCGACAAATGAAGGACGCAGGACGCAGGACGAAAGCCGGACTGAGTTGGCCCTTGGTCCGCACTTACCGCACCGTACGTAATGCCGCATTCACTTCATCCAGGTCGAACGCCTCCGGATCAAAGTCCTCGTCGAGCCATTCACGCATTTCTTCGTGCTCGGGATGCTGTGGGTCGCTGATCGTCTCTAGAAGTTCAGCATAACCCCAGACGCCGCCGCAATCTTCAGGCGGGCAGGCACGCTTGCCGGCTGTGCAGCGCGGATAACTCACACCCGGTTCAGGATCGAGCACCTTCTCCAGCACAATGTCGTGGAGCCAGGAATCGCCGAAATCGTACTCATAGCGGATCTTCTGCTGCGGCGCAGTCAGGGCCTGGTTCAGCTTGAGCCGGCGCTCATCGCGCACATCCATCTCGGGGTGCGGCACGCCGTAATACTCAGCACCGACGGAAAATTGATGCAGGTGCGAGTCGTACCAACCCATTGCCGCCTGAACGATCGTATGCAGTTTGGCCAGCGTAATTGTGTCGGCCACTTCTACCCGGCGCCAGATCGGCGGCTTACTGCCGTCGAGCGTGATCTTTAGTTGGTAGATGCGTTCGGGGGTAGCTGTTGCACGTGGCATAGTGTTTTCTCCTCTGTTCGCGGTATACTACACTTAATAGCCTTTCACGTCCCGCTCGCGCACCTTGCAACTGCGCAACATCTGATCAGCGCACATACGCCGCTGCTCACCGACAAGGAGTTATAATGAAGCGTCTGAAGGCTCTGTGCGTTCTCGTGCTCGGTGCGCTGATCGTGAGCGCGTGTGGCGGTGCGCAGCCGGTGGCTTTCAGCGCTGTGCCGAGCTATCCTGCCGCGGCTGAACTTCAGCCGGGCCAGAATGCCATGGCCGACTCGATCGCCGAATCGATGCGTTCGGCGTTGCACGAAGATCTCAATGGCGAGATCCGCGCCTATGAACTGCCCGCCGATACGACCTTTGCTAACGTGCAGAGCTATTTCGGCGCTCAGATCAGCAACGGCGATTGGGCGGTAAATGAAGCGCTGAATACAGATACTGAGGCGTTCAGCACCGTCGGTTGGCAACGCGGCCGCGCTGACTCGCAGCAAGTTCTGATGCTCGGGTATGTCCCGCCAATCCTCGATGCCGCACCGCTGCTGTTTGTGTCGCTCTTCGGCGCCGACTGACAGCATGGCCGCGACCTGACCGGTTTGGCGGACCTGTCAGATCTTGATGCCTACCCCATCACCGCATCATACCCCTCGCGCAACCGGGTCGCTTCGGCATCGAGCATCGCCGTGAGCGGCAAGCGTACGCTGGTTTCAGGCAGATCGCTTGTCCACGCCAGGGCAGCCTTGAGCGCCGGCGGCGTATTCACCGGGTCAATTAGATCGCGCACCGCCGTGAGCCGGGCTTGCGCCGCCGCTACGTCGCCACTGTTGTGGTGAGCGTCATAGACCGCACGGGCCAGGCGTGGAAAGGCGCTCGAAAGCGCGGTGATCGCGCCTGCGGCGCCATGGGCCAGCGCATTGCTGATCAGCCGATCACTGCCGGTGAAGATCTTCAGTTGCGGATATTTGGCGATCAGGCCCTGCGAATGCTCCCAGTTGCCGCTGCTGTCTTTGATCCCGTAAAACTGGCCGCTGTGGCTCTCCAGCAAGCCATCGATAATCGGCGGCGTAATCGGCACGCCGGTTACCTGCGGGATGTGGTACAGCATCAGTCGGGCTTCGGCGGGCAGAGCATCGGCAAGGGCGCGATAGTAGGCCAGAATGCCGGCCTCGCTGGGGCTCTTGATGTAGAACGGCGGCATCACTAGCACAGCGTCCGCACCGCGATCAACCGCGTAACGGCTCAGTGCGATCGTTTCCGTGAGCGCTGCACAGCCTGTACCGGCCAGCACTGCCAACCCGCCGCGATGTTCGATAATCGTGTCGAGCACCCGCTCACGCTCGGCAACGCTCATCGATGGCCCCTCGCCCGTCGTGCCGAGCGCCAGCACGCCGTGCAGTCCGCTCTGCTCCAAAAAGCGCAAGTAGCCCGGCAACCACTCGTAGTCTACCGGCCCAACATCGCTGACAAACGGCGTCAGCATCGCACTGATCACACCATGCGGCTCGCCCATTGGTAACTCCTCATATCATTCATTAGCGCTAAGTTGCTGGCCG
Organism: Chloroflexales bacterium; assembly: GCA_038247995.1. Lineage (GTDB taxonomy): Bacteria > Chloroflexota > Chloroflexia > Chloroflexales > Chloroflexaceae > JBBRUG01. The sequence goes on along the minus strand of JBBRUG010000021.1, from coordinate 24,396 downwards.
CTACTGTACCACATTCGGGGCTTGCCTTTGGCAAATCATGGACGCTGGACACATAAACATCAGATCATCAGACGTTTATACCTGCTCACCCGCTCACCCTCACCTCGTCAACAATGTCAACAATACGCTCAGGGTCACCAGGCTCGCTACTGATGAAGCCACCACGACGCCTACCACCAGGTCTGGCCGACTATTGAACTCCAAGGCCGTAATTGTTGTGTGTACGGCTGTCGGCATGCCCGAAACCATCACGCCAACGGCAAGGCTTACGCCACTGAGTCCTAGCGCCAACCCCAATCCATAGGCCACCAATGGTGAGACGATCAGCCGCAATCCAGTGGTGATCGCGATCAGACCTGGCGCTTCAAAGCGCACCCCGGTGCCCAATTGCAAGCCCAGGACAATTAACATCATCGGCAGGGTCGCCTCGCCCACCAGTGTGATACCGCGCCACAACCCGCTCGCCGCCCCGGTTGCGCCGGCGGGATCGAAACCGCTCCAGCGCACCAAGAACGCCGCCAGCACAGCATAGATCTGCGGCATACGCAGCACTCGGATGAGCACCTCGCGCGACAAGTTCGACTGTGCGGTCATACCGCCGCCCGCCGCAATCGCCACCCCGAGCGTCTGCCCCAGAATCGATTGCACCACAAAATAGAAGACAGCCTGGGTAAAACCCTCTTCGCCAAAGGCGAAACGTGCTGCGGGCAGGCCATAGTTGCCCGAGTTCATAAACATGTTTGCCAGCAGCATCGCGCTAAGCGTGCCGCCGCGTAAGCCTAGCGGTAGAGCCACCACCAACGTGATCAGGGCCATGCCGATCACCACGCCCACGGCCAGCGCCACCATGCGCAGCGCTCCGTCGCCGCTGAGATCGGCGCGAACTAACGAGACAAAAATCAGCGCCGGATTCAAACCGTAGATCACTGTGCGATTCAATGTCGCCTGATCGAGCGGCATGGCTCGGCGTAGTCCGAACCCGATCCCGGCCACCAGAACGATCGGCAGCAACACCTCCAACAAGACGTTCAGCATGGTACGTTACCAACTCCCCTTCGTAAGGCTGAATCATCGGCATAGCGGATGTTTCAGCCCAACAAAAAACCCCGCCGCGCAGATGATACCGCACGTCGGGGCCGACAAAAACGGCTGCCCGTAGGCAGCCAGAAAAGGGGGAGCAACGGGTCGGCTGGGATGCACATCACGAGGCATTGGGCACCGACCACAATCTATAATTTACTCTTCTACTATAGCTACTCCTTGGATTGAGCGCGTCGGTCTGAAGCCGGGATCTGCTCTCCGCCTTACGATGGAGCCTGCCTGGTAAAACCTCCCCGCTGAATCTATCATCCGTCGTCTCCCTGCTGCCTGCTGCCTGCCGCCTGCCGCCGTTGGGGCGGATCCATGTGTCCGCCCTGCCGCCTGCCGCCTCCCGCCTGGCTCATTGGGGCAACCATTGTGGGCCGGCAAAGGGTACCATCAGGCTAGCCGCTAGCCTGCCGCTGGTATGCTCTGTGGGCTACAATAAGCCCGGTGATGGCTCAGAAGGGCAGTGTACTTCACCGAGTAGTCGCGTACAATAGGAGACAGAGGATTTGAGCCAGTTCACTACTCTGGAGTCCGCTATGACTGCTGAGCCCCTGACTTTTGCGCATGATGTCGCCCCGGCTGCGACTGTGCCCTATCTTTCGGTTGTCGTGCCGATCTATAACGAGCAAGAGAGCATCCCTGCGCTCTACGAGCAATTAACAACCGCCCTCGCCACGCTCGACCATGAATACGAGATTATTGCGATCGACGATGGTTCGCGTGATCGCAGTTTCGCGCTGCTGAGTGAGTGTGCCGCCGGCGATCCGCGCCTGCGCGTGGTGCGCTTCCGCCGTAATTTTGGTCAGACGGCCGCCTTCGCCGCCGGTTTCGATCGTGCTCGCGGGACATATATCGTCACAATCGACGCCGATCTACAGAATGACCCCAACGACATTCCGCGCATGCTCGATCGCGCCGCCGAGGGCTTCGATGTGGTGAGCGGCTGGCGGGCGAACCGCCAGGATCCCTATATCAGCCGGCGCTTACCCTCGCAGATCGCCAACCGTCTGATCTCGTGGGCCACCGGTGTACACCTTCACGACTACGGCTGTTCGCTCAAAGTTTATCGCGCCGATGTGGTAAAGAATATCAACCTGTACGGCGAGCTACACCGCTTCATCCCGGCCATCGCTTCATGGCAGGGTGTCGCCGTTACTGAACTGCCCGTCAACCACTACGCTCGGCGTTATGGCAGTTCGAAGTATGGCATTGGCCGCACAACGCGTGTGTTGCTCGATCTGATCACCGTGCGCTTCTTGCTTTCCTACTCCACCCGCCCGATGCAGGTCTTCGGCGCCTTCGGCCTGCTGGCGATGCTTGGCGGCACCCTGATCAGCTTTTATCTCGTGGCGCTCAAAATCTTCTATAACCTGAGTATCGGCGATCGCCCGTTATTACTCTTGGGAGTCTTGCTGATCATTGTCGGTGTGCAGTTCATCGGCTTCGGGCTGATGGGTGAGCTGATTATGCGTACCTACTACGAGACGCAGCATAAGCCGATCTATGTGATCCGTGAAGAGATCTAAGGTTTCTATGCGCGTCCTGATGCTCAATTATGAATATCCGCCCATTGGTGGCGGCGCATCGCCGATTACACGGGCATTGGCCGAGCATCTCGCCGCCGCCCGGCACTCCGTCGATGTGGTGACGATGGGCTATGGGCGCCTGCCGTTCCACGAGAGTTTTCTCGATAATTATCTGCACATCTATCGTGTTCCGGCGCTGCGCCGTTCGCCCGTGCGCGCCGTTACCGTCGAGATGGCGAGCTACCTCGCTACGGCCCTGCCCTGGTCGCTCTGGCGCTCGTTCCAGACCAAATATGATCTGATTCATGCCCACTTTCTCATGCCGACAACTGTGATCGCCGCACCGCTTGCCCGTCTACGCAATCTGCCGCTCGTAGTCACTATCCACGGCTCCGATGTGCCTGGTTACAACCCGGATCGCTTCAAGCGCGGCCACCAATTGCTCGCCCCGGTCTGGCGGCAGATTGTAGCCAGCGCCGATGCGATTATCTCGCCGTCGCACTACCTCGCCGGGTTGCTGCAACAGAGCCACGGCCGACCGGTAGACATCATCCCCTACGGCTTTCAGCCCCCCGCCGGTAGCGGCATTGAGCGGCGGAAACGCATTCTGTTCGCCAGTCGGCTTTTCCCGCGTAAAGGCGCCCAATTTATGCTCGACGCGTTGGCAGGCCTCGACCTGAACGGCTGGGAAGTCGTGATCGCCGGTGATGGGCCGATGCTTGAGCCGCTGCGCGAACAGGCACGCACGCTGGGCCTGAAGGTGAGTTTCCCCGGCTTTGTGAAGGGCCAGGCATTGCAAGATCTCTATGCGTCGAGCGCGATCTTCGTCTTCCCGTCGTTACACGACAACTTCCCCGTCGTGCTGCTTGAAGCGCTGAGCGCCGGTTGTGCAATTGTTACGAACAACATTACCGGCATGCCTGAAGTGGTTGGCGCGGCGGGCCTGCTTGTGCACCCCCACGACATTGGCGGGCTGCGCGCGGCGATCGTTCGGCTCATGCACGACACACCACTGCGCAACCGCCTAGCCCAGCTTGCCCAGCGGCGGATCGCCGAACTGACCTGGGAGCGTGTGCTTGGAATGCACATTGATCTCTACGAGCGCGTCGTCGGTGCGCGTCAACCCTCGCTTACCGGCGCCGGCCCAGATACCCCCTCACGATGAGTGTTCACGTCGTCCATATTATCGATCATTTGGGCCTTGGCGGGGCTCAACGTCTGCTTGCCGATCTGGCTGTTCGCCAGGTTCAGCAGGGATTAAGAGTTACGCTGATCAATCTGCGCAGTGAGAGTGATCTGAGCCGCCGAATTGCAGCACTCGGCATCCCGGTTCACTCCTTGAGCCGCTCCAAATGGAGTCCCCGCCAACTCTCTGCCTTAATCGCCCTGCTACACACCCTTCAACCCGCATTGGTTCATCTCCACCTGATGACTGCCCATGTCCTCGGACGCCTCGCAGCCGTCGTAACCGGCGTTCCAGCCGTTGTCGTGCACGACCACGAGGCAAGTGCGGAGATCTACACCCACCCCGGCCCGCTGCTGGCATTGCGTCGGCTGATCGAACCGATGGCGCCGCCTGCGCGAACAGCGTACATTACGCTCTCAGCGGATGCGGTAGAGTATTCCGTCAGTATTCGGCACTGGCCGCGCACAGCCGTGTACTGTGTGCCGAATGGGGTTGATCCAGCCTATTTTGCCGATATGGCGCTCAGCCAGACGGAAGCGCGCACCCTCCTGGGTGTGCCGCAGGATCGGGTAATCATCGGATGCGCCGGGCGCTTGAGTGCGGTGAAAGGTATTGACTGTTTGATCGACGCACTGGCTTTTCTGCCAGCTAATGTTAATCTGGCGCTTGCCGGCACCGGCCCCCAGCGCCAACAATTGGAGTCGCGTGTAGCCGTACTTGGTTTACGCCAACGTGTACACTGGCTTGGCCAATTACCTGATCTACGACCTTTTTTGCGCGCTTGCAATGTCTATGCTCAACCCTCCCGGCGTGAAGCATTTGGGCTGGCCGTCGCCGAAGCCGCCGTTATGGGGCTTCCCATCGTAGCGACGAAAGTCGGAGGGCTACGCGACCTGATCCATCACGAGCAGACAGGCTTGCTGGTTCAACCGGATCAGCCGCGTGAACTGGCCGATGCTGTGCAACAGTTCCTCGAGGATCCGGATCACGCCCGAGCTTTAGGTCTGGCTGCACGGACATATGTCGCGGAGCATTTTAATGTGCGTGCTTCGGTTGCGAACATCGCGTACATCTACCAAAGATTGTTGGAGCAGTAAGGATCGCTCATGCCCTACTACGACTTCTGGCGCACTAAACGGGTGACACGGATCGGTCAGCGGTTTGGCGAACTAGCGGCCGCATACACGCTGAATCGTGTACGTACCGCTGTACAACCGTTACAACATCTCGTCGAGGTTGGGCCTGGGCGGGGTGCGCTGACAGAGTTATGTCAGCGTCAACACATCCCTTATACAGCCGTCGATGCAAACGCCGGCCTCCTGCATGCGCTCGATACCACACCCGGCGTGTGTGCGTTCGTACCGCCCCTACCAATGCGCGATCAGGTGTGTGACGCCGTTGTTGCCAGCCATGTGCTGGAACATGCACCCGGCTTGCCGCAGGCCGAGGCGATGCTCGGCGAAATGCGCCGGATCGTGCGCCCCGGTGGCTGTGTAGCAATTACCTCACCCGATTTGCTCTGGGTGCGTGAACATTTTTGGGATTGCGACTACAGCCATAATTTCCCCACCTCGGCGCGTCGCCTGTATCAATTATTTCTCGATCAAGGCTTCGAGATCGCGCATTTGGGGTATGTCCATAATCATCTAACCGGCGTTGTCGGCCACCTGGTTGGGCGGGCCGTGGAGCTTGCGCCATACCAGATTTTTGAGGCCCAGCCAAATAGCAAGCTTTATAGCGATAAAATCTATAAAGTTCGCTTGACCTTCGCCCGCGCAGTACTGATCATTGGTCGCCGTCCGACAGAGGCCGCGTGAGTGAGGCACGGACAAATAAGCGCCGCTTCTGGCTACGAGCGCTGCAAATCGCCCTCTCTGTGGTCCTCCTGGGCTGGTTGCTCTCGCGCTTTGAGTGGTCGGGTGTGTTGGAGGCATTACTCAATGCTTCTCCGGCGATTATTGCCGTTGGCGTGGTGGTGTACTACCTTGGCGTGCTGATCAGTTGCCTCAAATGGCGGATCACACTGGCTGTCGAGGGGATCGCGCTGCCGCTGCCGCAATTGGTGCGCTGGTATCTGATCGGCGCGTTTGTGAGTAATTTTCTGCCCAGTGATATCGGCGGCGACCTCGGTCGGGGCTATTTTGCCGCCCGTCAGACGGGCCGCATGGGTGCTGTGACGCGCTCGATCTTGGTTGAGCGTCTGAGCGGCCTGGCCGCGATGCTGGCGCTGGCATCGATCGCTGCGCTGGTGTTTTTCCCGGCGCTGCGTTGGGCCCTGCTTGGTGGCGGTATTATGGCCCTTGCAATCGGCACCACATTTGTGTTTGGAGCCTTCCGTAGCAATCGCCTGCATCAGTGGATGCAAGCAAGTGCAGAGCGCTTTCCAGCCCGTGTGCGCAAGGCCATCGCAGCAAGCCTTGAAGTTGGCCGATCGTATCTGCGCCGCCCCGCTGCGCTGGCTCAGATCACGATTGTCTCGTTTGGTTTTCAGATTCTGGCCGGCGCAGGACTCTGGCTCAATCTGAGCGCGGTTGGCCTGAGGTTGCCAATTTTGCCGGTCATCCTCGTGATGTCTCTGGTGAGTCTCGTGAGTCTGCTCCCGATCGCTGTGAATGGTTGGGGCGTGCGTGAGGGCGCGCTCGTGAGCCTCCTCGCGCTAATCGGTGCGCCGGCCGAAATGGTGCTTGCCGGCGCGTTACTTTCCCGCGTGCTTGTGCTACTCGTGACTTTGCCCGGTGGCCTGTTGTTGCTTACCGAGGGGCGTGCTGCCCCACCCGAAATGCCAGTGCCCACCCTACAACTCAAATCTGAGCGTGATGGAGGCGAAGGGCCTGATCCGAGTGTACCCAGTCCGCATTCCCGCATCTGAAACGAAAATCACGGAGCTTCCTGCTATGGCGCTCGCACAAGACTTGGCATCTTCCTCTGGCGCCGTTCCGCGGCCATTCGTGGTAACTATTCCCCGCGATCCACTACTCTGGCTCACGTTATTGCTGGTTGGCGCTATGCTTACCTGGTTGAGCCTCGCACGCTATCAGGGTTTCAACGCCGGCATGCTCGACATTGGCGCAATGGCTCAGGCGATCTTCTCGGTGCCGCGCGGCCTTCCGCTCGTAACGACGGGCCCTGGCGGCAACTTTAGCCGTCTGGCCGGCCACGTCGAACTGTTTTACCTCTTCTTTGTGCCGTTAACGTTGGTCTGGCGCGATCCGCAGGTCTTGCTGATCGCCCAGGCGCTGATCGCCGTTTCGGCGGCGGTGCCGGTCTATTGCTTGGCGCTGCGTCGCCTGGAGAGTGTCCTTGCCGCGCGCTGTGCTGTGCTGATTTATCTGTTCTATCCAGTGATGCAGACGGCAGTGCTCTTCGACTTGCACGGCGATACGCTGGCGATGCCGCTGCTGCTCTGGGCTGTGGACGCGCTCGATCGGCGGGCCTGGCGCAGCTATGCGCTCTGGCTGGCTCTAGCGCTGAGTTGTAAATTTTATGTAGCGCTGCCGGTGGTGTTGATTGGTGGCGTGATCTGGCTCTGGGGCGCACCCGATCTGCGTCGCGCCGGCCTATACACGATCCTTGCCAGTGGCGCATACGGCGCGCTCGCCTTCTTTGGTATCCGTGAATTCTTTGCGCCGCCGAGCATGGAGCGCTCAGCTGCGAGCGTCTATACCAGCCACTACTTCGGCAATGTGGATGAAATTCTAACTACTTTGCCTAACCGTCTGCTCAATGCACTGATCCTTTTCGTTCCGGTGCTTCTACTCGCCTGGCGCGGTTGGCGCTGGTTACTGCCTGGTCTGCCGGTGGCGCTTGCTGCGTTACTCTCAACCGGGCCGGGCGGTGTATATGATTATCGCTACCATCACTATGCGATCGTCGTGCCCTTCCTGGTGCTTGCAGTCATCGACGGCGCGGCGCGCCTGCGTAACGCACAGGCTAATGCTTCGCGTGGACGAGTCCGGAATTGGCGCAACGACCTGATCTTTACGACGCTGGTGGTTGGCCTGGTAAGCGCGCTCCTCGTTGATACGCCGCTCAATCCGTTCTTCTGGATGGGCTTGCCCGGTCGCGGTCTCGACCATGCCGCATATGGGCGCACTGAACGCGATGCGTTCAAGGATCGCTGGTTGGCCGAACAGGCGCCGCCCGCCGCGCCAATGGCCGCCTCGATCTTCCTCGCCCCGCGTCTGGTCGATCGCGATACACTCTATGTCGTGCGCTACCCCGACGACCCCGGCGGCGAGCGTTTGCCTACCTTGCTTCCGCAGGTCGACTATGTTATCGCCGACGCGCTCTTCGATTGGCGGTTGATCGAGCAGGGGTTCGTCACCGCCGGCGCGGGCTACGAACTGGCGGAGATCGGCATCCTCTTGCACGATCCTGAGTTTGCGCTCGTTCATGCCCGTGACGGCTTGCTGCTCTTTGCCCGTGATCCGCAGCAAGCCGCGTTGACCCAGGAAATTACTGTCGTCGCACAGGCTGAACTCGACCCGCAAAACCACGTCTTCGGGCCGGTACAGTTGCTGGGCGCCACAATTACACCCCTGGGCGAGCGGCGTTATCTAGCTGCGTTCGAATGGCAACGCACCAGCACTGAACTATCCGGCCCGATCGTCGCTGTCAGCCGCCTGGAAGGTGTTGCCAACGGGCGCATACCGCATCTGCCGAGTTACACGTTGCTGCCGCCGGACGAGTGGGCGCCGGGCGCGATCGTGCGTGAACAATTCGTCATTGAAGTGCCCCTCAACGTGACACCAGGCCGTTATACGTGGATGCTAGGATGGTACCAGGTGAACCACCCCGAAGGCCACGCCACCGATGCGCACAGCCTGGTGCCAGACAGCGTCGAGCAAGCAATTATTACGCTTGAGGTATCCGAATGAAGTCATTGCTGATCACTGGGCTACGGCTAATTGTCACAGCGGCGATGCTGGCCTGGATTTTTACCCAGGTGGATCTGCGCAGCGTCGGCGGGGTGCTGGCGCAAGCTGATTTGCGCTGGCTTGTGCTTGGAGTCGGCGTCAATCTGCTTAGTGTGGTCTTTGCTGCGTGGCGCTGGCAACGGGTGCTGGTTGGGCTCGGCTTCGTACAGCGCCTGCCGCGCATGGTGCGCCTGGTGCTCTCCGGGGCCTTCTTTAACATGTTTCTGCCCTCGTCGGTGGGCGGCGACGTAATGAAGATGGTGTTGATCGCGCCCGATGTCTCGCGGCGTGAAGTGGCAATCTCCTCGGTGCTGATGGATCGCGTCATCGGCCTGGCCGTCACGATCGGCGTCGGCCTGGTCGCAGTACTGTTGTTGCCGCAGGTCTGGGATGAGCCGGCGGTTCTGGCAACGTTGGCGCTGGCAGTAGTTATTTTCTGCGGCGGCATGATCACGCTTTTTAACCGCGGTTTGATCGACCTGGCTGGTCGGATTGCACCGAAGTTTATCTGGAACAGGCTGGGCGATACTGTGTTGCGCGTCCACGAGTCGCTGATGCTGATTGGCCAGAATCCACGTATTCTGCTGCAAACATCGGCGATCTCAGTGCTGCGTCAACTGGTAATCTGTCTTTCGGTTTATTTTGCCAGCCGCGCCTTTGGGATGCAGGTGAGTCCGCTGGTCTTCTTTGCGACGGTGCCGATTGCCGTGGCGATCACGGCGTTACCCGTGGCGATCAACGGCCTGGGCATTCAAGATAACGCACTGATCTTTTTGCTCGGCGCAACCGGCGTCACCGCCGTCGAGGCGCTAAGCCTGTCGATCTTCCTTCACGCGCTGCGCAATGGGATCGGTCTGCTCGGCGGGATTATCTTTGCTTTTACCCGCTCTTCCCGAACCACAACAGTAGTTGCTCAAGCAACTGAATGTACCGCCAACTCAACGACCGTCATAAAATAAAGCCGCCCGCCGCCTCCCGGCGTACGGGCGACCCTTGTGGTCGCCCTTTGCCCTTCGCCCGCCGCCCGCTGCCCGATCAATGATCTTCGCCTTTCGGTGTATGATTCGGGCCTAATCCAGCAGGTACGCCGCTCAGGCGTCAGATATCAGCTATTATTACGGAGTAGACAATGGCAACTTCGCATTGGCAGGCTTCATTCACGGCGACAGCGCCGGTATTCACCGATCTTCCGGCGCAGGCACGCGTTGTGGTTGTGGGCAATGGCGTGCTAGGCGCCTGCACAGCCCTCTGGCTCGCTCGCGCCGGTCACACGCCGCTGTTGATCGATCGTGAGGGGCCGGCGTCCGGGGCGAGCGGGCGTAACGGTGGCCTGTTGGTGCCTGGCACGACTGACGGTTATCTGGCGACGATCGCGCAGTTGGGCCACGCGCAGGCGCGTGATTTATGGGCGTTGACTGTCGAAGGCGCTGAGTTGTTGCGGCGGTTTGTCGCGGAAGAAGCCATCGGGTGCGATCTAGCTTTGGTTGGTAACTTGAATCTGGCAATCAATCCTGATCAACTGGATCAGATGGCTGCTACTGTCACCCAGCTCCAGGCCGATGGGTTTGCCGCAACACTCCTCGATCGCGCCGCCGCAGAGGATGTTGCCGGTGTGCCGCTCGGCCCGGAAGTGCGCGGCGCAAAGCTGAATCCGTTGGCCTGCACGTTTCACTCGGCGAAACTCGTCCATGGCCTCACCTCGGCAGCAGTCCGCCATGGCGCGCGCGTAAGTCGGGCAACCATACAGGGCCTTCAACGCAGTGGTAGTGGCGTTCAGATCGACACTGATGTTGGCGTCGTACACGCCGACGCGCTGATTCTCGCGGCGAACGCCTGGAGCGCCGATCTGTTGCCCGAGCTTACCGGGCTGATTACGCCGGTGCGCGGCCAGGTGCTTACCACCACCGCAACTGCGCCAATCTTGCGTCCCGGCTTTGGCGCAAGTATTACCCCAACCGGCGAATATGGCCAGCAGTGCGCTGATGGTAGCCTGCTGATCGGCGGCTGCCGCGCTGTGGCGACCCAGCGCGATGTTGGCGTACGTGAGCTTGGTGCAAGCACTGAGGTGCAGGCTGCGCTGGAAGATGTGTTACGTCGACTTTTTCCTACCCTGGCCAAATTGCCCATTGCGCGGCGTTGGGGCGGCACAATGGGCTTTACGCCCGATTATCTGCCGATTGTCGATGCCGCCGGAGAATTGCCGGGCGTCTGGTATACGGGCGGTTTTTCCGGCCACGGCATGCCCTTCGCCGCCGTTATCGGGCGGGCGTTGGCGACAGCCGCAACTACCGGTGCGCTGCCGCCTGCCGTAGCGCCATTGCAGCGCGATCGTACGGGGTTGCTCCCGGCGCGCTAAGAGCAAGAGGTAGGGGAGGGACAAGCGGACAAGGGGACATAGAGATACGGGAATTGCTCTCTGGTTCCTTTGTTCCTTTGTTCCTTTGTTCCTTTGTTCCTTTGTTCCTTTGTTCTTTGGTTCTTTGGTTCCTTAGTTCCTTAGTTCCTTAGTTCTTTGGTTTCTTTGTTGTCCACTCACCCCCCAATCAGCGGCAGCGCAACCCGCTGATCAAGCGCAGTGGGCGGCTCGGCAATTCCGGCGGCCCAACCCACCGCACCGGCGAGGTGGGCGCGGAAGAGGGGTTCGGCGTAACTCGCGCGGGTATGGCCCATAGCAGTGTAGAAGGCCCGTCCACCGTCGTAGAAATGGTACCAACTGATCGGGTGGCCTGTGCCCATTGTTCCGCCGCTGTAGGTCGTCTCGTCGATCGTGATCAGAACCTCTACGCTATCGGCAAGCGGCGCGCGGAAGTTGTACCACTCGTCGGTGCGCGACCAGCGCGTTGGTAGGTCGGCTGTGGCGAGATGATCGCCCTGCACAACATCCAGTTCAGCCGGTTGGATGGCCGGATGGTTGGCGAAATAGGCGCCGACCAGTTCGCCGTACCATGCCCAATCGTATTCGGTGTCGCTAGCCGAGTGTACGCCGACAAAACCATTGCCGGCCTGAATAAAACGCTCGAAAGCCGCCTCTTGCTCCGCGTCCAGCACATCGCCGGTCGTATTGAGGAACACCACAACCCGAAATGGCGCTAATCCGGCGTCGTTGAAGCGGTCGGCATCTTCCGTTGCCTCAACCCGAAAACCGTGGGTGGCGCCAAGTTCTTGTAGCGCCGTAATACCGTCCGCGATCGAGTCGTGCCGAAACCCGGTTGTTTTGCTGAATACCAGCACATCAAAGCCCTCCGACTCATCGGCAGTAGGCGCCGGTAGCGCCATCGGCGTAGGCGCTGCCTCGCCTAGTAGCGCAGTGCATCCGGCGCCGACAAAGAGTGTGTAGGCCAGAAGCGCGAACCACGAGCCGTGTGCGGACAGCGGACGACGAAGCATCAGGCAGACCTTCCTTTACCCGATTGGTTAATCTTTCCAATGGGTCACTGTGCTATGATATGACAATGCGGCAATATTGAGTCGTTGTATCTTATGTAAAAGATCCAAAATCTGGGATGCACTGCAAGCGCGACGACCTGCGTACAGCTCTTCTTTATAACATATATGCGGTTCTCCGTCCTGATGTTGGACTCTCATTTCTTTGTTCTTTGCTCATTCCCTCTCGGATGCCATGAATACCGAATTGCCGATTGACCTTCTCACTACACTCAACGCGCACATATCCGGGCCGATTGCTTTCTATCGGCGGCTTCGTTATGCCGGCGATGATATGGACGTGCATCTCGCCGACTTTCCGCCTAGCGAAGCTGCTACGCTGCGTGAACTCTACACCGCACTGGGTAAATTGCTGCCGATCCTGCGCGACCGGCGTGATGATCCGGCCGCGACAATCGACCAGATGCTTGCGCTCTACAAACAGGCGAAATGGCCCGAATTAAATATGGCGCTGCGTTCACTCCAGGGCGCCCATCCCGGTAATGAGCCGACCCAGCGTATGCGTCAGGTACTCCACGACGTCCGTGGGGGCGCCTACACGGCGCTTTCGGCGTTTATTCAGATGCTGACGATCAAGCGTAGCGAGATGATCAGCCTGACCCGCCTCTTTTTCCTCTGCCGTGATCAATTAAAAATCATGCGCGGCGCTTTACGTGGCCTCGACGATGCTGGCTATGCCGCCGATCAGACGACGAAGCTGCATGGTACGCATTTGTTGGTTGAGAAGTGGCAACTTGGGTTGCATCAAGCCCGCGGACAACAGGCGCAAATTGTGGTCGATAGCCGTTATGATGGCGGCATTGCCGAGCGTTGTCTGGAATTTTCCGCCCTCGATCGGGTGATCTACAACCTGATCAATAATGCAGTCACCTACAGCGCCGATGGCCAGGTATTGCTCGCCTTTGCGCCGGTAGAAGACATAGATCCGCCCCACGATCTGCGCTTTGCGGTGGCCAATCGAATTACGGCTGAACAACAGCAAGCCCTCAAGCGCACCTTTCCGACCGGGTTGGGCGCGCTCTTTGCGGGTGGTTTCACAACCGGTGGGCAGGGGCTGGGGTTGCGGATCTGCGCCGACTTTGTCGGCAACGCTTATGGCCTCTCCAACGCTGAACAGGGCCTCGCCGAGGGCCACTTCGGCGCGTTGATCCAGGATGATTATTTCATGACCTGGGTGCATTGGCCAATCGCAGCGGACTAGCAAGGTATGCTATGATGTGCAGCAATATAATCCCTACTGCATGCGGATGCATTGCTGGAAAGCGAGCCTGCTACGAACCGCTCATTTGCCCGCTTTGCCTGGGCCAACGTCGCCTATACTATCGTTGTCATTCTTTGGGGCGCATTCGTGCGCGCCACTGGCTCCGGCGCCGGTTGCGGCGATCATTGGCCGCTTTGTGATGGTCAGATTATTCCCCGCGCCCCCGATACCGCCCAGTTGATCGAGTTCTCCCATCGCCTCACCAGTGGCGTGGCGCTGATCGGTACGGTCATCCTGCTGATCTGGGCCTTGCGTGCCTACGTCCCCGGCCATCACGTGCGCCGCTGGGCGATTATTTCGCTGGTACTAATGGTTATTGAGGCGCTGATCGGCGCCGGCCTGGTGTTGCTCGGACTGGTAGCCGATAACAGTTCGTTCGCTCGCGCGTTCGCCCTTGCGCTGCATCTGGCCAACACGCTGCTTTTGCTCGCCGCGCTCACGCTAACGGCCTGGTGGGCTTCGGGGAATGCCCCGCTGCGTTTGCGCAACCAGGGGCGCCTGCCGGCCATTCTGGGCCTTGGCTTGCTCGGCACGGTCATTGTCGGCGCGACAGGTGCCGTCACCGCCCTCGGCGATACGCTGCTCCTGTTCGGCGTACTGCCTGGCGATATCAGCCAGCCGTTTGCCCCGAACAGCCATCCACTTGTGCAGTTGCGGATCTGGCATCCGGTGCTGGGCTTGTTGATGACGATTTATGGCTGGTTTCTTGCCCGTAGCGTCATCGTCGAGCGCAGTGATCCAAGCACTCAGCGCCTGGCCTGGGGGTTTGTTACGCTCATGTTCGCGCAGGTGGCCGTGGGTTGCATCAATGTCACCCTCAAGGCGCCGGTGGCGATGCAGTTGTTCCACCTGTTCATGGCCGATCTGGTCTGGATCGCGCTGGTGTTGCTCTGTGCTTCGGCCCTCGCTGATCCAGCCGCTGAGACCGACACCCGCACGGTTTCTGCGCGACTTCCGGCCGGAATATGAAGATCCAGGATCCAGGATTCGGGATTCAGGACTCAGAACAGGACTCTGAAGACGCAGTTGAGCAGGCAGCCGATCTGCACGACGATCCGGCGGCTCGGTATACCGAGCGGGTTACACGGTTCACTGCCGCCCGTGCGGCTGCTGAGGCGCGCTGGAGCCAGATCGCCAATGTGCGCCTGCTGGCCTTTCTCGCCGCTGCGACCTGCGTCGGCGTTGCTTTCTGGTATGGCCTTACATGGCTGGCTTGGCTCGCTGGTCTGCTGGGGATCGTCTTTCTTGGGTTGGTCGCACTGCATAACCGCCTGAATGCCCAACGCCGTCGGTATGCGGCGCTCCAGGCGATTAGCCAGGAAGGGCTCTGGCGCTTGCAGCGTAATTGGGCGCTTTTGCCGTTGCGTCAACCCGCAAACGTTCCGCTCGATGATCCGACAGCGCGCGATCTTGACCTGCTCGGATCGGCTTCGCTCCAGCACTTGCTGAATACGCCGCGTACTCCCGGCGGCCTGGAGATCCTTCAGGCCTGGTTGCTTGCTCCCGCCGATCCGCCCACAATTGTCGCACGGCAGGTTGCTGTGGCCGAACTGGCGCCGTTAATCGATTGGCGCGATGAGTTGGCTGTAGCTGGTGAACACGTTCGCGAAGATACGGCACGCTATGCGCGCTTTCGGGCTTGGGCGATCAGCCCGCCCTGGCTGTTGCGCGCCAACCTGGTGCGCTGGGCCGCCCGGCTCTCGCCGCTGCTGCTGATCGCCGGTGGCGCCGCCCAGATCGCCCTTGCCACACCGCTGCCGCTCTGGCTCCCCTTCCTGGCACTCAATATCGGGTTGAATATGTTTTATGGCGTGCGCGTCGCCGGGACATTAGGCCAGTTGATCGATCGTCAGGAACTCCTGGCCGCTTATGCTAACCTGTTCGGCCTGATTTTGGATCGTCCGGTTACAGCGCCGGCCCTTGCGCAGTTGCAAGCCCGCCTGCAAGCCGGATCGGTGCGCGCCGATGAACAGTTGCGCCGCCTGAGTTGGATCGCGCTGCTGGCCGAACTGACCCGCTCGATCCTGTTCCCCTTGCTCCAATATTTGCTGCTCTGGGGCTTCCACGTCACCGATCTGGCCGAGCGCTGGCGGCGGGTGGCCGGGCCGCACATGCACGATTGGTTGGCGGCGCTGGGCGAATTGGAAGCCCTCTCCGCACTGGCCACGCTCCAGCACGATCATCCGGCATGGCAGTTTCCGACGGTTGCGCCACAAGCGCAGCCCCAGATTGCGGCGCGATCCCTGGCCCACCCCTTGTTGCCGCCCGAACGCAGCATTCCCAATGATGTAACCTTAGGCCCACCAGGCAGGTTCTTACTGATCACCGGCTCGAATATGGCCGGCAAGAGCACGCTGCTGCGTGCGATCGGCACGAATATTGTGCTCGCCCAAGCCGGTGCGCCGGTTTGCGCCGTAGCGCTCATTCTGGCGCCGATCCGGCTGGCGACGAGCATGCGCGTGCAAGACTCCCTGGCGCAGGGCGTATCTTACTTTATGGCCGAGTTGCGCCGCCTAAAGGCCGTGGTCGATATTGCAGAGGTTGGCGCCGGCGCGTCTTCGTATGCCGTCTGTTACCTGCTCGATGAGATTTTGCACGGCACAAATAGCGCCGAGCGCCAGATCGCTGCGCGGCGGGTGATTCGCCATCTGGTTGAACTGGGCGCAATTGGCGCGGTTTCAACGCACGACCTTACCCTCGCCGATGACCCGCGCCTCGCCGCAACAGCGCAGCAAGCCCACTTCGGCGAGCGCATCCTCGAGCAGAGCGCCGATCTCGGCTTTGACTATACGCTGCGTCCTGGCCCGGCTCCCACAACCAATGCTTTGCGGCTTATGGCCTTAGTTGGCTTGCCTAGTGACGAGTGATCATCACGGGTTGCATACGATACCAGTACGTAAACAACGTGCTATAGGCGCAAAGTACCAGGGTCATGTTGCGGCTGATTGGCCTGCGTGTTACGCTCATTACATCATGATGAAAACCCTTCTCCTCCAACCATCATTACTGCCAGGGAGCATCATTGTGAAGTTAGAAGGCACGACCAGCAGTTTCCCCTTACACGAACTAATCGACATGATTGTCTACAGTTCGGTAACCGGGGTGCTGAATATTTATGCCGTTGATCTAAGCGGCTATTTATACTTCCGCGACGGGCATCTGTATCATGTGGATGCGGGCACGGCCGAAGGCGTTGATGCGCTGGCCGTGCTTCTTGAGCGTCCGCAAGCCAATTTTGCCTTTGTAAGTGATCCGACGGTTGATCGTGAGACGCTCTGGGGCGATCATGAGCAGTATTTGCGGATGGCTGAACGGTTGGCTTCGCGTTGGATCCATGTTCGACCGCACGTTTCCCATCTGGAGCTCATTCCGCTGCTGCTTGTACCCGCTGAACAATTGCAGCGGGTTGTTTATCCAGCGCATTTACCTCTGCTTGAAGCAATTAATGGTCGGCGCACCCTGCTCGATCTGGCGCAGGAGTTGAGTTGGGCGTCAATTGACGTTGCGGAAGCGCTAGTCCAGCTGATCGCGGACCGTCAGGTTGAATTAAAGGCAGCGCCATCTGAGGATTGCGCGCCTTTCGACGACCGTAGCGACGACAAACGCTTCGGTGCCGGTATCTTTGATCGGATGCGGCACCAAAATAGTGGAATCAGGCGTGTGGGGCATGAAGCGCCTGTGGCGCCGCCCAATGCCGATGAGTTTGTACTCCGCGTATTACGGGGTTAGATTTGATTAGGTCACGCGATAGGTTCGCTCAATCGGGCGCATTACGGCCTGCCCTCCACTTTTAGGCTCCCCAATCGAGCATCCTGAAGAGCGCACAGTGCATAACGTAAGGATGCTCGATTTCCCCCACTTGCCACTAGCCGATCCTGCGTGCTAAAATGCAGCCTGAAGAACCTCGCACTGCCCCTGCAGGAGCGCACTGTGGATGCGTTGTGAAGCAGGTTGGAAGGCTGATGCAACCACCCTCTGTGATCGCCATCGATGGGCCGGCCGGCGCTGGAAAAAGCACGCTTGGCGCAATGCTCGCCGCCCGCCTGAACTACCTCTATCTCGATACGGGCGTAATGTATCGTGCGCTGGCCTTGGCGGCCTTACAGGCTACGCTTGATCTGCACGATCAGGCCACGATCGAAGCACTTGCCAAGCGGATTGTGATTGAAGTTATTCCACCCAGTGCGGCTGATGGCCGCCAATATACTGTGCTCGCCGACGGCGTCGATGTCACCTGGGCGATCCGCGATCCGGAAGTCGAGCGGAGTGTGTCGATTGTAGCGCGTTACCCCGGCGTGCGTCACGAATTAGTGCGTCAACAACAGCAGATCGGTCGGCGCGGTAACGTAGTGATGGTCGGCCGCGACATCGGCACGATTGTTATGCCTGATGCAGCGCTCAAACTGTATCTAGAGGCTTCACTCGACGAGCGCGCCCGGCGGCGGGTGCACCAACAGGCCGATGCGCAACATCACGCCACGCTGGATGATGTGCGCTCGGCGCTTGTGCGCCGCGATATGCTCGACGAACACGTATTGTATGCTGCGCCCGACGCCATCCACTTGAAAACTGAGGGCCTCTCGCCGGAACAAGAAGTTGAGTGGATTCTCGATTACTTGCGCGACAAAAATATATGATAGATTTTCTGCGCAAACTGCTCCACGAGGACGCCAATGAGGCGATCGACCTGAGTGAAGGCGAAGAAATTCTGCACGTCACCGGGCGCCATTGGGTGTTGTTGCTGGTACGGCTGATTGTGCCATTGCTGGGCATCGCCTTGTTTGGCGGTATGGCGCTGTATCGTGCAGCAGGCGGCGGTTTTCTCGAGACCGACACCTTCGATCCGCCTGGCTTTGACTTGCTGAATATCATTCTTGCCGGCGTGGTGCTGATCCTGATGTTAATCTGGCTCGTCTTATGGGTGCGTCGCTCCAAAGATCGCCGCCCGCAGTTTACATTGCTCACCGTCGTGGCGGTGCTGGTTATTTTGATCTTCTACCGCTATGGCGGCGGGCGCATATTTTACATTAATTCTAGTCTTTTTGCTGATCAGAGCTTTGATATTCTCAATATCGCGCTGATTACGATGGCGGTTGTTGCGCTGTTCTTCGTCTTCTTTAACTTCTACGACTGGCTGAACGACGAGTTGATTCTAACCAATAAACGTGTTGTATACGATAACGACCAGGTGTTTATTCCGAAACTGATTGAGCGCCGGGTGCAAGAGCAGATTTTTATTGCAGATATTCAGAATGTTGTTGCGAATACGAAGACGTATCCACAGCATTGGTTGAATTATGGCACCGTGGTTGTTAAATCAGCGCGCTTCGGTGGTGAATTGCAGTTTGATGCCTGCAATAAACCAAAAGATATGCAATCCAAGATCATGGATCAGGTGAAGGCGTATAAGAAAAGATACGGCGAGAGCGACTATGAGCGCATGATCGAAGCACGCGTTTATAATAATCGCCCGCCGGTGGCAAGGCGTCGGATCGAACTGAAGCGCTCAAGCGGGTGGGCATTGATCAGCTGGCTGTTGCCGGATAACCCCGAGGTTGAAGAAGATAAAGACACGGTCACATGGCGTGCGCACTGGTTTTTTCTTGTGCGCGCTCTGATTGGCCCATTGCTCTTCGGTCTGGTAGGTTTGATTGTCGTGGCCGCGCTGATTGGTCGGGCGGATGCATTAATTACCTTCGGCACAGCGTTTCTTTGGTTGCTCGTGTTCCTGGCCTATTTTCTCTGGGAAGCCGAAGATTATCGCAACGACCTCTATATTTTGACGCCAAACAATGTGATTGATATTGAAAAGAAGCCGTTCGGCCCTGAAGATCGGCGCGAGGCAAGCCTGGGAGCGATCAATAATATCTCATTTGAAACGACATTTATCAGTAATCTGCTTGGATACGGCGATGTCTTACTGGAGACGGCAGGTGGCGGCGGTAAATTTACCTTCGATAATGTGCCCAACCCACGTGATGTTGTGGCTCAGATCAATACCTACTATGTGGAATTTAAGCGTCAGGAAAAAGAGAAAGCGCTGAACGATACGCTTGATCTGCTGCGCCACTACCACGAAGCCCAACAACGCCATAATGAGATCAATACGCCGCCTGTGTAACCACCGCGTAGGCCACCGCCTATGCGTTTCTTCCGCAGCGCTCTATTTGCGCACCCTGCTGCTGATCATGGGCCTCCTGGCAACCCTCCTTCCCACCGCCCTCGCCGCCCAGGACGCGGCTCCGCTGACCCTCCAGGTTACGGCCGGCTTTGATGGCGCCGGTCAGTATCGTAGTAGCCACTGGTTTCCGGTGCTGGTTACAGCTACCAACGATGGCCCCGATGTGGCCGGCCAGATCGTCTGGCGGTTTCCCGGCGATGGGCCGGTGTTTCGCTACGATCTTGACCTGCCGCGCGGTGCGCGCAAGCAGATCGCGCTGGCAATTAGTTCAACCGAGAGTCCCCGTAGCGCAACGGTGAGTGTTGTGGCTAACGGCAACGAATTGACCCGTAGTGTTGTCCGGCTAAACCCAGTGCCGGCCGAGCAGATGCTGATCGGTGTGGTAAGTAGCGATGCTACGCTGCTTAATAACTTGAGCCTGATTGCGTTGCCTAATAATGCGAGCACAGTTGTTACGCGCCTCGACGAGGCGCAATGGCCCAGCGATGCCATGCTGCTGGCCGGTCTCGATGTGATTTTCCTCCACGACCTGCCGAGTAATCAGTTGGATGCGGCGCAACTGGCGGCATTGGAATTATGGGTTCGGCTCGGTGGGCAACTTGTTGTCGGCGGCGGGATTCATGCCGAGGCGACAACGCCGGCTTTAACGGAGTGGTTGCCGGTTGAGGTTGGCCCTTTGGGGAGCAATGTCGCTACTGACAGCCTGGGGCGGCTGGCGCGGCGCAATGATCTCAATTCGAGTGTGCCAACGCTTACTGCGCATGCGGTTACGCTGCGCTCGGGTGCGCGTAGCCTCGATGACGCCGATCTGCTCACCAGCCTCGATTTCGGCGCTGGGCAGGTGATCTTTGCTGCCTTCGATCTTGCGGCACTCCGCCCATGGGCCGGCGAGGCGAACCTCTGGGAGCGGGTGGTTCGCCCTGAAGCGCGCATGCTGATCGGTCAGTCGTTCCGCTGGCGCAGTGAAAATTTGTTACGCGACGCACTCCAACTTCCGGCGCTGCGCCTGCCCTCGATCGGCATGCTGGCTTTGCTGGTGCTGGGGTACATCGTTGTGATCGGGCCGCTCAATTTTCTGCTCCTGCGTCGCCTGCGTCGGGTGGAATTTGCCTGGCTTACCACACCGGCGCTGGTGGTGCTCTTCCTCGCGTTCACCTATGGCGCGAGCTTTGTGCTCCGCGGCAATCGCCCGCAACTGACCCAACTGGCAATTGTACAGGGCTTCGAGGGCGGCCCGCAGGCCCAGAGCACAACCTTCGTAGGTCTCTTCTCACCTCAGCGGCGGAGCTACACCCTGCAAATGGGTTCCGAAACACTGGTTACGCCCGGTGGTTTTGAAGGCTTCCAGTTCCGCAACCTGGATGTTACTACCAGCGATACCGCCACGCGGGTGGATGATCTGCTTGTCGATGTTTCGTCGTTGCGGACGCTGATTACGGAGCATCCTGCCACTGCGCCTGAAGTGGCCGGCAGCATTGCAAACGTCAATGGCGTTTGGGAGGGCGAGGTGCGCAATCTGAGCGCCGTCGGTATGGAAGATGTGCTGCTCGTGCGCGGCACCTCGGTGCAGAGTCTTGGTGCGCTGGCGCCCGGCGCTGCGGCCGACGTGAGCCTGAACGCGAATGAGTTCAACTTCCCCGATGCAGTTCAGTTCAGCAATAGCGGTTTAATCAATCGGTATCAGGTGATCAGCAACCTGTTCAGCTATGATCGTTTTAGTTTCGGCGGGCCGGTGTTTCAGGGCAACCGGGGCTTACCTGAAGCCGATGCATTCTATCTGATCGGTTGGACGACCGCGCCGGCGCTGACCGTCGATGTGAGCGCTGCGAGTAGTTCGACACAGGGCGAAACCCTTTACATTATCAGGCTGGACGATCTATGAGCGTGCTCGTCGAAACCAAGGATTTAACCCGTCGTTATGGCACAATGGTTGCGCTACAGAGCCTGAACTTGCAGATACCGCAGGGTTCGGTGTATGGTTTTATTGGGCCGAATGGCGCCGGCAAAACAACGACGATGCGGATCCTGACCACGCTCCTGCTGCCTTCAGAGGGCGAGGCGTGGATCGCCGGGCATTCAGTTGTGCGGGAACCGGCAGTCGTGCGGCAACAAGTTGGCTTTATGCCCGATTTTTTCGGCGTCTACGACAATATGAAGGCGTCCGAGTATCTGGATTTTTTTGCCGCCAGCTACGCTATCGCTCCAGCACGCCGCCCACGTCTGATCGCCGATCTACTCGCTCTGGTCGATCTGGAGCATAAGCGCGACGCCGACGTGATGGGCCTTTCACGTGGGATGAAGCAGCGCTTGAGCCTGGCCCGCACGATGCTCCACGATCCGGCGCTGCTCATTCTCGACGAGCCAGCCAGCGGCCTCGATCCGCGCGCCCGGGTGGAACTGCGCGAACTGCTAAAGGAATTGCGCAGCATGGGCAAGACGATTATGATCAGTTCACACATTCTGACCGAACTGGCCGAAATGTGTACCCATATCGGCATTATCGAGCGCGGCAACTTGCTCGCTTCAGGCGATGTGACGACGATTATGCGCTCGCTCACGCCGCACCATATCTTTGAGGTGCACATATTAAGCGACCTCGATGCCGCAGCGACGCTGGCGCGGGATCTTCCGGGTGTGTTGGAAGTCCGCATTCTGCCCGACGCCGAAATCCCTCAGCTTCAGATCGACTTTGATGGCGACAATCGCGCCGTGAGCGAATTACTCGCGCGGCTGATCGCCGACGGTGTGGCAATCACCCATTTCGCCGGCCAGACGAGCAATCTGGAAGATATCTTCATGCGCGTTACCGAAGGTTCGGCCTATGGTGGAACGAACTGAATGCAGATCGATCGCAACCTTTTGCAAGCGTCCTACGTACAATAGATGAGAATGTTCTCATTTATAAGGAGGGCGTATGCAGCCGATCGATTATAGCGATGCTGATACTGAGCGAGTGCGTCAGGCTGAGGGTACGTCAGCCGGGATGGCGACCCAGCAGCTTAGCCTACCTGCTAATGGCGGCACAGGAGTAGCGCCGACACGCATGCAGCCGAATAATGTCGGCCTGGTGTTGATCGGCCTGGGCGTACTGCTGTTGCTCAGCCGCCTGATCACCATGCCGGTTGATTTTACTGCCGGCATGATCCTGCTCACCATTGGCTCGGTCTTCTTCTTTTTCGGCCTCTGGAAACGGATCTACGGCCTGATCATTCCGGCCAGCATCCTAAGCGGCTTAAGTGTGGGTGTAACCTTTGCCGATATCACGAATGGCGTGTCGGTGCTTTGGGGCCTAGCCTTGGGGTTCATGGCGATCTACCTGATCGGCAATACGCTCTTTCGGCTGCGCAGCTCATGGCCGATGATCCCGGCGATGATCCTGTTCGGTGTAGGGTTCATTGTGGCGATCACCAGCCTGCCGTCGTTCTTCGCCGCCGGCCTGGTCTGGGCGCCGCTTTTGCTGATCGGGGCGGGGTTGTACCTGGGATTTATGCGTAAGTGAAAACAGAGCCGCCCCGCCGGGGCTTCTATTCAGGCGGGGCAGAGCTTCTGTACAGGCGGGGCGGTCAGAAGAAGAGTTTAGCGAGCTTGAGGACGCCCTGGTTCCAGGGTACACGATGTGAAACACCGGTGGCATTGCCAAACTCGTGTTGGTGCTCGATGTACCAGCGATAATTACGTACCAGGGCGTCTTTGTTGGAATACTTCGGCTCAAAGCCGAGCAGTTCCTCGGCTTTGGCGACAGTGACGAACGAGTCCTCGGTGACGGTACCGTAGGCCCACTTGTAGACTGGTGAGAGCTTCAGTTTTTCCAGGGTAGCGAGGGCGATGGTCATTGGGGCGGCCGGGAAGGTAATGATCTTCTTGCCGAAACCGGCGGCGTCGAGCACAGCCTGGAAGTCCTCGCGGATGGTGGTAAAATCCTTCGCGCCGATATTGAACGTCTCATTGACGCGCTCGGGCGCGAGGGTTGCGCAGCGGTAGATCGCCTCACAGAGATCTTCCACATCGAGCAGTTGGTAGCGGTTTTTTCCCGACCCAGGCAGCGGGAAATTTTTGCTGTCCTTGGCCCAATCGTAGAGCATCGCGAAGATGCCCAGGCGTTCGGGGCCAATGAACGACTTGGGGCGCAGGATCGGCACGATCATGCCCTTGGCGCGATACTCCAGACAGATCTCCTCCGCCTTCACTTTGGCCTCACCATACGGCCCTACACCGTCAAGCTGATCCGTCTCGATCAGCGGATGATGATCGGGGATCCCATAGACGGCTGTGGATGAAATGTGGATTGCGCGGGCGACCTTGTGATCGCAGGCAGACTGAAAGACGTTGCGCGTGCCGTCGATATCGGTCGAAAAGATGTCGGCGGCGGTGTAGAGTGGCAGTGCAGCCGCCGTGTGAATAACCACATCGACACCCTGCATTGCGCGATCGACTGCCGCCCGATCACGAATATCGCCGTTGTGGATCTCGACGCGATCCTTTTCGGGATAATCGAAGGGGGCGATGTCGAGGGTGCGTACGTTATGGCCGTGCTGTAGAAGGTAACGCACCAGATTAATGCCGAGGAAACCGGCGCCGCCGGTAATCAGAAACGTGCTCATAAGTTTAAGTACTCGTCAGCTTGGGCGGCAGTGCCGCGATTAGTCACTCTGTTGCATCAGGGCTCGTACGAGCCCACTGCGGCCTATTATACCCAACAATTGTTTCGCTGCGTCTACTACAGGCAGGCTCTCGCGCTCGTGGATGAGCAGCGCTGTCGCCGCGTCCAGGATGCTAGCGGTTGGCATTAGAGT
>JBBRUG010000020.1:0-31663 GCA_038247995.1 Chloroflexales bacterium | reverse complement strand
GGGGGGCAAGTTCAATCCAGTGTATACCGTCGGCGAAGGTATGCGCCGTAGCGTGGCCCGCCTGGAGGTGCTGGGCGATCCGTGTCTTGCCAACCCCGCCTGGCCCGGTCAGCGTGAGCAGGCGTTGGTCAACGACCGTTTGCGCAAGATGATTGAGCAGGGCGTCGCGCCCGATCAGGCCGTGATCGGGCGCGGATGGCATCGCGTTCAGGGAAGGTGCGGCTTCTTCACGCGGCACCAAGGGCCTTGCGGCAATGGGTGCAGGTATGGTGCGATCACTCATGAGGGTGTTCTGATCTGCTTCCAATTGAACTCACCGCATTGGACGACGGACGACGGACGGCGTGCGCTCCGTCGTCGGTCGTCTGTGGTCGGTCGTCGCTCCCAATGCGACATCAGGATCAGTTATTGGTCTTACTGCTGCTGCTCTGGATGCAGCGGCGCATCCGCCAGCACCGCCCGGTAAGTGAGGGCCGTGAGCACGGCGGGCAACCAGAATGTCAGCACACGATAGATCAGCGTTGCGCCTAACGCGACCTCCGTGATGGTGGGGGTTGATCGAGATCGAGTGTCATTTGGGGAAGCTTTACCCTTAAGGAAGGCTTCAGGCAGCGTTACCGTCTTCGGAGGGAGCGCGCATCCTGCCGCGTGCGCGAACCCTGCCGCGTGCCACCTGCCTCCTGAAACGCCAGCGCAGAATCGCGGACGTTGTGCGGCGGCGCGGCGCCGTGGCGGGCGCTGATCGCGTTAAGCTGCCGAACCGTCGCATCGACGGTCGCGCCGAGCATAGGTTCCTCCACGTCAGGGCGCGGTTCGGCGCATGCGTTTATAGAAGAAGTGCTTCGCGATCTCAGCCGTTAGCATATACAGAACCAGAATGCCACCAAGCAAGACAATAAATAGGGGCGGGATGGGTGTGAAGCCTAACACGGCGGCGAGCGGCGTGAACGGCAGCGCGAACGTGAGCGCAATCACCGCTAGCGTGGCAATCAGCAGCGACTTGCCCGGGCGACTCTTGTAGAACGGGCCATTGGTGCGGATCACCAGCACGATCAGCGCGGCGGAGATCACCGACTCGATAAACCAGCCGGTACGAAATTCGTCCGGGCTCGCCTGCAAGATCAGCAAGAGCACACCGAAGGTCATGTAATCGAAGATCGAACTCACCAGGCCAAAGGTAAGCATGAAATTGCGAATAAAGTGCAGATCCCAACGTCGCGGTTGGGCAATTGCCGCCGGATCGACATTGTCGGTTGCAATCGCTGTTTCCGGGAAATCGGTGAGCAGGTTCGCGAGCAGGATCTGGGCGGGGAGGAGCGGCAAGAACGGCAGGAACAGCGATGCGCCGGCCATGCTGAACATATTGCCGAAGTTCGCACTGGTGGCCATAAACACGTATTTGAGCGTATTGGCAAAGGTGATCCGGCCCTGCTTCACCCCCTCTAACAAGACGCTCAGATCCTGTTCGAGCAGCACAATATCGGCGGCCTCACGCGCCACGTCTACGGCGCTTGCCACCGAGATGCCCACATCGGCCGCGTGCAGCGCCGACGCATCGTTGATCCCGTCGCCCATGTAGCCCACAACATGGCCAGCCTGCTTGAGCGCCAGAATAATCCGCTCTTTTTGGTTCGGCTCGATCTCCGCGAAGATGTTCACCGCACTGACCTGGTTGGTCAGCGCTGCGGTACTCATCGCGCGCAGGTCGGAGCCGGTTAACACCGTGGCGCCGGACAAGCCGACCTGCGCGCCGAGATGGATCGCAACCGCCCGGTTGTCGCCGGTGATCACTTTGAGCATGACGCCCAACTGAGCTAACTGCTGGATGGTCGCGCCAATCCCGGCTTTGGGCGGGTCGGCTAGCACCACAAAGCCCAGGAAGATCATGGCCGCTTCCGACGCTTTGTTGATCGTAGCGGTCGTGCCGAGATCGCGATACGCCAGGCCGAGGGTGCGGAAGCCGGCCTGGCTGAACGTTTCAAATTGCGCCTGGATGGCAGCATGTACGGTTTCGAGCGGCACCAATGCGCCGTTTGCCCCGGCGGCCCGCTCACACACCTCCAACACATTGTGCAGCGCGCCCTTGGTGATCATCAGATGTTGGGCAGCGTGGGCCACGAGAATACTCAACCGCTTGCGAATGAAATCGTAGGGTACTTCGTCGAGCTTTTGGTACGAAGTGAGGTCAAAGGCCCGGTCGGCCCGAATCGCTTCGTCGATCGGGTTCAAATAGCCCGACTCGTAGGACGCATTGAGGAAGGCATACAGGGCTACAGTGTCGCTCGGATTGCCATCGGCATCAAGCATTGCCTCGACGTGTACCTGGCCTTCGGTGAGTGTGCCGGTCTTGTCGGAGCAGAGCACGTTCATGCTGCCGAAATTCTCAATCGCGGCCAGGCGCTTGACGATGACCTTATGTTTGGCCATCTGCTTGGCGCCCTGGGCCAGGTTGATGCTGATGATCGCAGGCAGTAACTGCGGCGTCAGGCCGACGGCGAGGGCCAGCGAAAAGAGGAACGAGTCGAGCACCGGGCGATTCAGATAGACATTGACGGCGAAGATGATCACGATCAGGATGAGCGTAACTTCCATCAGGAAGTAGCCGAAGCGCCGGATGCCGTGTTCGAACTCGGTTTCGGGCGGTTCCAGCCGCAGGCGCTCGGCGACGTTGCCGAACTCGGTGGCTGCTCCCGTGTGTACGACCAACGCCTGGGCGCTGCCGCTGACCACGTGCGTGCCCATAAACAGCACATTCGTCCGCCGGCTGAGCGCCGTAGCCGCCGCCAGCACCCCGCTGCTCTTCTCCACCGGATAGGTTTCACCGGTCAGGGCTGCTTCGTCGACAAACAGGTCACGCGCAGTAATGAGTAAGCAATCGCCGGGAATCGTCGCACCAGCCGCGAGCAGCACGCTATCGCCGGGCACAAGCTCGGCGACGGCAATGAGAACCTCACGGCCATCGCGGAGCACCGTGGCTTTGGTTTGCACCACCGCCAGGAGTTTCGCGACGGCATTCGCGGCGCCACGCTCTTGCCAGAATCCTAGCAGACTACTCACAGCCACGATCCCCAGGATGATCCCGGCATTGACCCGGTCGCCAAGTACGAGTGCCAGCACAGCCGCGCCGATCAGGATCAGTGTGATCGGGCTGGCAACCTGCTTCAGCAGCAGGCGCATTCCGTTCCAGCGCCGGGTCGGGCGCAGCGCATTTGGGCCAAAGCGGGCCAGCGCGCTGGCAGCCTGCTCGGCAGACAGCCCCTGTGGTGTACTGCCAAGTTGTTCAACCACCTGCGCTACCGGCAGGTTCCAGAAGACCGGGAGCAGTTGATCGTTTTGTACTTGCGTCATCATGCGCCATTCTCGATCACATGCACAGTCGGCATGCAGCCGCATCAGGCAGTGGCGGCGGCGATTGCCGGCGCAAGAGCGGCGCCTTGCGCGGCCGTGTACGCTCCGGTGCTGCGCCAGGAAATCTGTCCCTTGCGGTCGACGAGCAGGATCGTAATTGTTGCCGGGCTGCTGATCTGGAGCGCCGCGCAGAACCGCTTCACATCGGTGTAGACGGTCAGCGTACGCTCGCGCACCGCTGGGTTGGGGATCGCGCCGGCCATGCCGCCGTCGATAAAAGGCCGCACGAGGGTATAGCCGCCGGCGATGACGGGCAGTTCGTAGGCGCGCAGATCCGGGTGGGCTGCTAGCAGCGGCTCGAGCGCAGGAAACCACGCGTCGATCAGCTGTTGATGCTCACGGCGAAAGGCGATGAGAACCACATTCAACGTACCGGCAAACTCTGTCGGCAGCGCGAGTGTACGTCTATTCAGGTTGCGCGCCTGAACCACGGGGAAAACTGCATGCTCTGTTTTAACTGACATCAGACACCTCATTGTATTGCTGGAAGACGAGCGCCACGCGGCGCTCAGCCCGGATGGGCGGCGGACAGGCAGGCGACGCTATACAAAAAGCGAGCCGCAGAAGCATGACGCTCCCGTGGCTCGCGACGTATGGGCGAGCGAATAACCGCATCTACTGGATGGTGAAGCGAATGCGTTACGTGGAAGCGCGGTTGCAGGTTTCGACGGCACGTTTAGCATGAACGTCAATGCCTTCATCGTACAGTGGCCAGATAAGCATAGGCTAAGGAGGAGGTAAAGATTGGACACGATTTCAGTGGCGCAGGAGGCTCCAGCGCTGCGCTCAGTGCCATTAAGCCGGCTTTAGCTCATCTTTAGGAAGCCGATAGCTGCGCTTTAACCTGGCTCGTTATGCTTAACCTACACGCACAGTGTTCGCGGCCCAGTATCATTTCGCGCTTGCCGAGTTTCCTGCGGTGCAATGACATGTTTGATGTCGAGTCAACCTACCAGCGTCAGCTCGAGCTGATCCGCGTTTCGCGCCAGCATAGTCAGGCCGCCGCCATCGGCGTATGCTTGCTCGCCATCACGGGAGGGCTATGGGCGGTGATCGGGTTCGCCAGCCTGGGCTTGGACGGCCTACCGCCCTTCGCCCTGATTGCGTCGATCACATTGATTCTCGCTGGTGGCGGGTTAGTCAGTCTCCGGCGCGCCCGTACGCTCCCGATCATCGGGATTGTGTTTACGGGGCGCCATGCGTAAAGCCGCGCTGATTACGGCGCTCCTGACCGTAGCGCTGACGCTCTCCAGCCTGCTCTTGCTCCAACCCCATCCTGCAGGTGCGGTAACCAGTGTTGATGCCTTGCTGGAAGGATCGGCACTCCTTCTGCTGGGGCGGGTTCTGGCGCTGCCGCTGTACGAACAGGCCGGCCTGTGGCTCTACGCCCTCGGGCTCAGCACGTGGGCGTTCGTTCCGCAATGGGTTGGCGCCGCAAGCGTCGTAGCGCTGTGGCCGATTGTGGGCAGCCTTGGCGGGGCGGTGATCCTGTGGACCACCGCCGTCGGGAGCCTGTGGCACTTGCGCATGCGCTTCCGCAGCAACGCCCGGATGTAGCCGCAGGCCAGGCGCACTGCGCGAACGTTATACTTCTACAGCTGTGCCGATCTCAAACACCCTGGTCGGCGGCAGCCGGAAGAAGTCGGCGGCGCTCACCGCATTGCGTTGCATCACCGCATACAGATGTTCGCGCCAGGGCTCCATCCCGGGCAGATCGCTGGGGATGACCTTGGTATGGCTGATGAAGTAGGGGCAGGTGAGCAGGTCGAGCGCCGCGCCCTGCTCGTTGAGCCGCTCCAGGGCCAGCGGCACATTCGGCTCTTCCATAAATCCGTAGCGGATCGTCACCTTGGAAAACCCCTGTCCCAGCGGTTCGATCGCCACCCGACGCGCGTCGCCGACATGCGGCACCTCTTCCATCAGTACGGTAACAAGGAGGACGTGCTCGTGAAGGACGCCGTTGTAGGTATAGTTTGCCCTGAGCGCGTCGGGCACACCCGCCGAGTTGGCACTCATAAAGATCGCCACGCCCGGAGCGCGCAGCGGCGCCTTGCGTTGGCATGCATGCACCAGTGTGGTGAGATCCTGCTCGTGACGCTGCTCCTGCTGGTTCACGAGCCGGCTGCCGCGTTTCCAGGTTGTCATCACCGTATACAACACGACTGCGGCCACAAGCGGAAACCAGCCGCCTTGGGGGATCTTCACCAGGTTGGCGCCTAAAAAGGCTAGATCCACAACGAGGAAGAAGCTCACCAGGAGGCCAACCCGCCTGATGCTCCATTTCCACCGTTCGCGCGCCACAATCGCGAAGATGACCGTCGTGATCGCCATGGTTGAGGTGACGGCAATGCCATAGGCCGCTGCCAGATTGCTGCTGGTACGGAAACTGATCACAACGATGATGCACGCGGCCATCAGCAACCAGTTAACGAAGGGGATGTAGATCTGCCCGAACTCGCTGGCCGAGGTATGGACGATGCGCAGGCGTGGAAAAAACCCCAGGTGTTGCGCCTGCATTGTGATTGAGAAAGCGCCCGAAATAAGCGCCTGCGAGGCGATGATCGTCGCCAGCGTGGCGAGGCCGACCAGCGGGATGCGCGCCCAGACCGGCGCCATCAAATAGAACAGATCTGGGGCCGCTGCGGGGTTGGTGAGCAGCACCGCGCCCTGGCCGAGGTAGTTCAACATCAGCGCCGGCAGGACCAACACAAACCAGGCGAGCATGATCGGCCGCCGCCCGAAGTGGCCCATGTCGGCGTAGAGCGCCTCGCCCCCCGTTACCACCAGAAAGACCGTGCCGAGCACCAATAGGCTGCGCAGACCGTTGGCGGCGAAGAAGGTAACGGCATAGGCTGGGTTGAGTGCGGCGAACACGCTCGGGTTCGCCGCGATGTGGATCACGCCCAGGATGGCCAAGGTGCTGAACCAGACTAGCATCACTGGGCCAAACAGGCGCCCGATGCGGGCCGTGCCACGGCTTTGGATCAGAAACAGGCCGATGATGATCGCTACCGTAAGCGGGATCACATAGCGTTCGAATACCGGAGTCGCGACCCGTAAGCCCTCAACCGCGCTGAGCACCGAAATTGCGGGGGTAATGACGCCGTCGCCGTAGAGCAAAGCGGCGCCGAAGACGCCGAGCAGCACCAGCCAGCGGCGTTGGCTGGGGTGCAGCGGACGGATCGGCGTGGCCAGCGCCGTGAGGGCCATGATCCCGCCCTCACCACGGTTATCGGCGCGCATAATAAAACCAATATACTTCACCGAGATCACACTGATCAGCGACCAGAAGATCAGCGAGAGCACGCCGAAGACATTCGCCGTAGTCGGTGCAATGGCGTTGGGACCGTGAAACACCTCGCGCATGGCATAGAGCGGCGAGGTGCCGATATCGCCATAAACGATTCCGAGGGCGGCGAGGCTCAGGAGCGCCAGATAGCTACCGTGTGTTGTACTGCCGCTGTGGGCGTTGCTCGCAGGCGCCGTTGTCCCCTGGCGTTGCCGATCGGATTCCGCGCGCCGGCGCGAGCGGACGTTGATCTTGTGCGTGGGCATGGATGTACTCTGTAAGCCTTGTGCCAGGAGTGTCCTGCTGATTGCAAATGCGCTGCCCAAATAGCGGGCGCTACCTTAAAAGGGCAGGAACGAGAGGCCAAAGCGTATGATAGCGCCGCGAAGTAAAGCGCTGATAAACCCGAGCTAAAGCGCAGCTAAAGTGAAGCAATAGTCATGCCTACCAGATCGCTTTAGCCGGCCTTCATCTTGTCCTTAGCTCCAGGCAGGATACTTCAGAGTATTGGCCCAGTTTCCTGTTGAAACGTTTACCGGAGGAATGCCATGATCGGTTTGGGGATCCCTGAATTGTTGATTAGCCTGGCGATTGTGCTGGTACTCTTTGGCCCAGGTCGGCTTTCGGGGATGGGTAGCGCAATTGGCCAGAGCATCCGCAGCTTCCGCGAGGCTGTGCGTGAACCTACAGCGCAGGGGTCGGATCGCGATGCGCGCCCGCCGCCATGCGGAGCGCCGCGTGCGGATCACACCGATCGTACGGTATAATAATGATCGATATCACCATGCACATGGAGCACAGTACGATGGGCCAGCGGATTCTCATCGTGGAGGATGCGGCTGAGATTGTCAGCTACCTGCGGCGAGGCCTGGCCTACGAGGGCTATACCGTGGCGCATGCCGGCACCGGGGCCAAGGCGCTGGAGAGCGCCCGTGAGCACCCCCCCGATCTGGTCATCCTCGACCTTGGCCTGCCCGATATGGACGGCGCTGAGGTCGCCCGCCGCCTCCGCCTCGGCCCGCCAGTCGCGATCATCATGTTGACGGCCCGCGATAGCCTGGAGGCGAAGGTGGCCGGGCTTGAGGGCGGGGCGGATGACTACCTCACCAAGCCCTTCGCCTTTGCGGAGTTGCTGGCGCGTATCCACGTTCAACTGCGCAAGCGCCAGGCGCAGGACGAGGACGAAGTGCTCCGCCACGACCTGATCACGCTGGATGTCGTCGCCCACGAGGTGTGCGTCGGTGACCAACCCGTTGCGTTGACGGCCAAAGAGTTTGAGGTGTTAGAGCTGTTTCTGCGCCACCCGCGTCAGGTGCTCAGCCGCGAGCAGGTCTACGAGCGCATTTGGGGCTTCGACTTCGGCGCTGAGAGTAATGTGCTGGAGGTCTACATCCGCGCCCTGCGCCAGAAGCTTGAGGCTGCCGGGGCGCCCCGCCTGCTCCAAACGGTACGCGGCGTCGGCTACGTGCTCCGCGCCACGCCGTGAGTGCCAAACGACCGACCATTCCGCTGCGCCTGCGCCTCACCCTCGGCTACAGCCTCTTCTTTGCCGCCGTGTTGCTGCTGATGACGATTGGGGTCTACTTGCTGGTTCGCGACACCCTGCTGACGGAGGTTCGGCGCGAGCTCGGCGTGAACGCGGACCTGATCCAGCGCGACTTCGCTGCAAGCCAGGCCGCCCTGGGCAGCTATTTCGCCTCGCCTGCTGCGGCGCTCCAGGCGCTCCCGCCGCGCGTCGAGGGGCTGGAGTCACCCTCATTGTATGTCCAGGCGCGGGCCGTAGACGGCGCCATCCTCGTCACCTCCGCGAGCCTGGGTAGTCAGACGCTGCCCGCCACGCCGGCGGTACTCGCTGCGGCGCTCCGTGGCGAGCGTGATGAGCGCATTGTGGATCTTGGCGATGGGCGCGCCTTCGTGCGCACCGAGCTGCTTGAGCGCGCCGGCGCGGCAGTTGGCGTGCTCCAGGTGGCGCAACCCTTGCGGGCCGTAGATTTGACCCTGCGTGTGCTGTTGATCGGCCTTTCGGCAACCGGGCTGATGGCCCTGATCGCGGCCGCGCGCGGCGGCGCCTGGATCGTGCGCCGCGCCCTGCGGCCAGTGGAGGAAATTGCCCAGACGGCGCAGCAGATCGTCTACGCCGCCGATCTCCAGCGGCGGGTTCCAGACGCCCCCTCCGCCGACGAACTTGGCCAGTTGACCACGACGATCAACGCGATGCTGGCCCGGCTCGACCAACGCTTCACCGCCCAACGGCGCTTTGTCACCGATGTAAGCCATGAACTGCGTACCCCGCTTACGGCAATGCGCGGCCACCTGGAACTGATGCAACGCGGGGTGACGCAGGATGGCGCAGCGCAGGCCGAGTCGGTGAGCGATATGCTGCGCGAAGTCGGCCGGCTCACGCGCATGGCCAACGACCTGCTGCTGCTGGCCCAGGCCGAAGTCGGGCTCCAATTGCGCCGGTCGCCGGTCGCCCTCGACGAGGTAGTGCTGGAAGTGGTGCGCGAGCTCCGGCCCCTGGCCGTGGGTGTAACGCTCCGACCGGAACTTCACGCGCAGGTAACAGTTGTTGGGGATCGGGATCGGATCACGCAGGCGTTGCTCAATCTCGTGGCGAACGGGCTCCAACACACACCGCCGGGAGGCAGTGTTACTATCGGTTTAGAGCAGGATGCGGGCGGGGCAACCCTCTTCGTCCGTGACACTGGCGCCGGGATCGCACCGGAAGATCTGCCCCACGTCTTCGCGCGCTTCTACCGCGCGGATCGGTCGCGGGCGCAGCGGGCCGGCGGCGCCGGCCTGGGCCTGGCGATTGTGCAGTGGGTCGCCGAGGCTCACCAGGGCCGGATCACCGTTGCAAGCTCGCCTGGACAGGGAACGACCTTTCGCCTCTGGTTGCCTGCACAGTAACGCGCGCTCTGGCCGCTGAGCCGACAACAAACTATCCCTATTGCCATTCAGCAAGCGCGCCTGTTCAAGACGCTGATGCACCCAACGCGGATCGCGATCCTCGAAACGCTGCGGTAACGCAGCGCCGTGTCGAACGTGCGGTCATGGCGCTCCATTGATGCCCTCCTTGGATTGCGGTCAACCGCTGCTCAAATCCAACATACCACCGTGCGGGCGTGATCGGGCGTGATGAACGACCTT
This sequence comes from Chloroflexales bacterium, assembly GCA_038247995.1. Lineage (GTDB taxonomy): Bacteria > Chloroflexota > Chloroflexia > Chloroflexales > Chloroflexaceae > JBBRUG01. The sequence goes on along the minus strand of JBBRUG010000020.1, from coordinate 21,816 downwards.
CATACCATTCTAGCGCGGGGCTGGTAGGCTGAGGATAACGCCCCGGCAGATCGTCCAGCAGGATCACGATCAGGATGGTGATCGGCCTTGGTGCCGGATTGGGCCTGATCGCCGGGCTTCTGTTCGGCGATCTGGTGCTTGGAATGGTGTATGGCGCTGGGATCGGCACCGTAGTTGGCGCAATCTACGCAATGTGGCGGCGTCCAGTCGCCAGAGCCAAAGGGAAACAAGATGGATCCGAACCCCCATGCGGAATGCGAAAACCTAATATGACTCGCGGCAAGACCATCGGGTTGATCATGCTCGGGTTGGCGGCCACGGTTGCCGGTACGCTCGCCTATGGATCGCAGCGCTGGCAATCTGAAACAAACGCGTTGCACGCCAATCTGGCGGAGGCGCGTCGCCCTGTTGCGCCACAGACCTACCGTGCGGATGAACTGATCGGCCTGCCGGCGCCGGTACAGCGCTACTTTCGCGCCGCGCTGACCGACGGGCAACCCATGATTGTCGGCGTCACGCTGGCCCATACCGGCAGCTTCAACATGAGCATGACTGAACCGCAGTGGAAGCTATTCAGTTCGACCCAGCGCGTCTTTACGCAGCGGCCCGGCTTCGACTGGGAAGCCCGGATCGCGCTTATGCCGGGCCTGCCGGCGCACGTACACGATGCCTATGTCGGCGGTGAGGGCATCCTGCATGCGTCGCTGTTCGGCCTCGTGTCCGTGGCGGAGCAGCGGGGCACGCCGGAGATGGCGCATGGCGAACTGCTGCGCTGGTTTGCCGAGGCCGTCTGGTACCCAACGGCGCTGCTGCCGAGCCAGGGCGTACGCTGGGAAGCCGTCGATGATCGCTCGGCCAGGGCATCCCTCACCGACGGCGCAACGACCGCGACGCTGTTGTTCCGCTTCAATGCGGACGATCTGATCGCATCGGTACGCGCCGAGGCGCGCGGGGCGCTGATCGACGGTGTGAATGTACCCACCCCCTGGGAAGGCTCTTTCAGCGGCTACGAACTGCGCGCGGGGATGCAGATCCCGCTTGCGGGTGAGGTGGCGTGGATGCTTCCCGCCGGGCCATGGCCCTACTGGCGGGGCCAGATCACCAACATCGGCTACGAGTTTGCACCATGACCTTAGCCTGGAGAATTAGTATGCATAAATTTTATTCACTTATTCTGCTTTGCGTACTCGGCCTGGCCCTCAGTGGCTGCATTATGGCGTCGCCAAGCCTGGGCGGACAACTGCGCGGTTCGGGGAAGGTCACGACTGAGCAACGTGAGGTGAGCGCCTTCACCGCGATCGCTGTCTCCGGCGTGGGCGAGGTGATCATCACCCAAGGCGACACCGCGCAACTTACGGTTGAGACTGACGATAACCTCCAGCCGATCCTATTGAGTGCGGTGCGCGGCGGCACGCTGTACCTCAGCATCAAATCGAACGCAGGCCTCAATCTGACCGATGCCACGCGCATGATCTTCACGGTAACGGTCAAGGAGCTCACGCAGATCACGCTCTCCGGCGCGGCCACGATCAGCGTGTCTGCGCTCAGCGGCGACCAGGTGCGCGTCGATCACTCCGGCGCGGGGACGGTGACCATTGGCGGTGCCGTGGTGGAACAGGATGTGACGCTCAGCGGCGCGGGCAGTTACGACGGCGCGGCGCTGGTCAGCGAGCGGGCGAGCGTCGATCTGAGCGGGCTCGGCAGTGTGGTGGTGAACGTGCGCGATCGGCTCGACGCCACCGTGAGCGGCCTGGGCAGTATCGAGTACATCGGCAGCCCAGAACTGCATGAGCAAGTCACTGGCCTGGGGTCGATCCGGCAGCGTGCCCCGTGAGCGCCGTCGCTACTACCACACCGCAGCTCCGCTCGCTGGTCCGGCGGCACCCGCTGCTCGCCTTCTTCGGCCTGATCTTCGCGCGCTCCTGGAGCATCTGGGGGCTCCAGCCCATGCTTGCCGGCGCCGACCCGATCAGCGCCCGCTGGCTCGGTATTGTCGCCGCCTACGGCCCAACCCTGGCTGCAATCGCCCTCGCCGGGTTGCTTGGCCCCAAGCGGCAGACGCCGGCCGCGCCACGCCACCGGCTCTGGCTGGCTGGCGGGATGCTGGCGGGAACCGTGTGCTGAACAGCACGATTGCGTCGAACCCCCTCGATAGTACACGCCTGCTGTTGGCGGTGCTGCTGTGGCTGGCCATCACGTTGCTGCCGGCCTGGGTCGCCTGGAGCAGCTTCAGCCGCCGCCGTGGCGTGCGCGCACTCTTACAAACGCTCGCCTGCCTCAAGCTGTCGGATGAGTGCAGCGCCGAGCGGTCCGGGAATCTCAGCAAGGTTGTGGGCGCTAGCCGGCCATGCCCTAAAGCGTGCCATCGGCGTCTCCTGCTAGATTTTCAGCGCCAAAACCACGACGCCTGCCCCCACCATCGCAATGCCCAGCCACTCGTGCGGCGAGGGGCGCTCGGCCAGGAAGACAACGGCGAAGATCGCGACCAGCACGACGCTGAGTTTGTCGATCGGGGCCACCTTCGAGACTTCGCCAAGTTTCAGCGCCCGAAAGTAGCAGACCCACGAGGCCCCGGTGGCGAGCCCCGAAAGGAGCAGGAAGCCCAGGGTTTTGCCACTGAGCGTGAACGGGTTCACCCACTTGCCCGCTAGCCACACAAACGTCGCCAGCGCGAAGAAGATAACCACAGTGCGGATCAGGGTCGCTAGGTCTGAGTCGACCCCCTCGATGCCGACCTTGGCGAAGATCGCGGTGAGCGCCGCGAACACCGCCGAGAGCAGCGCCCAGAAGAGCCAGGAGGTTGGGTTCATCACAATTCCTTGCTACCAAACGCCAGGCTTATCCGCCTCGAACGGCGGCAAACAAAAGCTTCTACCGGCGGCCCATGCGGGTCGCGCTGGTAGAAGCTATCAGCCGCAGTTGCGGCGGTATGCGAGCTTCATCGCGTGTGTATGAAGTTACTATACCCCCGAATCGCACCCTCGGCAAGGGGACGTCTCAACGCGACAGTGCGCTACGAAGATTTAGCGCAGCGCAAACTCCTCGCTCACGATCTGGCTGCGCCGGACGCCCTGGGCGACAAGTTGCGCCGTGAGTGCGCGCATCATCGGCGGCGGCCCGCAGAGCAAGATGCGCCGCCCGGTTACGCCTTCGCCCGCCAGTGCTTCGAGACGTCCCGCCGTAAGCAACCCATCGGTCGCGGTTACGTGGAGGTGGAAGCGCACGCTCGGCACGCTGGCCATAAGTGTGTGGATCTCCTCCAGGTAGACCGCGTCGGCCCGGTCGCGTACCGACCAGACGAATTGGATGGGGCCGGTATCTGCGGCCTTGCCCGCGGCCACATGCCGCAGCAGGCTCAGGAAGGGCGTGACGCCGATCCCACCGGCGACCCAGAGTGCAGCGCACCCCGGTGCCAGACCCCGCGCCCCGAAGGTGCCATAGCTGCCCAACACCACTACCTTGTCGCTGGGAGCCAAATCTCCCATGAGCGCCGTGTAGTCGCCCAGGCGTTTCGCTGAGATGCGAAAGGTTCGCTCGTCCAGGATGGCTGAGATGGAGAACGGATGCTGCTCATCCGGCAGGTTGGCCGAGGAGCGTACGACCGAGAAAAACACGAACTGCCCCGGCTGAAAGTCGTGGGGCCGGTCGAGGGCGATGGTCAGTTCGGTCACGCCGTGGAGCCCGACAACGCGGCGGATCGTCCCGCTGTGGCGCGGGCCGAGCCGGCGGTAGAGGAACGCACTATAGAGCCATGCGTAGCCGCCGGCAATGGTCAGCAGCCACAGATACCAGTCGCCCTGGGCGACGATTGCGTGAGCGCCGCCGAGGATATACGGCACCCCCATCCAGCGATGTGCGGCCAGCCAGCGCTGGTAGGGGAAGCGCACCCAGATCGTCGCCGCTACCAGCAATGTCAGCAGCAGAACGCCTGCCCCACCCAGGGTATAGGAGAGGTCCAGGCCGGGCACGACGTAGGTGGCCGCGAGGCTCCAGTTGGGGAGCGCCTGCGCGGTGAGGATCCCCAGGTGCAGCAGGATGAGGGTGAGCGTCCAGCGGCCAAGCAGTCCGTGCAGCGTGTAGACGCGGTCGAGGCCGCCGAAGCGCCGCTCGACCCAGCGCCAGCGGGTGGCCAGCACGAAGTTGAGCCCGAAGAGCAGAAAGCCCCAGAAGCCCAGCGAGGTGCCCAACTCGTAGAGCGGATCGGCGGTATCTCCTGGAAGCGCGAGGACGCGCCCGGCCACCCGCACGTTGATGCCGAGCCACAAGTTGTCGATCGACACCAGGGCGACAAAGGCACAGAGAGCATAGACGGCGAAGGTGGCCGGCGTGTGCCGGCGCAGCGCGTCGAGTGGTAGAAGGTGCGAAAAGCGCGACAGAGCAGTCATCAGTCTCCTCCAGGCATGGTTCCTGGAGCTACTCTACCCGCGCTCCATGAGAGTGTTCTAAGGGTGGGGTAAGAAAGCGCTCATGATTCAGCCGCAGGATTGACTAACGGCAGTTGCACTGTGGCGGTCGTTCCCTGACCGAGCACGCTGTGGAGTACGAGGGCGCCGCCATGGGCGCGGGCGATCTCGCCGGCGATGGCCAGGCCCAGCCCACTGCCGCCGGCCCCGCGCGCCCGGTCGGCTGCGCCACGGTAGAAGCGCCGGCCGAGCAGTGGCAGATGCTCCGGGGCGATCCCCGGTCCGGTGTCGGCAACGGTGACGAGCGCCCACGTCGCATCAGCAGTGAGGTGCACGGTGATAACGCCGTGCGCCGGCGTAAATTTCAGGGCGTTGTCCAGCAGGTTGAGGAAGAGCCGACTCAGCTGACTGAGGTCGCCCGCCACAATGAGCGCCGGTGCAGGGTCGCAATGCAGCGTGAGCCCGCGCACCTCGGCCAGGTCGCGCATGCGCTCGACAACACTTGCCAGCAAGTCGTCGAGCCGCACCGGCTCGGGTTCGGGCCGCAACTCGCCGTCGTCCAGGCGGGCGAGCAGCAGCAGGTCGCCGCTCAGACGCGCCAGTCGGTCGACATCGTCGGCCAGGGCGCGCAGCGTTGCGGCGTGCTCTGCGGCGGAGCGCGGGCGGCTCAAGGCCACCTCGATCCGGCCCTTGAGCGCCGTGAGCGGTGTGCGCAACTCATGGGCGGCGTCGGCAGTGAAGCGCCGCTCGCGGGCAAAGGCTGCGGCGAGCCGATCAAGCATGGCATCAAAGGTGGTCGCCAGACGCCCCAGTTCATCCGGCGGGCCGGTGTACCCGATGCGGCGGGTGAGGTCGCTTGCGCTGAGCACGGCGGCAGTGCTGGTTATCCGGTCTACGGGGGCCAGGGCGCGACGGGCAAGAAAGAGGCCGCCGGCCGCGGCCAGCAGCAGCGCCAGCGGGAAGCCAAGCAGCATCTGGCGGCTGAGCCCTTCGAGCGCCTCTTGTACCGGAGCAAGCGGTTGGATAACCTGGAGCCAGCCGGCGGGCGATTCATCGACGCCGGTAAGCGGCTGCGCGTAGATGCGCCAGCGGGCGGCATCGGTTTCCACGGTGGCGTGGCCGGGAATGAGTGGGAGCGTCACAGGGGCGTCGGCGGTTCCCAGGATATCGTGCACCCGGCCGTTGCCGTCGAGCAGCCGCAGCCCAAACCCGGCGGCCGTGAGCTGCTCGCCCACTGCGGCACGCGCGTCGAAGTGTGGCGCCGGGTTTGCGCCCCCGGCTGCAAGGGGCGCCTGGGTTGCAGCAACGGCGAGGGCCGCATCGAGCTGGGCGAGCAGGCTCTGCTCCAGGCGGATGTAGAGGTAGCCGCAGAAGGCGAGCAGCGTGACCGCCAGCAGCACGACATACCAGGCGGTCAGGCGGAGGCGCAACGGAACACGAATCGCTGGCGATCGCTCAGGCATCAGCGGGCTCCAGGCTGAGCCGATACCCAACCCCGCGCACCGTCTGGATGCGCGGGCCGCCCTGACCAAGGGCGAGCTTCCGCCGCAGGTAGCCGATGTACACATCCACGACATTGGAATCGCCGGCGTAGTCGAGGCTCCAGATCTGGTCGGCAATCTGGGTACGCGTGAGGGCCTGTCCGGCGTGACGCATCAGGTAGGTCAGGAGCGCGAACTCACGGGGACTCAGATCGATAGAAGCGCCGCCCCGGCGGACGCTGCGCCGCAGCGGGTCGAGCTCCAGATTGCCAACACGCAGCACCTGATCAGCCTGGAGAGGCGGGCGACGCATGAGCGCCCGCACGCGAGCGAGCAACTCGGCGAAGGCGAAGGGCTTGGTGAGGTAGTCGTCAGCGCCCGTCTCCAGCCCGGCTACCCGGTCGTCCACGGTTGCGCGGGCGGTGAGGAGGAGCACCGGGGTGCGCACGCCCAGGCGTCGGAGTTCGGCCAGCACATCCAGGCCGTCGAGGCCGGGCAGCATGCCGTCGAGGACGATCGCGTCGTAGGTTGCGCCACGGGCGGCGGCTAGGCCCTCAGGGCCGTCAGCGGCGGCATCAACGCTGAAGCCGGCCTCACTGAGACCCTGGCGCACAAAGGCGGCAATGCCCGCATCATCCTCGATTAGGAGCACGCGCATGGAGATGACCTCGGCGACGGGTGTCCCGCAGTGGAACCGGCGCCCGCAGGTGCCGAGCGAACGAACGTTGTCCCACCCTCACCTCCCATGATACGCCCTACCGGGGGTGTCCGCAACGTACATGGGCGCGGCCACCGTGCGGCGAGTACAACTACGCCGTCACACAGCGAGCACGCATGATCAGCTCGAAGCTCGAGTAGTGCCAGGCCTCAAACTTCGGAAAACTTCCCGAAGTCGGCATGCTCCGACCGACCTATCGCGCAAGGGTCTGGATTGCCGCTACCAGCCCATCCTGGTCGAGCGTGGCGCTGTCATAGTAGCTGCGGATCTGCCAGTCGCGGTCAATCAGCACGAAGCGACCGCTGTGACTGACCTCGTAGTCGCTGCCGTGCTCAGCTCCGTGGCCGCCCGTGTGCTCGTCGCCGCTGTGCGCCATGCCGGCTGCGTGCGCCGCGGCGTCCTGAGACGCTGCCGCCATCACTTCGACGCCGAGCATGAAGCCCTTCACGACCACCTGGCGGATGGCGGACTCGTCGCCGGTGAGGAAGCGCCAGGTCGCCGGGTCGGCGGCGAAGGGCTCGCTATAGGCGTGTAGCACCTCGGGCGTGTCGCGGGCCGGGTCGACGCTGATCGACAGGAGCATGACCTCGTCGCCCAGCAGTCCCTCGTCGGCGAGGCGCGTGCGCAGCGCGGCCATCGGCGCGGTCAGGGCCGGGCAGATGTCGGTGCAGGTGGTGTAGATGAAATCGGCCACCACAACCTTGCCGCGCAGGTCGGCGTCGCTCACCGGGCGCCCCAACTGATCAATCAGGGCGAAGCTGGGCGCTAGAGCAATTGGCGCTGCGGCGCCGCTGCCTGCGGGAGCGGCGGCCCGTTGGAGCAGCAGCACGATCGCCGCGCCGCCAATGGCGAGCGAGATCAGCAGCGCGCCGATCAGCAGCGGCAGCGGTGCTCGACGAGCGGTAGATATCTGCATGATCTGGCTCTTTCTCGGCTGCTTCGCGTGGCCGATCACCCCGTGCGATCGGCTACGCGAAGCCACCAGCTTACGGCGTCAGGTCAACCTCCGGCGCGATCTCGGCAAAGATCCGGCGAAAATCGGCGGTGCTCAGGATGGCGGGGTAGGCCTGGCCGTTGATGAAGAAGGTCGGCGTGCCGGTCACTCCAACCCGCTCAGTCTCAGCGTAGTCAGCCTCGACCTGGGCCGCGTACTTCCCCGACCCGAGGCACTGCCCGAAGGCGCCCATCTCAAGGCCGAGCTGTGCGGCGAGCGTATTCAGGCCTTCTGGGCTGAAGGCCGGCGCGCCGGCGCCGTGGGTCGTCGGCTGGTTGAGGAAGAGCGAGTCGTGCATGGGCCAGAAGGCGTTCTGCTCGGCGGCGCAGTAAGACGCCGCGGCGGCGTTGCGCGAGCCCTCGCCGTGGAAAGGCGCGTTGCGGATCTCGAAGCGCACCTTGCCGGTTGCCGCGAAGGCCGCGACCAGTTCGGCCTCGTAGGTGCGGGCGAAGTAGCCGCAGGACTCGCACTCATAGTCGACATACTCAATCACCTGGATGGGCGCGTCGGCCGGCCCCCAGGCCCGCCCATTCGGCTCGGCGTTGGGCGGCGTCCCGTGCTCCGAGACGACCAATGGCCCCAGGCTGCCCGCGCTGCGCTGCGCGCTGGAGCGGCGACCGATCGAGGCCACGCTTGAGATGATCAGGATCAGCAGCAGAGTGCCGAGGCCGAGTGCCCAGATCAGGCGTTGCTGCTGGCGGCCCTGCCCCTTGCCTCGGGCCGGTGTTTCTTGTCGGGTTGCCACAAAAGTCTCCTTCCATGGGCGATCACGCGCCCGAGTTTTACAATAGATACGCGGCGACACTGTACGCGCCGACGACTGCGGCGATGATGCCATACACCGGCAGCGCTGTCGGAGCGACCAGGACGCGCCAACGCCCACGCGGGCCTGCGGTCTCCGGTTGCTCGGCGAGCGGTGCGATCCAGCTGATCACCAGCATCAGCGTGATGATCAGAAAGGCGGTCAGCGCGAGAAACGGGATGTTGATGAAGCCGAAGAGGTCGATATAGTCGACCGTGCAGGGCACGCCGGCGCGACAGGGCGGCGGCGGAAACCAGTCGGTCTTGATCAGCAGGTAGTGGTAGAGCGAGATACTCGCGCCCGAAACGGACAGGGGCAGGACGAGCAGCGGCAGCCCGGCGTCCCGGCGCAGGATACCCACCACGAGCAGCACGCTCAACGGGTACATGGCGATGCGCTGGTACCAGCAGAGGGTGCAGGGGATCCAGCCGAACACTTCGCTGAAGAAAAGGCTGCCGGCTGTGGCGAGGCAGGCCGCGAGCAGGGCGACGTAGCGGCTGCCCCAGGCCACGGCCGTGCTAAACGCCGATGGGAGCAGCCGCTCATCGTCAACAGCCGGCGCGCCGGCTTCGTGATGGGCCAGAAGATCAGCCATAGATTTGTTTGTGTCTAAGAGCAAAGGCGCAGCCAGGGTGGGCCGCACGCTAAGGCGGTTTGATCCGTCAGGAGGGATGTGGGATGCGTGCGGGGTTCAGGTTACCTGGGGCGGGGGAAGCGGCGGGGGAGCGCTCGCGCGCAGCGGCGCGGGCCGAGCGGCATGAGCCACGCGCATCATCAGTACGGGCAGCACGACGATGAGCAAGGCCGGCAGCAGGAGGCCCCCGCAATGCAGGGCGCAGTGCAGCCCTGGCTCAGCCATAGGCAGGGCCGGGCCATCGGCGTGCGCCATCGACAAAGGGGTCGGGTCATTCGTATCTAGGCGTGTGCAGAGCCCGCGCTCACACGGGGCCGCCAGCAGCAAAAGCAACACCGCGACCAGCACGCTCCCAATGAGCAGCGGGCCGCCGAGCTTGCGCTGCCTTCGAATCCAGATTGTGCACCAGATCACAGCCATCGTGTAGATAGTATACGTGAGCCTGCCGTAGGTGGCAACCGCGCGCCAGGTGAATAGGTACCTGCGCCGCAGATACCACCTGGTGATATGGCCGGCCTCCAGCCGCTCAGCAGGGGACTGGAGGGGTATAATGCCCAATTGTACGCAGTTTTGTACGCAGGGCCGGTTTTAGGACAAAAAAGAAAGCGGAACCTCGGGTGAGATTCCGCGTCCTGATGTGGAGCGGGAGACGAGACTCGAACTCGCGACAGCCTGCTTGGGAAGCAGGTACTCTACCAACTGAGTTACTCCCGCACCTACGCGGAGTATAGCACCCCCGCGCGCACTGTGTCAACTCGGCTCGGCGGTAACTTCTTCACTCGTCGGCACAAGCCGGTAGCCGATGCCCCATTCGGTGAGTAACAGGGCCGGGTTACGCGGATTTGTCTCGATCTTGCGGCGCAAATGCCAGATGTACACTTTCAGATAGTCGTTGTCTTTGGTGTACTCGTGGCCCCAGACAGCGCGCAGCAGTTGCTCGTGCTCAACAACTTTACCGGCCCGCTCGGTCAGAATCAGCAGTAGTTGATACTCGGTGGGGGTCAGGTCAACTTCATCGCCGCGCACACGCACCTGCCGCTTTTGCTGGTCGATCCGGATCTGGCCGTTACCCGCGCTCAGCGGGCGATACGCCGGCGGTACCCGGCGCAGCAGCGCCCGAATCCGCGCCGAGAGCTCGTCCATATTGAACGGCTTGACCAGGTAATCATCGGCACCGCGATCAAGCCCGGTAATCACATCTTCGCTCTGATGCTTCGCCGTGAGCATCAGAATCGGTAGTTGGGAGAACTCGCGCACTTTGGCACACGCCTCCAGGCCGTCCATCTCAGGCATCATCACATCCAGAATGACCATATCCGGGCGTTGCTCGCGTACAGTCTGAACGCACTGTACACCATTGGCCGCCTGGATGACGCCATAACCCTCGTGCTCAAGATTGATCCGGATCAGTTCACGCAGTCCGTTGTCATCATCGACTACCAGAATGGTACGTCGTTCCATTGCCTTCTCCGGCTGGTCAGGCGAGTGCATATACTAAGGGGCATCGCCCGGTGCTCATCTACTCATTGCTCTGGCCAGATGCAAGCCAGATACCTATTGTCCGATCTGCGCCGCAGGAACGGTGCGCAGTTCATTAAACCGGGCGCTTATATCATCAAACTTGATCTCGCTGACGTGTACATAACGGATCTGGCCATTTGGGTCGATGAAAAAGCTGGTGGGTAATGGGAAAACCCGATACGCATCAGTTGTCTTTCCATCGACATCAAGGGCAATGGGGAACGTTACCCCATATTGATCCAGAAAGGCCCGGATTTGCTCAGGCGTAGTACCCTGACGCAGTTCATCATCGGCGAGGTTCACGCCGATAATGACGAGGCCTTCACTGCCATACTGCTCGTGGGCTGCTTGCAGCGCGGGTAATTCGCGCTGACAAGGCTCGCACCACGTGGCCCAGAAGTTCAACAACACCACCTGGCCGCGATAATGCTCGAAGTCGATCGTGCCGCCGTCGAGCTCCGGGAGCGCGAAACTCGGCGCCGGACGACTCACTGCGCCCATCGCTTGCCCCTGGATGCCGCCGCCATCGCGCCCGGTAAGCACCCAGACGGCTCCGACAAGCACCAGGGCTACTGCTACGCCAATTATGGCGTACAGTCGCTCGCGGGCGCTCAGGCTCTGTCGTTGTGATTGGCCAGCACGCCGCGTTTCAGGCTCTAAACTGGCGTCATACTGCTGCCGCCGCTGCGGATCGCCAAGAATGCGATAGGCCTGTTCAAGCTCAGCTACACGCGCTTCAGAAACCTGAACGAGATCAGGATCGAGATCTTTCACCCGGTCGAGTGCGTAACGCTCACGTTGGCGCTCATAGGCACCGTCGATCAAGGACTGGTCGGCCTCGGATGAAATACCAAGCGTTGTATAGTGATTGCTCATTGCAGCCTGCCCAGTGTTCTGTATTTTAGCATATTATTTTAACTTTTGGCACACGAATCTGGCCTATTGTCCATAACGAGCCATCAATTCGCGTGCCTGAAATGCTAAATTCGGATCGACATTCGGTAAAACAAGCAAGCGTTGCCACTGTTCCATAGCGCGTTGGGTTTGCGGTGGGTCGTCTGAAACCAGGCATAACCCCAGACTCAACAGTGTGCGCGCGTTCTCCGGGTTCACCTGAGCAGCCTGTTCCGCTTCGCGAATACCATCGGCAATATAGCTTTGGTCGTTCGTGTCGGTGCCGAAGTAACACAGGCTCGCGGCTAGATCGGCGCGGATCGCAGTGTTGGTCGGCTCCAGTTCAAGCGCCTGCCGGTAGGCGTCGGCTGCCTCGAGCCAGCGCGGCAACCGCTCGATGTAAAGCCCTTGCAGAGTCGTATCGCCGCTGTCGAGGCGTTCGCGCACGATTACTGCACTATCGTATAAGGCGTTGCCAAGCTCGATCCAAGCCATAGGGTTTTCAGGGACTTGGCTCGTAACCTGACGGGCAGCAATCACCTGGGCCTCAAAACGATTGACAATTTCTTGTGGGCTTGGGGTTGGGGTCACCGCAGCGCTCTGCCCAAGGACGTTCGGGTCGCTATCCGGGTTCGCCGGCGCTGCGGCCGTTGGGGCGTTGAGTACAGTAGTGATGAGGGTTACCAGCACGATCGCGAATGTGGCGATACTGACAATGAGGGTTGGTAGGACCCACATCGGCAGGCTGTTCGCCGCTACGGCCCGGCCACGTTGCGGCGCATGGGCCGTGACGTATGGCTGCGCATTAAAATGCTTTGGGCGCTCCTCGCGGCGAGCCGGCGGTAGCGGGCGATAATCGATCTCTGCGCCGCCGGCTGCGGTCCCCGTAACCAGTTCCGCCGGGGCGCCACGCAACGCCAGTTCTTCGTCGTAGGTACGCCGGCGTTCGGCATCACCCAACACGGTATAGGCCCGCTCAATATCGTCGCGTCGGCGTCGGGCCAATTCAACTAATTCGTCGGCGGCGCCTTCCAGTTTGGTCGGATTGTAGCGCTCGCGCAGGCGATCATAAGCAGCCCGAATGGCCTCTGCGTCGGCCTTCGGATGAACTTGAAGCGTCTCGTAATAGTCTTGCATAACTCAAAAGGAACAAAGGAACAATGGAAGCACAGCTCACTTGATCCATTGTTCCTTTGTTCTTCGCTCCGTTAATCAGCAGTGCCGGGCGAACTACTCGGCCGGGGCGCGCGGCGGAAGCGCCCGAGGAAGTCGGGCAGCGGCAGCCCCTTCGGCAGCCGCGCCGGGCGCCCGGCGAGCACAGCCTGGCCTTCCAGGTAGCGCCGAATCATGGCGATGAAGCCACCAGTTACACCAATCGCTACGCCCGTCCAGACCAGAATCACCAGCGGTTTTACGCTCACAGCGATCAGGCCTTTGGCCGGCACAATCGGCAATCCGTCGATCCCCTCGCCCGTGCCTTCAAGCAACACTGCACGGTTGGTCGGGTCAACTTCGATCACATTCAGTTGCTGGCCGCCCGGCAAGATCGCCGGCACCCGCTCCAGGCGCTGCTCCCCAGTCTCCGGGTCGCTGGCTACCCGAATGACCGGCGTCAGGATCGACTCTTGGCCCTCATACATTACCTTTACGTTGGCGCCGACCTTCACTTCGCCGCCGTTCAGCATCGCTTCACGGTCGATTTCGAAATCGAGGAAGGTCAGCTCGTACGGGCCCATCACGCTGCTGTTGCCGGCTTGCAAAATGGGCCGCGCCGGGTTGCGCTCCGGATCGAAGCCGGCCGGCGAAACATAGAGATCCTGCCAGAGGTAGCTATGAATTGAGGGGGTCTGGATTGTGGCGCCCATACGCTCGTTGAAGTAGAGGAACGGCTGCGCGTTATAGGTGCGGTCGCCATCGTTGACGGTCACATCGAGCACGCCACGCTGTTCTTCGTCCAACTGGTAGCCATTAAAGGTGAAGCTGAAGCCGAAAAGTTCCTGGGTTTCGCCCGGCACCAGGATCATTTGGGTCTCAGGCGTGGCATAAGCCGAGGAGCCAACAACACCGATCATCAGGATCGCAAAGCCCAGATGCGCCAGGTAGCCGCCGATGCGCAACCAACCGCTACGCAAGGTGCGAATAATCATCACCAGGTTAGCGCCCACGGCGAAAGTGCCGCCGGTTACATACAACAGCGAGAGGACGTCGCGCACATCGATAATCATCGCAATAATTGCGGCGATCACCGCAGCGACGGCGGGCCAGCGTAGTGCGCGCAACAGGTGGCGCAGGTTAGCGTCGCGCCAACCGAGCAGTGGCCCCATGATCATCAGGAAAATAATCACCACACCGAGCGGCGGGGTCGTCTGCTGGTAAAAACTCGGCGCCAGCGAGAAGCGCCCGTCTTCAAACGGCAGCGCCTGCGGGTTCATCAATGTGCCGTCGTCGATCTCGAACGTATTGCCCAACGCGCGTTGCAGCGTATGCCCAACGCCGGGGATCGCCGAGATCACCGGCGTGCTTGTGCCCAACCCGATTAAGAGCGCCAAGATCACGAAGGTAAGCGTCGAGAGCACAAAGAAGCTGTCGCGCGAGAAGAACTTGTCGCTGAGCGGGCGCGAAGGAATGTCGCGCATGCGCCAGAAGAACAGGCCCAGGCTACCGACAAAGAGGAAGACCATGAACGCCACCAGCGCCTCGAAGATGCCTTCGGCGACAAATGAGTGTACCGAGAAGTTGGCATACACGCCGCTACGGGTGAGAAACGTGGCATAGAAAACGAGCGAAAAGGTGCTCAGGGCGAGCAGCAAATTAAAGCGGCGCATACCGCCGTGCGAACGCTGCAGCACCATGCCGTGGATCAGTGCCGTCAGCACGATCCAAGGCACAAGCGAAGAATTTTCCACCGGATCCCAGCCCCAGTAGCCGCCCCAACCGAGCGTCTCGTAGGCCCAGTAGCCGCCGAGCAGCAAGGCCAAACCGAGGAAACTCCATGCGCCCAGCGTCCAGGGCAACGCCCGCTGCACCCAGGTGTCATAGTCGCGGCGGATCAGCGCGCCGACAGCAAAGGCAAACGGCACCATTGCCAGCGCATACCCGATGAACAGGATCGGCGGGTGGATAATCATCCAGAAGTTGTGCAGCAGCGGATTCAATCCCTGGCCGTCAGGCGGCACGATCGGCATACCGCTCGTTGGGTCGAGCGTAGGCGCAAAGGGATTGAGGATCAGCACAAACACCAGCAGTACGGCCTGAATCAGCATTACGACAGTCAGGACATACGGTTCAAAGTGCTTGGTTTTGCTGACCAGAAAGGCTGAGACGATCGCACCCCAGAGGATCCAGATCAAAAAACTGCCCGGTTGGCCGGCCCAACTCGATGCGACTGTAAAGAAGAATTCGAGATCACGTGAACTGTAGCTGTTCACATAATCAATATCGAAGCGCCGGGCCAGGAAGAGGGTGATCATCAATGTCCAGGTCATCAAGATCGCGGCCAGGGCGGCGAATACGCCAAAGCGGCCATACCCAAGGGCGAGGAGGTTGCCGCGAACAACCATGCTATAGCCGCCGACAGCGAGCAACGCCATCGCAATTGCGGTGACGATTAAAAACGTACCAAGCAGATACATAACGGGCCTTTCCAGCGCATATGGTTAGTCGGCAGACGAACTACACCTGCTCTTGATACTTCGATGGGCACTTGACTAGCAGATCATCGGCCATGAACGCCTGATCCTCGGCGCTATAACTGCCGATGGCAACCACGCTAATCGCCTGCTCGAAGTTTGCCGGGCGCGGGTCGTTGGAGATGACCTTCACCATTTTTCCGTTTTCGTCCTGGAGCAAGAAGGTGAAGCGGCCGCCCTCGTCGAGTTCGCCCGTACTGCCGAGGAACCCAGCCAATTGCACGCTGCGCGTTGCCGCAATCGCCTCATCAACATTCTGGGTGTACGAACGGAAGCCGTCGCGGAAGCCGAAGAAGCCATAAACGATCGCAACCAGGATAATCCCGATGCCGACAATGTGGACGGGCTTGATCGTGGGGTTGCGCCGCAGTTGAGGGTTTGCTGTTGCCATAGGAATACCTTATTTCTCAATTACTTCAGATTCGACCGGCTGGGCGGCGGGTTCGCTTACCCGCGTAAGTGTCGCTGTGGGCGCTACCGGCAGTTCGCGCTGGAGCTCGCGCTCCAGTTCGCGCTTGAGGGCGCGGGCCTGGCTGTCGATCCGCCACAAATACATAAAAATGCCAATCCAGACCGAAAGCGTCACGACCATCGCGACATAGATGGCGACGCCGGCTTCAAAAAGGTTACTCATGCCCAGGCCCCCTGACGCCGTGCGAGCGCCCATTGCACACCAAGCAGATTTGCGCGCACATTCAGCATCCAGATAAACAGTGCTGTAAACCCGATGTTCGCCGCCATAAAGGTGAACAGGGTGCGCTGGTTTTCCAGCAAGCCGGTGCCGGGCGCCTCGATATTCAGCAGCGCCGTGCCGGCCGCTAGATCCGCCCCTTCTAACCCAAGCTGGAAGCGCATACCGGGAAATTCGGGGCGATCTTGCATGTCACCGGCACTTATGCTGTAGGTGGGCACAAGCGTCGCCTCACTGGTGAGCCCCGGCTCGCTGACGATGACTTCAGCCGCTACCTGGTCGCCTTGCTGTTCGAGGCTGATCAGTTGCACCTTGCGATCACCCAATAGCCCGACCTGCCCAACGCCGAGCGTCAGGCCATCGCACTGGCTGCTCTGAATGAAGGCGCAGTTGGGGTGCAGCGTGCTGTCGGCGACGCGCGGAGCGACGAAAACCAGAAATGGCATCGTGACGAAGGCAAAGAGCGCATACACCGCACCGAGTTGGCGCCGGCGGGCCGGGTCGTCGATTGCGGCGCGCAGAGCGAAGAGCGCGGCATAGATCAACAGAAGCACGAAAATGCTGGTCTGCCGCGGGTCCCAGTTCCAGAACACGCCCCAGACCACCTGCGAGAAGATCATGCCCGTTACCGTGGCCAGGGCCGTGAAGAGAAAACCGCACTCGGCGGCGGCCAGCGCAAAATCATCGTGGCGGGGGTTGCCGCGCCAGAGATACAGTGCGCTATAAACCGCTGAAACCGTGAACGCAACGACACTCACCCATGCCGTCGGCACGTGCATGATCACGATCCGACCGGCATCACCCAGCCCTTCGTACTGCGGCACAACAAGAAACATAGCTACAGCGACGCCGGCCAACCAGAGGCCGATCGTCAGCTTCGCGATCTGCGCAAGACGCTGCGCCATCACATACCCTTTCCAGGCGTTCTACAATGATTATGACATATCATACTACGCTGATAAGCTACAGGCAACAGCAATAGTTGAAAATCTGTTAGATGCGGAATACTTGCCATTGTATCATGAACTCCTCAGCACAGTAGGGAAGAGTTGCCCGCTGATGAGATCGCTGAGGTATGGAAATCACACCTCCCACACGAAGCGGAACAGCATCAGCGAGGCCACAAACGTGACGACTGCATAAGCGAGTAGAAACTGCACTGCCGGCAACACGGCAACCATGCCGCCGGTATCGAGGGCGCGCGCGGTGCTCTGGATGGCGACAATCAGCACTGGAACCAGCAGCGGAAAGGCGAGCACGGCAAACAGTGCGCTCTTGAAGCTGGCCCGGGCGATAATTGCCGCTAGAATCGTGGTGGCCGTGGCCAGCGCTAATCCGCCGGCAGCAAGCACAAGCAGCAAGGCCAGTGGACTGCCGACCTCTACCCGCACGAGAATAATAAAAAGCAGCGTTGTCACCAGGTCGAGGATCGCCAACAAAATCAGGTTGAAGAACAGCTTGCCCAAATAGACGGCGATGGGCGGGGCGGCAAGGCGCAGCGCTGTGATCGTGCGCGTCTCTTCTTCGTGTACAAAGCCGCGTGAAAGGCCGTTGAGCGCCGCAAAGAGCAGCGCGATCCAGAGCAAAGCGGCCTGAATCAGCAGCGCCTCTTCAGTGCGCCGTAACCCAATGAATCCGACGCCGAGGCTGACGGCTACTGCGGCGCTGGCCGCAAAAAGAATGAGCGTATTCAGCGCATAACGGGTGCGCAGTTCGCTGCGCATGTCTTTGACAAACACCGCCCACGCCGCCGGCAGCAAGGCCGGGCGCACTGGTTGCGGCTGTGTCGTAGTCGGGCGGGGTTGCAGATCGGCGCTCATGCCGCCCCCAGGCGCAATAAGAGATCGGCGTAACGCAGTTCGCGGGGGTCGTTGGTGGCAATCACCACGATCCCGTGGCGGCGTTGCTCGTTGATCAGTGTATCGACCACTGCTGCGCCGTGAGTGTCGAGGGTGACAGTTGGTTCATCCAGGATCAAGAACGGTGGCTGGTGCAACAACGCATACGCATAGCGCAGGCGTTGGGCCATGCCCGACGAATAGGCGGCCAGGCGGTCGTCGGCGCGCCCGGGCAACCCGACGCGCGCCAGCAACTGTTCAAGCTCGGCATCACTTGGGTGCAGGCCGCGTACGGCGGCAAAAAAACGCAGGTTCTCGCGGGCGGTCAGTTCGCGGTAGAGCATCAGATCCGGGGCCACCCAGCCAAGCAAGTGCAGCGCATCGGGAGGCGTGTATTGGGTATCCGCAACCTGATAGGCCACGCTACCGCTGGTTGGCGTTTGCAGCCCGGCCAGCACGCGCAGCAAGGTGCTTTTGCCGCTGCCGTTGACGCCGCTGACCACCAGCACCTCACCGGTGCGTAAGGTCAGGCTCACATTGGCGAAAACAGTGCGTGCGCCATAAGCCGCCGCAAGATCGTGGACGTGGAGTTGTGTATTCACGCGGGGATTGTAGCATTATTCCAGGAGTCAGGATTCAGGAGTCAGAATTCAGAAGATGAGATCACTGAGCGGGTGCGGTGATGAGAACACTGAGCCAGCACTGAAACGGCCCAGTGCCGCATCAGTGGCCGCATCAGTGGACTCACCCACTCAGTGCATCAGTGAGTTCAGGGTACCGGTTGGCGTTGGCGTACGGTGAGGTTCGGCAGGGCGTTCGCGGGGCTCTGGGCTTTGAGGAAGCGTAACAGTACTTCGTTAAACAGTTCGGCTTCGTCGAGGAAGGGGAAGTGGCGGCTACGCGGCATGAGCACAACTTCGGCCGCCGGCACATTATCAAACAGATCGGCCTGATTAGGCCGCACAATGTCATCGCGGCCGCCATGCACAATTAACGTCGGCACATGCAGGCGCGCAAGTTCAGGGCGCAGGTCGGTGCGCCACATGGAACTGACGGCACGGCGTAAAGAGACGGCGCTCGATTTCACGCTGTCGTCGATCACTTCGTTGACGGCCGGGTCGGCGGTTTCGCCTAGAAAAAAGCGGAAGAGCGATCGCCGCATCCAGGGTAGCGCAGCAAAGGCATCGGCGAAAAAGGGCCGGTCGGTGAGTTTGAGCAGCCACGAGAGCGAGTCGCCGTCGATCGGCGCGCCGACAGTGGCAACGCGATCGATCCGGTCGGGGTAGTTGATCGCCGTTTTCAGCGCGACCATGCCGCCCATCGAGTGGCCCACAAGTTGTACCCGATCGATGCCGAGGGCGTCTAGGAAGCGGATTACTTGCGCCGAGTAATTCTGAATGCTCTCCTGAGTCGTCTGGCGCTGCGAGTCGCCGAAGCCGAAGAAGTCGAACGAGTAGGTGCGGAACTGTTCAGCAACCACTTCCATCGTCGGGAACCAGTAGCGCCAGCTGCCAAGCCAGCCGTGCAAGAAGAGCACGGGCCGCCCGCGCCCAAAGACTTCGTAGTGAACCACCTGGTTTTCGATAACGACGATGCTCATAGAAGGTCCATCTCAGCTGTGGTTGAAGCGCGGCGCTACGCGGATGTGGCGGCCTCTCCAACGATGATACCTACACTATATGATAACGCAGCTTCAGAACCCATTTTACGTAGTGACGATTTGTTTAGAATTGGTTCATAAAAGGTCGGCGTGGGAGCGACGGGCGATCGCTTTAGTTACATCATACGTCAGCCCGGCTGGAGTTCATTCAGCAGCGGCAGCAGGGTTTCGACGGCATCCGGTGGGACATCGATGATGAATAGTTGCTCATCGATCGCGACAATCAGACGACTCCCATAGGCAAGGTCGCCGATCCAACCTTGGGCTTCCTGGCCGGCGATCGTGAGTGCGATCGGTTCAGGGTTTGTCCAGAGCATCTGCGGACTGGTGCGTAGATGAGCGCGCAATGCCGGCGCCGGCCCCTGGGTGATCTGCACCAGCGCTGCATTCGTTAGGTCATAATTCGTGCGTACCGCTAGCCCGGCTTCAACCGCTATGCGCAACAGATCATCGGTTTCGTTGAAGGAGAACGGGAAGCGATAGCCGCGCCCGATCACGATCAGGTTCTGCTCAATGTCGCGTAGTTCGGCCTGCGGCAGGATGTAGATGGGGAACGGTGCCATGGTTATGACGGCGTTCAGATTGGAGAAATTATCGGACGCCAGAGGCGCTTGGATGGCGGTATAGTCGCGGATCAGACTGGCCGGCGGCGGTTCGCCGCTGCTTAGTTCGGCGGGCCCGGCGTTGAAGGCTAGATCTTGCTGTTCTTCAAGCTCATACGCCTCAATCAGCACCCGTTCAGGCAGGCTCGTGCTGTTTGGCGCACGCAGATCGGCGGCATAAACGCGTACGGCGCGCAATGCGCCGGCTGGGTCAAGATCAACTTCAGTACTGATGGTTTCCGGCTGTAGGTCGGACATTGCGCCGCCCGTACCGTTAGCCTGCGCTATACGCGAATAAAAGATTTCACTCGCCGTAGTAGCGATCGCGGCGCGAATCTGTTGTGTGCCATCCGCAGCGGTGGTGAGTTGCACGTTCCAATCGGGATTTGTCAGCAAATTGGCGACGAGCCAGAACGGCGCCGGTAGACGACTATTTAATGATCGCGGTCCAGATGGGTAAATGGTTGTTACATCATTCCGCGCATCGTGAGCCCAGGCTTGGTTAAGGCCCAGATACTGCTGCACCAATGTTGTGTTATCGGTTGGCTGGAATAAGCGCGTAAGGAACAACGGGTTGTCGGCTGGGGTTGTAAACCAGTGTTCCAGTCCATAATCCGCAGCATAGGCGCTATTGGGCCGTGGGCTATACGGATCGCGCGGCGGTTGCTCCTGCGGGTTGAGCCGGTTGAAGCTGCGCCAGCGATAGTAGGCTATTTGCTTTTTGGCGTCGCTAGTGAGCTTGCTGATGAGGGTGAGCATGGCTTGCCGCGCGGCCGGATCGCCCCATTCCGGGCGGGCGAACAGCGCGTCCTGGCTGAGTAGGCTCTCCAGGTCGAAGGGGCGCAGATCGGCCATGATCGCGAGCAATTCGGTGCGGGTAAAACCACGCGCCTCGACAAAAAGCTGGGTCACGCCGCTGTCGAGCGCGTTACGCGTATGATCGGGTTGGCGCTGGAGGAATGCGCTGTAATAGTTGCCGCGTTCAGGGCGCAGGGTAACCGCCCAAACGCCAATGGTCAGCGCTTCGCCGACCAGGGGCTGGTTGCGTCCGTAACGAATGCTCAGGCGGCGCTGCGGGCCAAGGTAAACCACGGCATCGGGGGCGCGCTGGGCCTCGAAGCGGGCATCGCCGCCGAGCATAAGCGCTCGTTCAACCCCCGGCGGTGGCGCGTTGGGCATCCAGATCGGGATCACCCCCAGGCCGACAATTGCCGCCGGATTGCTGACGGCAACGGTGCTTAAGAACGGCAGCGCCGGGTCGGCGAGCAGTTGTGGCGGCGTGGTGGCAAAATCGCCCAGGCCGTTCCATGCGCTGTCGATCGAGAAGGCGCGGCGGCTCAGCAGTTCGCCCTCAAATTGCTCCTCGTCGATCAAGCGCCAGGTAATTCGGCTGACCTGCGTGCCGCCGGGCGGGCCAATTAGTTCGGTGGCATTGCGCAGGCGCCCATTGCTGTTGTCGAGGGCAAGCAGCACGGTAACGCGCTCGGGTTCGCTCCTGGGCGGGCTAAGGGGGCTGATCCCGGAGAAGCTGACGATCTGCACCGTACGCTCGCCGTCGCGTTGCCGACCGAGCAGGCGCAGGTCGGTTGCGCTGAGCGCCTGTTCCAGATAGAACGGCGGAATAGACCACGGCCCGGCCTGTAGCCGCTCGCTCAGAGCCTGGCTTTGTTCGGTCGGTGGGCTGTTGAAGGTATTCAGACGCGGTCGTTCGGGCAGGGCGCCGGTGTTGATCCCGCCGTACAGCACCGGCGCATAGGCGGCGTCCAGGGCGTAGTAGAGCCGATCCGTCCCGCTGCCGACCTGAAGCTCATAGGGTGCGCCGCCGTCGCGGTGGGTGATCTGAGCGCGATGGCGCGCCGGGTTATCGCGGTCGAGCCAGAGATCGGCGT
>JBBRUG010000019.1:0-32337 GCA_038247995.1 Chloroflexales bacterium | reverse complement strand
TCGCCAGTGTCGGGGTCGGTCGCGGTCACCGTCACCACCGCACTCCCACCGGCGGCATCCTCGGCAATCGTCTCAGTGTAGGTGTCGGGAGCGAAGACCGGGGCCTCATTGACGTTGGTGATCGTGACGGTGACGGTAGCGGTAGCGGTCAGGCCGTCGAGATCAGTCACGGTCACGTCAAGCGTGTAGCTGGGCGTGGTCTCGAAGTCGAGCACCGATGGGGCGGTGACCGTGAGCGCGCCGGTGGCGCTATCGATCGTGAAGGCGGTGCCGGTGTTGCCGTTGGTGATGCTGTAGGTCAGGGTATCGCCAGTGTCGGGGTCGGTCGCCGTCACGGTCACCACCGCGCTGCCGCCGGCGGCATCCTCGCCGATGCTTGCCGTGTAGGTGTCGGGAGCGAAGACCGGGGCCTCGTTGGCATTGGTAATCGTGACGGTGACGGTGGCGATGTCGGTCAGGCCAGCGGCGTCAGTCACGGTCACGTCAAGCGTGTAGCTGGGCGTGGTCTCGAAGTCGAGCACCGACGGGTCGGTGACTGTGAGCGCGCCGGTGGCGCTATCGATGGTGAAGGCGGTGCCGGTGTTGCCGTTGGTGATGCTGTAGGTCAGGGTGTCGCCGACGTCGGGGTCGGTCGCGGTGACCGTCACCACCGCGCTGCCGCCGGCGGCATTTTCCGCCACCATCGCTGTGTACGTATCGGGGTCGAAGGCAGGCAGATCATTAACGGGCGTGATCGTAATGTTGAACGTTGCGGGGCCAACCGGCGTGAAGCCATCGGAGACGGTAAAGGCGAAGCTATCGCTGGTCGTCTCGCTGCCATTATGCGTATACGTCAGCAGATTGTTGTTGATATCGGCCTGGGTGAACGTGCTGTTCAACGCAAGCGCGACGGCATCGCGGAAGAGCGTGCCATTGGCCGGTGCGGTTGTGATCGTAAAGGTGAGTTGAGGCGGCCCCTGTTGGCCGTCAGTCGCCTCAAGATTGGCCTGGCCGATTGAACCCGAGGCACCTTCATCGACAGTAAGGCCGGTGTTGGTAAGAATATTCGGCGGGCCGTCGTTGTCGAGAATTGTTACCGTAATATCGGTAGCCAGAGCCGTGGCGGGGTTAGCAACATTCGTAACCCCTATGATCAGCAAGCGAAACTGCTCATTTTCTTCGGGGGTAGTGTCGTTAATAATTCCAATATTGAAGTTCGTGGTGCCGGCGGGCCGGTTCGCTGGAATGATCCACGTTCCGCTGGCGGCGGCCACATCGGCGCCGGGAGTCGGCGGTAGCGTAATCGGGTCGGCGCCTGTGCCAACAATCTGCCACTGAAACGTGATCGGTTGCGGGCTAGATTGAGCCATAGTGACGGTAAATGTCGCTACGCCTGCCCCCTCATCAATGGTCGCAGGGCCACTAATCGAGACGAAGTTTGGGCTATCGTTGTCCTCAATCACGGCGGTGAAGGGCTGAGCAAGGAAAATTGTTGTTGCCGATGTATTGGTTAGATCAACGAGTGCGACATCAAAGGTCTCATTAAGCTCATCAATAGTGTCATCGATAATCGGCACAAAAAAGTCACGCGGGCCCTGATCAGCAGGCGTGAAGGTGAATATCTGTTCAGTAAAAGTAAAGTCGGTGCCAGATACAGCGCCATTTGCGCCAGTGCCACTGATCGTGCGAGCGGTTACCTGAACCTGGCCATCCGCGATTGGATCGCTGAGCCGAATGATAAACCGCGCATTACCCACGTTCTCAGGAATATTTCCAGATGTAGCAAGCTCCACGATCACCGTTGACGTACCGCTAGCGAAGATAACCCCACCGATCGCACCAACAAGCGCAAAAACGGCCAGGAATGCCAACCAGAAACGACGACCGAAACGGCTCAGTGGAAAGCGGAATACAGAACGGGGCGTGTGCGGATGAGCCATTGCGCGAACTCCTTGATACCGGGGCGTGAGGCGAATATGTATGTAAAACTACGAACGACCCGTAGGTGGATCAGCAAACCGAACAGACAATGACCGGTCAGGTGAATCTGATCCTAACCGTATTGTAACTGTAGAGATGACAGATTTGTTACAGAAAAGTCTAGAGCGCCGTTGAGAGAAAGCACTAAGGGGGAGAAAGGGGCAGAAGGGGCAGCCTACAACGGGGGGCGCGCAGAAAGCCCCAGCTACTGTTTAGCCGTCTGCGAAGCCAACTTACAGCATTGGCAAGAGAGCCATAACAAGCGTAAGCATGAAGAAAAGCGTTACAGCGAGAAAGGCTGTAATCCGTTCCCAATCGAGAAAACGCCAGTCGGGGGGAATATAACGCTCAAACCCATAAATAAAGATCTTGTAGAGGTTGTTGGCACCAGTTTTACCAAGGTCAAAAACAGCAGTGGTAACTGGAATGAAGGAGATCGTCACTTCACTCAAGACAATCCGGGTATCGGTATTGGTTGGTTGTTGCGCCTGAACCACGAGTTCACTCAAGCCGGGAACCAGCGCCCATTCGGGGCGCATGCCGCCTACCTGCCGCTCGCAATAGACAACCTCGGCTCGACATGTAGCGGCAAGGCGTGTCTCCTCGATATCGGGCAGGTCGTCGTGGTTACGTAAAAGCGTTGCATTCCGTTGCCAACGAAAGGTGCTTTGCTGTACCAGCCGGCCCTCGCCGGCGCAACGCGCACAGGTGGAGCCGCCGCGCCCTTTACACTCCGGGCAGGGAACGAGCACCTGTTCAACGCGTGGCTCCGGCTCCAGGGTTGTGGGCACCGTCTGCGGCGCAGTCGACCGGCGCGCACTAACATTAGGCGCAGACAACGTGGCCGCAGAGCGCACCGGATCGGCGGGAGACGCGGCAATTGTACGAGTAACAAGAATACGCCGTTCGCCGTTACAGCGCGGACAGTCGATTGTGCCCTGGTTAGCACAGGTTGTGCAGTTCACAATCCGAGTCGAACCAGGCAAGGTCAGACGTCCACCAGGATCAGCGGTAAATTCTTTGATTGGCGGAAGTTCAACATCCCAGCGCTCAACTTCACGCACCAGTGCAAAGCGCGTTTTCTGGTTATCGGGCTGCTCATCGACTTCGGCCATGGCACGCTGCTCATAGAGCAGGCGCAGGCGATAAAAGTAGACATTCCGGCTACTCACTTTGTGCAGGCGCGCGAGGCGACCGAGGAGGCGTCGTCGCAAGCTGAAACGCCCCTGAGCCGACCAGGCATCGAGCAGATCGGCGACGGTACGCGGATCGCTGAGTTCGGCAGCCCGCCGATGGGCCGCATCGATTGGTGCAGCAGTCAGATCGGCGCCGAGCACCAGTTCAACGTTATTGGCCACGACACCATTAGCCTGAAAATCGGTCGGTTTACGTGCTACAGGCCGGCTTACCGTCGCGCCGGCAGTAAGCAATTGGGTTGGCGCGGTATGGCGGGCAACAATGCGGTCGAACTCGGCAACAGCGGCCTGCGCAGAGGGAAAGCGCTTGGTTGGCTCGATCTCCAAAATCCGCGCCAAGGCATGATCGATTTCAGCCGGTAAACCCTCAACGCCACGCTGACGCAGCGAGGGGGGCGGACCAAACTTCGGCCCTTCGGGCAGACCCGTCTGCTCGGACCAGGGCAACACACCGCTGAGCATCTGATAAAGCACTACGCCCAGGCTGAACAGATCGGAGAGGTGGGTAACCGAAGTAGCGGAGAGAGCGTGTTCGGGCGAGAGGTAGCCGGGGGTGCCCATGATCGATTGCACCACCGTGATCGGCTGGGCTGTATCGCGGGCGATGCCAAAATCGGTAAGAAAAGCGCTGTTGACGTCCTCGCTAAGCAAAATATTGCCCGGCGAGACATCGCGATGCACCACCCCGAGGCGATGTGTATAATCGAGGGCGGCAGCCACCTGACGAAAGATCGCCAGAGCGTGGGTAAGCGGCAGACGCTGCTGGCGTTCGAGCAACTGGCGGAGTGAGCCGCCGGAGATATACTCAAGGGCGGTGTAATAGTACAACTTCTGCACGCCATAATCGAAGATGCGCACAATGTTGGGATGGTGCAGGCGGGCGGAGATCGCAGCCTCGCGCTGGAAACGGCGCACCGTCTCGCGTTCCTGCGAAGTCAGCACCTTCATCGCCACAACCTGATCGGTGATCAGGATATGGCGCGCAAGCCAGACAACGCTGGATGCTCCCCGACCAATCTCACGCTCAAGCTTATAGTTACCGACCTGCGTAAGAAGGGACATCCTGATGCCGCCTGCGAGCTGGGAACGAACGCCGGAGCTGGATTATACCATGCGAACAGGCGTGCAGAAGCCCGATTCGCATCCGCAGATTGCGCAGATTGCGCAGATAGGTGATCACACGGGTCGTCCGTACGGGGGCGAAGCGTCAGGCGTGCTCGGCGTAGCCATGCGGGCGAGATTGATGCCATTCCCAGGCCGAACGCATAATATCGGTCAGTTCGGGGTAGCGTGGCTGCCAGCCGAGTTCGCGGCGAATGGTATCTGCGGAGGCAATCAGCACTGCGGGATCACCGGCGCGGCGCGGGCCGAGAACCTGGGGGATGGGATGGCCGGTGATGGCACGGGCCGTATCGATCACCTCTTGCACGGTGAAGCCGTTGCCATTGCCGAGATTGTAGTGGCGCACGCCCAGTTTATCGAGGGCCTGCATCGAGAGAATGTGGGCCTGAGCCAGATCGACGACATGCACATAGTCGCGCACGCAGGTACCGTCGCGGGTGGGGTAATCGTTGCCGAAGACGGTGATATGCGGGCGCTGACCAAGGGCAACCTGGAGCACAAGCGGGATCAAGTGTGTCTCCGGGGTGTGGTCCTCGCCAACCTTCGGCGTACCACCACAGGCATTGAAATAGCGCAGGCAGGCGTAGCGCAGGCCATACACTTTGGCGCACCAATTCAGCGCGCGCTCAACGAAATACTTCGACTCACCGTAGGGCGAACCAGGCACGATCCGCTCATCTTCAGCGATCGGCATGCGCGCCGGGTCGTCGAAGAGATTCGCTGTGGAGGAGAGGATAAAACGCTGCACATCAGCGGCGACGGCAGCTTCGATCAGATTAGCGGCATTCACCAGATTATCGCGCAGGTAGAGCAACGGCTGTTGCATGCTCTCGCCCACCAGCGTATACGAGGCGAAATGCATAATGCCATAGATATCCGCATGCTCACGGAAGACCTCGGCCAGCAGCGCCTTATCGGCGAGATCGCCCGCTACGAACGCAGCTTCGGGATGCACAGCGGCGGCATGGCCCTGATGTAGATTATCCAGCACGACGACCTGATGCCCAGCGGCAATAAGTTCAGCGGTGGTGATGCTGCCGATGTAGCCGGCGCCGCCGGTGACGAGGATTTTCATCATTTCCCTTATAAGAACAAAGGAACAAAGGAACAAAGGAACCTAAGAACAAAGGAACCTAAGAACAAAGGAACACAGGCCGGTGCCGCTGCTCGGTCGTCACACCTTACCCTTCGCGTTCGTCGCGTTCCACTGTCTCCTGCGGAGCTTCATCGGGTTCGACGGGGGATGGGGGTTCAGCGACGGGCACTTCGGGTTCGTCGGGTGTGAGGGCGGGAATGGGCGCACGCGAGAGCGGCAAACCCACAGCGTACAACGCTTGAATATGTAGCCGGCTCAAGCAGACAAAGGAACGACTCTGCGGTGAACCGCCAAGGAGCGGAAAAATTGTTACGGCACTGAGCGGAATAAAGTCATCGTCGAGTTCGCTGAGCATCGCCACAAGCTCCATATCGTTGCGCTTGTGAAAGTCGGCGCGCATGGCGAACGTTGAACTAAAGAACATCATCGGCTGGGTATCGCGCGGCGGGGCCGGCGCCACAAAGCCCGGCGGGGGCGTCGGCTCGGTGATGACAGCCACGAGCAGCGCGCTGCTTACATCGACGAGTAGTTGGGGTACCGGCTGGCCCTGCTGCGGACGCCAGAGCGGCGCAACCGTGGCGTCACGGAGGGTGATGAAACGGTGCAAGCGGCTGTTCAGGGCGTCGCTCACCCGCCGATAGAGCGGTAAATCGTAGCTGCCGCTAATCAGCAAGGCGTCGGTATATACTTCAATGGCAAACGTGTAAATGTCGCTCATATGGTAAAAACCCTGGGAAGCACTGAAGCACTGAAGCACTGAGCCACTGAACCACTGAGCCACTGAACCACTGAGCCACTGAACCACTGAACCACTGAGCCACTGAACCACTGAGCCACTGAGCCACTGAAGCGCTGAACCGCTGAGCCACTGAACCACTGAGCCACTGAGCCACTGAAGCGCTGAACCACTGAGCCACTGAGCCACTGAACTAAACGCAATTTAACGTACTCGCTCTATCGCTCTATCGCTTTCCGCTTTATTGCTCTCCAGCACATGTTGCGTTTTCATGTTGCGTTTTGCATTCCCTGCAACGTCTCCCAGAAACCAGGGTAGGAAACAGCAGCGCACTCTGGATCGGCAATCTGGGTGGTGCCGGTCGCAACGAGCGACGCGACGGCCCAGGCCATCGCGAGGCGATGATCATGATGGCTGGCGAGTTGGGCGCCGTGCAAGCGCGGTGCGCCACCGCCGACGATACCCATCCCATCGGCGGTGGGTTCGACCTGCACGCCTAACGCACCCAGGCCGGCGGCAACAGTGGTAATCCGGTCGGTCTCTTTGGCGCGCAACTCTTGCGCATCGCGGATGAGCGTGTCGCCGGTAGCGCAGGCAGCGGCGAGGGCAAGCACTGGAAGCTCATCGATCAGGCGCGGGATGAGCGCGCCGCCGATGGTTGTGCCATGCAGTTGCGAGGAGCGCACCGTCACGTCGGCCACTGGTTCAGCGCCGATATTACGCTGGTTCGTCAGCGTAATATCGGCGCCCATCGCCTGCAACACATCCAGGGCGCCGGTACGGGTCGGGTTAAGGCAGACCCCCGGCGTGGTCAGTTCGGCGTCGGGATGGATCGCTGCGGCAACCCACCAGAACGCCGCCGAGGATGGATCACCGGGCACGCGCAAGGAGAGGGGATACGGAAAGACCGGGTGGGTCGGCGGATGTAACGTGATCGCCGTCGGCATCACCTGGAGGTCGATCCCCATGGCTTTGAGCATCCGCTCGGTATGGTCGCGCGAGTCGATCCGCCCAGTAAGCGTGAGCGGGCCGCTGCCGGAAAGCGCAGCAAGGAGCAGCGCCGACTTGACCTGCGCCGAAGCGACAGGCAGTTCATAAGCGCCGCCCTGGAGCGTTGCGCCGCGAATCGCGAGCGGGGCACGGTCGCCATCGCGGGGGCCATCAAGGTGCGCGCCAAGGGCACGCAGCGGCCCAACGATCCGGCGTTGCGGGCGTGAACGAAGCGAAGCATCGCCGGTAAGCACGGCGAAGAGCGGCATACCGCTGAGCATCCCGGCAAGCAAGCGTAATGTCGTGCCGGAATTGCCGCAATCGAGCAGATCGGCTGGTTCACGCAGGCCACGCAGGCCCACGCCGTGCACTTCAACTTCCGTTTCGTGCTGATGAATTTCAACGCCGAGGGCGCGGAGACAAGCAATCGAACTGAGGCAATCGGCGCCGGGCAGAAAGTTTGTCACCCGCGCATTGCCCTCAGCGACAGCATTAAACAGCACCGCTCGATGCGAGATCGACTTATCGCCGGGCACATGAACGGTGCCACGCAAACGAGCGGCGGGGGTGAGCGTAATTGATGTCATGAGTGAGTGCTGAATGCGGAGCAGGCGGGTACAAGACCCGCCCGTACTCCTGCGCTAGAGCGGCTTATGCTTCATCCATCTCGTGTGGTTCCGCTTCCGGCGTGGTGATCAGCTTATAGCCGAAGCCGCGCTGGGTTACGAGGTAGCGCGGACCGTTCGGCTCGGGTTCAATTCGCTGGCGCAGGCGATAGACGAGGGCATCGATCGCGTTATAGTCGAAGACTTCATAGTCCCAGACCTGCCGCGCAATCTCGTCTTTGCTGATCACCTGGCCGCGACGCTGGTAGAGCAGTTCGAGGAGTTGAAACTCTTTGACGGTGAGCGAGGGCTGGAGGATCTGGCCCTTGATGTAGACTTCTTTGGTTCGGCTATCGACCCGCAACTCCTCACGCACGGCGCGCAGCAGTTCGGGCGGCAGCATCCCCTTCATCGTCGCCTCAGGATCCTGGAACACGATCACCGTATCGGCGATAATGATCTGATCCTGATTATGCAGATGGCGCACCCCTTCAACCCGTTCCTGGTTGAGATAGGTGCCGTTCGTACTTTCAAGATCACGGACAATAAAGCCGTCATCGGACCGTTCAAGCCGAGCATGGCGCCGGGAGGCAAGCGGATGGTCGATTACAATATCGTTGGAGCCATCGCGACCGATCGTAATCGCTTCGCGATCCCACTCCATCTCGCGGTACTGGCCATCCTGGCGCTTGATCATCAGTTTTGGCGCAGGCGCAGAATGCATCAGGACTTCCTCAAGGCTCTTTGAAACCGGGTTTGCCTTGTGGTACAATCGCGGAGATCTGCCTGATTATACCATCAGGATCGGGAAAATACCACTCATCCTAACCACTCCTTCAACGCCAACCACGCCGAAGCGGTTCCATATTCGCCCCAACGCCCCTGAGCGCACCACGCGCCCGCCCGTTGTCCAAGGAGCCTCTGGTGACAAGCCTGATCGGTCGCCGACTTGGCCGCTACGAGATCCGCGCCGAGCTTGGGCGTGGTGGAATGGCGCGCGTCTATAGTGCGGTTGATTCACAACTGCAACGTACAGTTGCGCTTAAAATCCTGGCCGCCCAACTTAGCCTCGACCCTGAATTTGTACGCCGCTTCGAGCGCGAGGCCGCTACAGCGGCAGGGTTGCGCCACCCGGCGATTGTAACGATCTATGATGTCGGCGAGCAAGACGGGCTCTACTATATTGCAATGGAGCACGTGCAGGGACGCTCGCTGCACGCGATTCTGGAAGAACGCACAGCGCTCGGTCTCGGTTTCGCACTAGCGCTCCTAGAGCCGGTGGCCCAGGCGCTCGACCACGCCCATCGTCAGGGCGCTGTCCACCGCGACATTAAGCCGCATAACATTTTGCTCAGCGTCGATGGACGCGTGCTGCTAACCGACTTCGGGATCGCTCAAACCTCCGACGCCGACGACGAGCGCTTAACGCGCACCGGGGTTTTTATGGGCACCCCGGAGTATATTTCGCCCGAACAGGCCGAGGCGCGACGAGTTGATGGGCGCAGCGATCTCTACTCGCTCGGCGTGGTGGCATACGAAATTGTCACCGGACGGGTGCCGTTTGCCGGGGCGACGCCGCAGTTGATCGTTGCCCACGCGCAGATGCCACCCCCGCTGCCGACGAGCGTGCTGGCGCACCTGCCGAGCGAACTTGATCAGGTGCTCGTGCGCGCCCTGGCGAAACGCCCCGACCAGCGTTACCCAACCGGCGCCGCACTGGTGACCGAACTACAGCGGGTTGCCGAGCGCTACGGCATCCCGCGCGCAACAACCGAGCAATTGGCTGCGCTGGCACAGACTGAAGGTACCGACGCTCCGGCGGGGCGGCGCAACCCCGCGCCCGTTCTGCCGGTTGCTCCGCCACGGCCCCGTATCGAGGTCCCGCCGGGGCGTCCTCTACCGCCGCCCGTCGCAATTGGCGCGCCAACAATCCCGCGTCCGCCTGGGGCGGAGGCAAACCTGGGGCCGACAGCGCCGCCGACTCGCCCGCAAACCGGCCCGCGACCCGCCCCTAGCCGTTCACGCGCACCCCGACCCGGCACGCAGCAGCGCAACGATGGGACAAATAGCCCAGGGTTGCCGGTCGTGATCATCGGCGGGTTGTTGGTTGCGATCACACTACTGTTCCTGTTTGCGGTCGCACGCGGCTTGGCCAGCCCGCCACCAACACCGGTTCCCACTGCCGCACCACCTACGGCGGCGGTAACCGCACCGGTCGTGCCGCCAACCCTGGAAGCAACCGCAACGCTCGAACCGACTGCAACGCTCGAACCGACCGCAACGCTCGAACCGACCCTGGAATCGACCGCGGCAACGCAGGCGCCAACCCGGCTACCACCGTCGCCCACACCGCCGCAACCGTCGCCTGCACCAACCAGCGCGCCACCATCGCCGCCACCGACGGAGGAAGCTCCCACGCCAACGGAAACACCGCCACCGACGGAGGAAGCTCCCACGCCAACGGAAACACCGCCACCGACGGAAACCCTGACGCCGACGCCAACGAACACAGCAACGCCGAGAATCGAGGATCCAACAGCGATTCTACCGCCGCCGACGTTCGTTAACCCGGAATATCCAGAGCCGTAAATCAGTCGGTACGTATGCCTAGAGCATTGAGCACCATGATTGAGCCACTGCGGCCACTGAACTCGGTGGCGCGCTGCGCTCGCGCTATGGTGCGCAGGCTCAATCGATCTGCGCAATGCTGTAGAGCGCTACAATAAGACCATGCACATCGCTTTTCTAATCACCGCTCATGTGCCCTATGTGCGCCGCGCCGGTCGCCAACCGATCGGTGAAGACGGGCTACACACCCAGATCGTGCGGACGCTGATTCCGCTGGTGGGTCTGCTTGGCGATCTTCAGGCCACCGGACTGAACCCACGCATTGCGCTCGCACTCTCGCCGTTGCTTACGGAGCAACTGGCTGATCCGGTCGTGCAGAAACACTTTGTGCTGTGGATGGACGAGGTGATTCAGCGCCGCAAAGAGGATATGCGCCGCTTTGAGCTTGCCGAAGACCATCATGGCGCTTATCTGGCTCGCTTCTATCTGGAGTGGAATCGCCAGGCGTTACGCAGCTTTGAAGAGCGCCACGATCGCAACCTGCTGCTGAAGTTCCGCGAACTCGCTGCCAGTCGGATCATTGAACCGCTGGCCGGCGCCGCCAGTTACGCCTACTTGCCGCTCCTCGAAGAAGAGGCGACAGTACGGGCGCAGATCGAGCATGGTGCATTACACACCAGCCGGCGCATGAGCCGGCCTGAAGGCTTCTGGTTACCGGGGTGCGGCTGGCGGCCGGGCCTCGAAACAATTTTGGCCGAAGTAGGCATGCGCTACGTAATCGTTGATCCAAGTAGCCTGCCACCGGAAGCCCCTCGGCAGCCGGCGTGGATTTTACCGCATCGGCTGGCGGCAGTATTCATCGACGACAGCGTTGTCCACCACGTCTGGTCGCCTGATCTGGGCTATCCCGGTGACCCGCTTTACCGCGATCCACACGCGCCGGGCGGTTACACCGCGATCGGCACACATACAATTCAGCCATATGATCCGTACCACGCGCTGCGACGCGCTCAAGAGCATGCGAACCATTTCGTGAATGTGCTGGTTGAGGCGAGCGCCCAATATGCTGCCGACCACCTCTTAGTGATCCCGCTCGACGCTGATCTGATCGGTGCGCGCTGGTTCGAAGGGCCAACCTGGCTCCAGGCTGTCCTGACCCGCTGCGCAACCCACCCCAACCTGGAACTGACTACCCCAGGCGAGTACCTGCGTACTCATCGCCCGCAACAGACGGTCACACTTAAGCCGGGATCGTGGGCCACCGAGGGTCATGCCGCATGGAATGGGCCGGGAGCCGCCGAGTATTGGCATGCCGTCCACGCCGCCGAACGGCGCATCGTTGCGCTGGCGGCCCGCATTCCCAGCGCCAATGACGAACACGAGCGTGCCTTGAATCAGGCCGCCCGCGAGTTGATGCTGGCCCAGGCCAGCGATTGGCCGGCGCAGCTCAGCGCGGCCCACGCCGGCGAACCAACCACGCGCTGGCGAACGTACCTCACCCGCTTCGCCCAACTGGCCGAGATCGCCGAACATGGCAACTTTAACGCAGGCGATCGCTTCCTGCTTGAACAACTCGAAGAGTTGGACGGACCGTTTCACAACCTAAATTACCGCATTTTTGCGCCGTGATGTCAGGACGCAGGCAGCAGGCGGCAAGTGCGGGGAATCGCTAAAGCACTTGCAGCAATCTGCGTTTTGCGTTTTGCATTAGCTTCCCCACGCTCTTTACCCACTGGCATTCACAGCTACCGCCCCCCGCTTGAGGCTCTGTAACAGCACAGTGCCCGGCCCCGTCAGCTTAGTCATAAAGATGCCCTCGCCACCAAAGAAGGCCCGCCCGATACTGCCGACCGCCTGGACATCGTAATCGACGCTGTCGGCGAAGGCGGCCAGGTTGCCGGTACTGACGAAGAGCGGCTCGCCCTGCGCTAATTCGCGCTGCTCGAAGTCGCCGCTGCCATGGAGCAGCACCTTGCCGCTGCCGGAGATGCGTTGCAGGAACAGGCCGGCGCCGCCGAAGAAGGCTGCCCCCGCCCTGCGGGCGATAATCACACTGATATCGACAGCTTCACCCCAGGCGGCTAAAAACGAGCCGCGGGTGGCGACAACCGGCCCGGCAGCGAGGTCCCACTCCACAATATGGCCGGGCGCATTCGAGGCGATCAGTGCAAACTGACCTTCGCCCTGTGCTTCGGCATAGGTGAGGGTCACACCCTCTCCGGCCATCGAACGCCGCACAGCACCGCCAAGGCCGCCCGGAATGCGCGGACGCCAGGTGACCCCTTCCGAATAAGCCATAAGCGCACCTTTGCTCAGCCATGTCGCCTCGCCAGGCGCAAATTCCAAGCGGACGCGTTGGGCAATCTCGCCATGAATGGTGTAGCGCATAGTGGACTCCATAATATGTAATCCGGTTGGGCCACTTCGTAAGGGCGCGCCGCAACGCAGCCCTTCCCCAGCACTATTGCTCTAGCGAGTCATTCGGCTGAAACAACCGCACAACCAATAACAAACCCGTGTGTAAGGTAACATACGCCGGGCTGGACGTGATCACATTACTCACTCCGCGTGAGCGCTCAAAGTGAAGCGTCGCGTCGGATAAGGGATATTGAAGGCCGCTCGTCGTAATACCGTGGGCATCGCCGCCAAGGGGCAGCAGCGAGACGGTATCGCCGATGCGACCGCTGATTGGTGCGGCATCGCGAACCAGAAAGGCCTCCTGATCACGATCAAGCAGGCGGACTTTGCACGCATGTAGCTCCGGGTGAGCTAACAAGGCAACATTGGCCAACCCCTGATCCCAACGTCCGCCGAGCGCACCCAAAACATCGATCTGCGTCGCCCCGCGTTCGATAGCGGCCAACAATGCCAACTCCAGGTCGGTTTCATCTTTATCGGTGGGAAAGCGCCGCAGTTCAGCCCCGGCGGCCAAGAACGCCGCCTGCGCCGGATCGCTCAGCGAGTCGAGATCGCCGACGATCACATGCGGCGTTAAACCGATGGCGTAGAGCGCATTGCCACCGCCATCGGCGGCGATCAGCAGGTCAGCTTTACCCAGCAGGGCGCGAAAGGGATGGGCGTCGAAACCAGGCGCATTGGCGACGATAACTGTATGCATAATGATGCCTGATGCTTAGGCGACGGACGACGGACGACGGACGACGGACGACGGACGACGGACGACGGGCGCTGGATGGCAGGCGATGGGCGATGGGCGATGGGCGACGGACGACGGACGACGGACGACGGGCGATGGATGACAGGCGATGGGCGACGGACGACGGACGACGGGCGATGGATGACAGGCGATGGGCGACGGACGACGGACGACGGACGACGGACGACGGGCGCTGGATGACAGGCGATGGGCGATGGGCGACGGACGACGGACGACGGGCGATGAGCGATGGGCGATGGGATGGCGGGATGGCGGGATGGGCGATGGGATGGCGGGATGGCGGGATGGCGGGATGGCGGGATGGTACATAGAAGGCCGAAGCGAGCTTCGGCCCTCCCATCACCCCTGCCGCCTGCCGCCTGCCGCCTGCCGCCTGCTTCGTGCCGCCTATATAATGCTCCGCCCGGCTAACCCGGCGCCCCAAAGATCGTCATCGGCAGTGTCGTCATCAGCGGGGTGAAATAACTCACGCACATCGGTGGCGCGGCGGAGTTGGCCATAAGTGGTGCTGATGAATGTTACGCGGCGGAGGCGCGTCGCGGGCACAGGCAATGGCAAGCTGCGCAGCGGGCCAATTTCCACCCGATAATAACGCTCGGCAGCACGTGGATGGTTCGGCTCAGCGGGCAATAATTCGCTTCGGGTTACGACACGGTAGTGCAGCACCGGCGCATAATAGCGCACCGCCCAGCGCTCGGCGCCGAACACCCGCGTCTGGTAAAAAGCTAGATACTCGGCGGCGAAACGCTGCGGCACATGGGCCAGCGGCACCCGATACCAGCCGGCGCTGCGGGCAAGCTCCAGATCGCGTACACGGTTTACCACCGCCACAAGCACACGGGCGGTATCAGCGGGAACATCGTTGTGGCTCATGGTACGTTGCTTCCTGGATTGACGCAAGAACGGCAAAAGTGAAATTGGTGAACGAACAACTGCGCAAACAGGTACAATGAACAGGTGCTGTGCAACACCCAACAGTTTCTACACTATACCGCTAGAAATAGTTCTTACGATGCGAATCTGTCTTTTGAGCTTGCTGATCATCCTAAGTCTGAGCGGCTGTGTGGCGCCGGGCCAGCCGACGATCCGCGCTTCGCTGAGCGCCGTCGAGGCGGTTAATGCCGATGGCGCGGCAGGGTTTACTCGCGTACTGGCGCCGCGTCCGTTCAGCTTCCCGCTTGATCATGGCCCGCACCCGGAGTATCAGACTGAATGGTGGTACTACACCGGCAACCTCCAGGCTACCGATGGCCGCCACTTCGGCTTTCAACTGACCTTCTTTCGGCGTGGGTTAACACCCGAGCCGACCGAGCGTGCGTCGGCATGGGGCGCCAACTCGATTTTTATGGCCCACCTGGCCGTGGCCGATGTCCAGACCGGGCGCTTCTACGCCTTTGATCGCTTCAGCCGCGATGCTGCCGGGCTGGCCGGAGCGAGCGGCGAGCCGTTTCAGGTCTTCCTCGATGACTGGTCGGCTGAGGGGAGCGGCCCCGAAGGCATGACCATGCGCCTGCGCGCTGCCGAAGGCGACCTGGCGCTCGATCTGACGGCAACCAGCCGCAAGCCGCCGGCGCTCCAGGGTGATCGCGGTTTCAGCCAGAAGGGCGCGGAGACAGGCAACGCCTCGTATTATTACTCGTTAACGCGCATGGAAACCAGTGGCACGGTTCAGGTCGGTGATGCGACCCACGCCGTGCAGGGCTGGAGTTGGATGGACCACGAATGGGGCACCAGCGCGCTGGAGGGCGACGCCGTCGGGTGGGATTGGTTCAGCATTCAGCTTGATGATGATCGCGAACTGATGTGGGCCCAGGTACGCACGCCAACGTCCGTAAGCTATAGTTTCGGCTCGCTGGTTGCGCCCGACGGCAGCGTGCAAAGTCTCGATCCGGCCGACGTAACGCTGGAAGTGCGCGACACCTGGCGCAGCCCGCGCTCAGGAGCAGTCTATCCGGCGGGCTGGGATCTAACGATCGCTAACCTGGATCTGCGCCTCAACATCACACCGCGCCTGGAAGATCAGGAATTAGCCGTTGCCGTCGTCTACTGGGAAGGCACGGTTGCCGTAAGCGGCGCACAGGCCGGCCGACCGCTGAGTGGCAGTGGTTATGTCGAGCTCACGGGCTACGCCGAGGCGCGGCAAGGGCGATATTGACCATGCATACACCGCCAATCCAAATTGTGACCGGCTTTCTCGGTAGCGGCAAGACGACGTTGCTGCGTGAAGTGATCGCGCGCGGGGCAGGCGGGCGGCGGATCGGGTTGGTGGTGAATGAGATCGGCGCAATTGGGTTCGACGGCGCGGTGCTGAGCAGCGCGGGCGCCAGCCCGCTGGTAGAATTGACCGACGGCTGCATCTGTTGCGCAGCAGGCAGCGATTTTCTGCTGGCGATTGAAACGTTGAT
Organism: Chloroflexales bacterium; assembly: GCA_038247995.1. Lineage (GTDB taxonomy): Bacteria > Chloroflexota > Chloroflexia > Chloroflexales > Chloroflexaceae > JBBRUG01. Next base: position 16,482 of record JBBRUG010000019.1, on the reverse strand, counting down.
CGACGAGGCCGAACCGGATCTGATTATTGTCGAGACAACCGGCCTGGCCGAGCCGGGCGGGATGATCCGCCAGGTGCGCAGCGCCGGATTGCCGCTTGATGCGGTGATAGCTGTGGCCGACGTGAGCAATCTGGAGCAGGCGCTCCATACCTCGCCGGTGGCTGAGTGGCAATTACGGGCAGCTGATCTGATCGTGTTGAGTAAGGTCGATCTGGTTGAGCCGGCCCAACGGGCGGCGGCTGAAGCGCGCCTGCGTGAACTCAACCCACGCGCAGTGTTGCTGCCGGCGGCCCACGGCGTGATCGCGCCGGAACTACTGTTTGGCCCGCGGCGCGCCGACGCAGACCCCATTCCAGCGCCCGATCACCTCAGCCACGACGGCTTCCGCAGCTTCGCCTGGACCAGCGACGCACCTCTGCAACGGGCAGCGTTTATGGCGGCACTCGAACAGCTACCGGCGACAATCTATCGCGCAAAAGGGGTCGTCCACTGCACCGATGCACCGTGGCCCGACGATGTCCAACTTGTTGCTGCTCGCCACAACTTTACGCCCTTGCGTATGCGTGCTCCGCTTACACCACTGAACCGCCTGGTGCTGATCGGCGCAATGATCGATGAGGCAACCGAAACGCAGATCAGTGCCACCCTCAGCGCTTGCGCCGACACGCCTGAACGAGCAGTAGTGTGGCTGGAGCGGTATCGCGCATTATTTTGAAGTTTGGGCAGCGTTGACTGTTTCGCAGTCAACGCTACTCAAACCATTTGCCAAGCGCATCCAGGGCAATGGCCGTCGTCAGAGCCGGCGCGCCGTCGAACCAGGGTGGGTAGCCTGAGTATGCCGCCGCTGCAGGCCAACTGCCGTCGGGAGCCTGGGCCGCAATCAACGCCATTAGGTACGGCTCGGCAGCCGCCGGATCGCCGAGGGCGAGCAGGGTTGCCGTAAGGCAGGCCAGGCGCAACGGTTGGGTTTCTCCTGGTGGCGCGGGCAGGTTCAGCGCGTAGGTGTGCAGCGCAGGCAGGGCCGGAGTAAGCTCGGCGACAGCCCCATCGATTGCGGCACGCGCAATTGCATAGACCAGCAGGTGCGGCTCCAGGCAGTAGTCGCTGGCGGCAGCAAGATCGCCGCGCTTGATCAGATCAACCAGATAGGCTGCCGCTCCCGGCAGACTGATCCCGGCCAGGCCGGCGCAAAGGAGTACGTTGGCATTTACCAGCGCATCCAGATGGCGCGCAAGCAGGTGGCCGGGCATCTGATTGACGCCGATCCAGGTATAGTAGGGGCCGCCGGGCGCCGCTTCATTCTCCCAGAGGAGCTGAAACAGCTCCAGGCCCGGCCGTTCGCCAAGCGTAAGCAGCGCCGCAGCTGCACAGGCTGTATCGTCGAGATCGGGCGGCACCCGGCGCGTCGCCCGACCCTCGTAACTCCACGCGCCGTCAGGGTTCCGCTCGGCACGTAAGAAGGCGCCGGCGGCACTACGCACCGCACTAGCCGTTGGGTGGGCAGTGAAGTGGCGCAAGGCGTGAATGACGTAAGTGGTTGTGTAGACACAGCAGGGATGCGGGTGGGCGTCGGCCATGTCGAAGCGCCGGGCGGTGAGCGTCGGCAATTCGCCACTGGAGCGCTGGGCGGCCTGGAGCCAGGCGAGGGCGGCGTCGATTGGACGCTGGTCAAGCATAGGGTTCGGCTCCTCATAGCGGAGAACAGAGAACAGAGAACAGAGCGCCGAATGCATATCTTCTGAATCCTGAATCCTGATCTCAGGCTTCAAGCAGCATCTGCCGCGCCGCCGCCCGTTGCGCGCGCAGATCAGCCCACCGGATGGCACCCTGGGTAGCCTCAGCGGCGATCAGATCAGCCAGGCGATTTGGGCCATAGGGCTGTAAGCGTTCTAACGCTGTGGCACAAATGGCGGCGTGCTGCTGTTCGAGTTCCGCCCAGATCGGCTCGGCAACAAGTTGGCGGCCGGCGAGCCGTTCGGCGGTACGCGACTCGGCGGGCAGATCGCGGGCAAGCGCCGCCGAAACGAGGTTCAGGCGCCCATTGCGCAGATCGCCGGCCCAGTCGGCGGCATCGTCGCTGAGCTGGCGCGCAAGCGACAATTGATCGAGCGCAAAGGGCAAATCGGCGCGCAGGGGTGCATGGCGCGGCAGGCCGGCTAGATCGAGTTGGGCAAGAGCGACAAACTGGAATAACGCGCCCCGACGAGCGACAAGTTCAGGCGTATAGGTGGCGGGCTCGCTCGGCGCAAGCCATTCCTCGGCGTATCCAGCCGCCGACACGGCCGCAAGCTTCGTCAAAGCAGGCCAGGAGGGTTGTTTGGCGAGGCCGAGCGTACGCAACAATTCTACCGCGTGGAGGAGCGCCAGGTGTGCGCCAAGTAGATCAACCGGCGCAACAGCGCCATCGAGCAGATCGTCCTGGGCGCTGACGAACCACCAGCCGCAGAGTTGGGCAACGCCGAGCTGATGCGCCGTTGCAGACGGCACCGGCGCGAGGTCGCTAAGCCAACGGGGCAAAAGTGCGGCGATCCGGCTGAACGAACCGGCACAGATGCGTTCGAGCACCGGCAGGCAGAGCGCGGGCAACGGAGCGGGCAATGTTTCGGCGAAGCGGCGCACCTCGGCGACGGCGGCAGTATACGCGGCGGCGTCTGATGACAAAGTGGGCCTACAATTGCTGGGCAGCCAACGGCACATAGCGCTCGAACTGGGCTTCAGCCTGGTCAAGCAGATCGCCGATTTGCACGACCACGAGGGTGATATCGTCGCTTTGCTCGGTTGCGCCGCGGAACTGCGCAACATCATTCCAGATCTGATCGAGCGCGAGCTGCGGGTCGGTCATATCGGCGGCGGCAATTGTGTTCGTAAGCCGTTCAAAGCCGAAAATCTCACGACTGGAGTTGCGCTCCTCCAACAGGCCATCGCTAATAATCACGAACTGATCGCCGGGGCGCAGTTGGATCGTCTGATCGATATAGTGCGCGTCGGGGCGGGCGCCGAGCGGCAACCCACAGACTTCAATCTCCTCCAAGCCACCGTCACGGCGGATCACCGGAAAAGGATGGCCGGCGTTCGAGAAGGTCAGGGTGAGCTCCTTTGTATCAAGCACCCCATAAAAGCAGGTAATCATCTGGCGCACCGAGCGATCCTGACAGATGGTCAGGTTCGCATAACGCAGCACATCAGACGGGTTGACATGGCGGGTTGCCTCAGAGCGCAGGGTACCGCGCGCCATGGCCATCACCAGGGCAGCGGCAATACTCTTACCGGTAACGTCGGCGACGACAAGACCAAGGCGGTTTTTGTCGAGATCAATAAAATCGTAAAAATCACCGCTGGTTTCGCGGGCCGGCTCCGAGCGCGAGGCAATACGAATGCTGGCGTCGGTAAGCGGCGGCAGCGGATAGAGCCGTTGCTGCAATTCACGGGCAATGGCCAGATCACGGCGCAGCATTTCATTGCGCACGATCCGCTGGCGTGCGACAGACAAGCGTTCGGCGGCAATGGCAAGCGCCCGCTGGTAGAGCCACGAGATCACCGCGATCATAAACAGAAAGACGACCAGGGGCAACCCAACGCTAATTGCCTCGATCAGCGGGCCACGTTCAGACAATTCGTAGGTGTTATAGTAAAGCCAATACACCACGAGGATCACTACCGCATTGGCGGCGGCAAAGACAAACGCCATCACGCTGCTTAGCAGCAAACCGGCGAGCAAGACACACATACCGAGCACAGCGCTGAAGATCGTGCCGTTAAACAGATTCTGGGCCAGCAGGGTATTGTCGATAAAAAACCAGAGCGTACCGGCAGTGATCCAATAGGTAAAGAGATACGCAGCTGTTGCGGTACGCCCGATCCGGTTGAGCCAGAAGACGAGGAGATTTAAACCCAGGCTGCCGCTCACGATCAGAGCGTTTAGCCATCCGGGTGTACCGGGACTCAGCAGCATTACGATCAGGCCCAACCCCGTAAGCACCGTCAGCGCGCTGTTGAGTGGGGTCAACAGCCCGGCACGATGCTGACTCGCGGGCAGATTATCAAGTTGGCTCAGCAGTATGTCGAGGTCGGGTGGATCTGGTTGTTTCACAGCACGCGCTACTTATACTACAGTAAGGGCAGGTTGTGCCGTGCCCCAACAACATTGAAAGCCATCGACCAGTACGCTAAAGCGTACGTCCGCCTACGGCGGACACCGCACTGTGGCGGGCGCAAACCCGCGTACAACCCCTGGCGAACTTCCGCCGACGTGTACTAGCATATGATCAGGGCGCCTCAGCGGCGCCCCAAAAACACACCTATAACTGGTTCGGGCCAACGAACGGACAACAAACTAATTCCACGAACCAGCGGCGGTTGTCCCAAAATCAAGTTGCCGATCGATGGTGCTTTCATCGCTCTGCGCGTTTTTCCGCGCCGCATCGCGCACTTTGTCCATTTCGTCGGGTGTCAGCTTAAAGCCAGCGTCGGCCACGGCCTGATCGGGATCGTCCAACAATTGCTTGCGAAACGCCTTGTCGAGAATCGCCCGTCCAATCAAGCGTTCGAGATCAGGGCTCACAAAGACCTCCTTGGGATAGTAGTGGGCTGACGCTGCGGTGATTGCGGCAACCGAGCCGCGCAGCTAGCGCCACTACTATACCACATCAAAAAGGAACGCTTGCAGGGGCGCTGATTGGGCTGTTTGCAATATAAAGCTGAACAGATTGTCACCGCGAATTAGCGTGGAGATCATCATATTTTCACATTGGCTTAACCTAAGGCGGCGCATAATGGAGAGGTTCACCTCGTGTCGTAAGTGTAAGGAGTCGGCATGCGTAGCGTGTCTCGTTCATCGCGCCTGCTGGGCGCACTGATCGCGTTGGCGGCGTTTTTGATTGGCCCGTTTGCAATTACCCCAACGGCGGCGCAAAGCGCAAACGCCGAAGTGGTGATCAGCCAGGTGTATGGCGGCGGCGGCAATGCCGGGGCACCGTTGACCAACGATTATGTTGAATTGTTTAACCGCAGCGCAAACCCGGTAGCGCTTGACGACCTGTCGCTCCAGTATGCCAGCGCCACCGGCACGGGCAATTTCGGCGCCAATTCAGGCCAACTTGTAGCCTTACCTGCAATCACGCTCCAGCCGGGCCAGTACTTCCTGGTTCAATTGGGCGGCGGAGCCAATGGCGGGCCACTCCCCACACCGGATGCAACGGGCACCATCGCAGCCGCAGCCGGAGCGGGCAAATTCGCGCTGGCGACGGGCACAACCAGCCTCGGCTGTAACGGCGGCTCGACGCCTTGTACAACTGAACAACTGGCCCGGATCATCGATCTGGTTGGCTATGGTAACGCCAACTTCTTCGAAGGCAGCGCCGCAGCGCCGACGCTGAGCAACACCACAGCTGCCTTCCGCGCCGATAACGGCTGCACCGACACCAACATCAACAGCGCCGACTTCAGCACCGGCGCGCCCGCCCCGCGCAACTCGGCCGCGCCGCTGAATGTCTGTGGCGGCGACCCGGTGCCGATCGCGCCGAGCATTACCACCCAGCCGCAAAGCCAGACGATCAACCTGGGCCAGGCGGCAACGCTGAGTGTGGTTGCCGCAGGCAGCGCGCCGCTGAGCTACCAGTGGTACACCGGCCTGAGCGGCGACACGAGCAACCCCATCGGCGGTGCCACGAGCAGCAGCTACACCACACCCGCGTTGAATGAGGGCAACTACAGCTATTGGGTGCAGATCAGCAACAGCGTCGGCAGTGTCGACAGCGCCACCGCCACGATCACAGCGCAGCCGGCAGTGCCCGTCTGCGAACAAGCCTTCACACCGATCTACGCCATTCAAGGCAGCGGCGCAAACGCAGCGATGAGCGGCAATGTGACGACGTTGGGCGTTGTGGTGGGCGATTATGCAGGCGCCAGCGCGGTCGGCATTGGCGGATTCTATATACAAGACCCCACGGGCGACGGCGACCCGGCCACCTCGGACGGCATCTTCGTCTTCACTGGCACCGCCGATACGGTGAGCGTCGGCGACCTGGTGCGTGTTACGGGCTTTGCCCGCGAGCGCTTCAACGAGACGACGATCAATGGCGCGAACAACAACACGTCAGCTGTACCGGCGGCGAGCATTGTCAACTGCGGCACGGGCAGCGTTGCGCCCGCCGAAGTGACGCTCCCGGTGCCGGACAGCACCTATCTGGAGCGCTACGAAGGTATGTTGATCACCCTGTCGCAAGATCTGGTGATCAGCGAGTACTTTAACTACGACCGCTTCGGCGAGTATGTGCTAGCGCTGCCAATCGGCGCTGAGGGCCGGCCTTACACTCCGACGGCGCTTGAGGTTCCGGGCAGTGCAGCGTACTTCACACGGCTCGACCTGAACCTGCGCAGCCGGATCCTCATCGACGACGCGATTGGTGAGCAGAACCCGGTGAGCGGCAATACGCACCCGAACGGGCTGCCGTTCAGCCTGGAGAATAGCTTCCGCGGCGGTGATATCGTCAGCGACTTCACCGGCGTGCTGGGCTTCGGCTTCAGCGCCTACCGCGTCCAGCCCACTACCTACGGCACCTACACCGCCGTCAACCCGCGTGACGCAGCGCCCGACGATGTCGGCGGACGGATTAAAGTGGCGGCGTTCAACACGCTCAACTACTTTGTGACGCTGGATTATCCGACCGGCAGTTCGTTAGATAACGCCTGCGGCCCGCTGGAAAACCTGGAATGCCGTGGCGCCGACAGCGACCAACCTGATGAATTCCAGCGTCAGCGCGCCAAGCTCCTGGCCACGTTGGAAGGTCTCGACGCTGATGTAGTTGGCCTGATCGAGATCGAAAACACCACCGGCGTTGAAGCAATGGCCGATATTATCGCCGGCCTCGATGGTTATGCCTATATCGAAACCGGCCCGATCGGCACCGACGCGATCAAAGTCGGCATCATCTACAAGCCCGCCACGGTCAACCCGCTGGGCGACTACGCCATTATCGACAGTAGCGTTGATTCGCGCTACGACAGCAACCGCAATCGGCCGGCGCTCGCGCAGAGCTTTGAGGAGCGCGCCACCGGCGCCCGCTTTACGGTTGTGGTGAACCACCTCAAGAGCAAGGGTTCGGGCTGTGGCGCCGGCGACGACGATCTCGTCAACGGCTCAGGCAACTGTAACGGCACGCGCACCGCCGCCGCTGAAGCACTGATCGACTGGATCGCGGGCGACCCGACCAACAGCGGCTCGGCCAACTACATGATCATCGGCGACCTGAACTCCTACGCCAAGGAGCAGCCGATTGTCGTGCTGGAGCAGGGCGGCTTCACCAACCTGATCGCCGAGTTCCAGGGGCCGCTGGCCTATAGCTACGGCTTCGACGGCCAGTTCGGCTACCTGGACTACGCTATGTCCAGCGCAAGCCTAACCAGCCACGTAACCGGCGTTACCGAGTGGCACATCAACGCCGACGAAGTTGACCTGATCGACTACGACACGAGCTTCAAGTCGCCCATCCAGGACAGCCTGTTTGCGCCGGATGCATTCCGTTCGTCGGACCACGACCCGGTGTTGGTTGGCCTGGCGCTGGAACCGCTCTACCGGGCGCGTCAACAGGGCAAGCGCGTGCTGATCGAGCGCAACGTGGCCCTTGCCGGCCGCGGCGATTGGGACCCCGACCGTGATGGTTGGGCGCTGGTGGGCCGCACCAATGGCGCTAGCAACAACGGCAACCTGCGCGGCTTCTACGTAGAGAACGGCGTCCCCTACGCGATCGTCTTCAACCGCTCGAACAACCAGGGCGATCGCTGCATCCTGCTTACGCCGCGTAGCCTGGATGTGGTGAAGAAGGGCCAGGTGCGCCTGCAGAACAACGTAAACAACAACTATACCCCCTGCCCAGCGCCGTAATTCAAGGTTCTGAGACCACTACATCTAGGAGCGTTCGGCGCAATCAAGGCTGAACGCTCCTAGATTTTGTAGTTTATCCACCGGTTACCCACAACATGTGGATAACTTGACAATATTAAGCCTAGATGTAGCGCATAATGTCAGCTTAATATCTCCTCAATCCAGGCGCTATGGTATAATTGCGCTAGATAGCGCACGTCCGTGCTGAGGAGCCAGGAATGAGCGACGACGATCGGCTGGTGACGCCCAAAACCCGCGAGGACGACCAGCAGGTTGAGAAGAGCCTGCGCCCACGCTCATTACCCGAATTCATCGGCCAGGAGAAGACGGTCGAGCAGTTGCGGATCGCGATTACGGCGGCGAAGGGGCGTAGCGAGCCGCTCGATCATACGCTCTTCTACGGCCCACCCGGCCTGGGGAAGACGTCGCTCGCCGGGGTGATCGCCAACGAAATGGGCGTGAAGATCAAGATCACGAGCGGCCCCGCGATCGAGCGGGCCGGCGATCTGGCTGCGCTGCTGACAAACTTACAGAAGGACGATGTGCTCTTTATCGACGAGGTACATCGGCTTAACCGGGCGGTTGAGGAAGTGCTCTACCCGGCGATGGAAGATTTTGCGCTCGACCTGATCGTCGGTAAAGGGCCGAGTGCGCGCAACCTGCGCCTGAACCTGCCGCGCTTTACCACCATCGGCGCAACAACCCGCCTGGCCCTGCTTACCTCACCGCTGCGCGATCGCTTTGTCTCGGTGCATCGGCTGGAATTCTACAACGACGCAGCGATGAACGAGATCGTTTCGCGTTCGGCGCGCATCCTGGGGATGCCAATCACTGCCGAGGGCGCTCAGGAGATCGGTCGGCGCGCGCGTGGTACGCCGCGGATTGCCAACCGCCTGTTGCGGCGCGTCCGCGACTACGCCCAGGTAATCGCCGACGGCACGATCGACTTACCGGTGGCGCGAGCCGCGCTGGCCCAGCTTGAGATCGACGAACTCGGCCTCGACGAAAACGACCGCCGGCTGTTGCGGGCAATCATCGAACTGTTCAATGGCGGGCCGGTGGGCCTGACAACCCTGGCCGCTGCGCTGGCCGAAGAAGTCGATGCAATCGAAGACGTGTATGAGCCGTTCCTTTTGCAACTCGGGTTTTTGCAGCGCACCCCGCGCGGTCGGATCGCCACCCAGCGCGCCTACACCCACCTGGGCCTCCCCTACACCGAAAGCAGCCAACCGGCGCCTCAAGAAAATGGCCCGACCCAGAATCGGATGTGGTAACGGCGTCCGCAGATGACGCAGATTGCGCAGAAGGGGCAACCCCACGTGGGTGCCCATTGCGGGCACGGCGGACACATAAGTCCGCCCCAACAGGTCGCGCCAGGTTACCGCAAGCGGGCCATTGCGGTGGTGATCGCGATCACGGTAAAAATGGTGAGGGCGATGCCGAGGAACGGCGCGACGAAGAAGAGCGGCACAAGCAGCGGCGCGGCGCCAAAGGCATAGGCAACGCTCAGCGTGATCTGGAGTGACCGACCGCGCTTCTTTTGGGCTAGCACTTCGAGAATGCGTACGAGTCCTTCACCGCCAAGCGGCCCAAGCAAAAAGGCGGCAATAAAGCTGAAGAAACCCGCAAAGCTGAGCACGTTGAAGGCCAGAAAGGTTAGCAGCGTGCCGTAAATAAGCGCGACAACTGCCGTAACCACTAAATGCCATGCCTCGACCTGATAGTTCACCGGGCGGCGTTCGCGGGCGCAGTCGGGGCAGAGTTGGCCAACCGGGGCCGGACGCACACAGTCGGTGCAGATCGGCGTGTTGCAATTTGTGCAACGCAGGCCGGTCTCGCGGTCGGGGTGGCGGTAGCAATAGCCCATTTCGACTTGCGTTGTCTGCAGATCGAGGCTCTGCTCCGGCACATCCGCGAGGGTTTCCTCAACGGGTTCTACGGGCGGGGGCGGCGGCGCTTCGCGCACTGGGCCGGGGGCGAGCAGTTCACCGGCAGCCAGGCGCGCCTCAACCTGAGCAAGCACAGCCAACGCATCAGGATTCGCGGGATCGATCGCCAGGGCGCGCTGCAAATGCTGGCGCTTCTCACGATATGGGCGCACCGAACCGGCCAACCCGATCCAGGCGTCAATTGCCTCTGGGTTTAACTCCAAGGCCTGGCGGTAGCGCTGGCGCGCATTAAAATTGTCGCCGGCCATCAACGCGGCCCGGCCCTCTTCAACCAGGGTAGCCGCATCAGCGGCGGTGGTCGGCTCTGTCATAACGAATCATCCTCCTCTGAGGATTATACCCTGTCGGGTGGAAAATGAACAAGCGGCAAAGGACGATGGACGGTGAATCTAGCTTTGGTCTTTGATCTTCAGTCGAATTGCAGTCACGCTGTGTCCGGCTTTGGTCTTTGATCCTTGGTCCTTAGTCGAGTTGCCGCCTGCGTCCCGGCACTAAACAGGTTTGCGACAAATAAAGAAGTAGTACGGCGCGTCGGCTTCCGGCGGAGCCAGGTAGATCCGGCGTAGGATCGGTTCCCAGAGCAGGTTTGGCGAGAGCGGCGGAACGAGCAGCCAGCGCCCGGTGAGTTTTTTGGTGATCAGGCTCGGCGCACCATAGTAGTGGCTGAAGTCGAATAGTTTCAGCGCCGCACTGCTGAAGTAGGGCTGGTAGCGCACAACCTCCAGACCAGCCTGGTTGAAACGCGCCGTCCAAGCGGCGGGGCTAAGTGTGTTGTGATGGTTAGAGATTGTGTTGAACCAGCGCCCGTAGCGGCTGCCGTCTAACCCCAACTGGTTCAGCGCCCAGGTGCCAAGCAGATCCTGCGGGAAGCGATTGCCTACCACCGAAGCAATGAATAAACCGCCGGGGCGCAAGGTGCGGGTCGTCTCGGCCAGGGTCGCATCGAGCGGAACAACGTGTTCGAGCACACAGTTGCTGATCGCACTGGCAAAATAATTATCGGCGAAGGGCAATGCACTGCCGTCGGCGATACTCAGGCCGGCGTAGACGCTTCGGCGCTGGGCTTCACATGTATCGGCCACAATCGGGTCGATGCCGAAGACCTGCTTGCCGGGGAAGGCAATTTGCACAAAGGTGCCGTCGCCGCTACCCAGATCAAGGATCGGCTCAGGCAGATTGGGGGCCAACTCGGCGAAAAGGCGCGCCTCAACCGCACGGAGCATGGCCCGGTGGATCGGCAGGGTGTACAGGTGCGGGCGGAGGTAGTCTTTCATTGGCTGTTGTCACAGTACTGTCGGGGCGGCTCGCGAGCCGCCCTTACGCCGCTACTTTGACCGTAATTCCTCGAATAATGCTTCGTACCGCTGAGCGGTGATCGCGGTGGAAAATTTGGCGGCGATTTCGGCGCGCGGGCGCACGTAATAGTCATGGTTGTCGAGCACGCGCAGGATGCTGGCCGCCAGCGACTCGTGGTCGCCGACCGGCACAACTTCGCCCATGCCGGTTTGCAGAACGGGCTGGCGCACGCCGGGCAGGGCACAGGCGATGCTGGGTGTGCCGCAGAGCATCGCTTCAACCTGGACGAGGCCGAAGGTTTCGGTTGAGTTAAGCGACGGCACCACTAGCACGTCCAGGTTGGGGAAGAACGCAGCCATCTCCTGCGGGCCAAGCGTACCAACAAACGTCCAGTTGGCTTTGTAGCGCTCGAAGAGCGGCGCAAGGCGGCGCGCATAAGCCTCTTCGCCGAGCACATTTTCGTGCGGGCCGGCGAAGACCACACGGGCATGCGGATGGGTCGCGAGGATCTTCGGCAGGGCGTTGAGCAACACTTCAACGCCCTTCTCGGCGGCGAGGCGCGCCGCCATCCCAATCACTGGGCGCCGTAGATTGTAGCGCTCACCGAAGATCTGTACATCGGCGAGGCCGGCATCGGCCACTTCCACCGGTGGCGGAATAACGACGATCTTATTGCGGAAGCGGCGCAGGTAGGGCGAGTGCTCGGCGAAATCCTGGGTGTAGGCCACAATGCGCGTAGCGAGCGCGCCGGCGGCAAGATTGGCCGTATTGACCACCCGGTTGGCGAGCGCGTTCACTGGCCCAGGCGGCAGTTGCAGATCGCTGTGGTAGGTGAGTACCACCGGCTGGCGCAAGAGCCGGCCGCGCAGGGCCAGGCCGGGCGCATCGAACTGCGGCAAGTGCAGGCTCATCGCATCGTGTTGCAGCGCGAGTAGGTTGGCCAGGGCGCCGAAGCTGGGCATAATGACGCCTTTGCTCACTCGCGCCAGCACCGGAGCGCGCACAACCCGCACCCCGTCCATCTCCTCGCTGCGCGGCAGGCTCGGATCGTATTGCGAAGTAAGGACCGTGATGCTATGGCCACGTCGAACCAGCGCGGCGGCGAGGCGCTGAACATAGATCGTCAGGCCGCTGATGTAGGGCCGATAGTAGGTGAGGGCAAAAAGAATACGCATATCATTTTGAAGGATTGGAGACGGGGCGAACCGCGTCCCCAGGCCTTCCATCACTCCTGAAAAAGTGCAATGTTTTCCTGCACCCAGGCGTACAGCCGGCCCATGCCCTCTTCCACGCCGACTTTGGGTTGCCAGCCAAGTTCAGCGGCAGCCTTGCGGATGTCGAGCACGCAGACCGGCTGATCACCGGGGCGCCATTCACCATAGGCGCCGGCTTCAACCGGCCGGCCGGCGAACCGGCTGAGGAGCGGCTGGAACTCGGCCCAGATCGACAGGACATTAGTTGGGCCACCGCCGACATTATAGATCTGACCGGCGGCGCGATCGATCTGCGCCAGCGCCGTCTCATAGAGATCGATCAGGTCGTCGATATAGAGCATATCGCGCACCTGCTTGCCATTGCCGTAAATCGTGATCGGGCGCCCGGTCTGCGTGGCGATCACAAAATGGGCCGCCCAACCCTGATCCTCAACGCCGAACTGACGCGGGCCGTAGATCGCCGACTGGCGAAAAACGACGGTCGGGAGGCCATAGATGCGCTGATAGTCGCGCACGTACTGATCGCCGGCGCCCTTGCTACACCCGTAAGGCGAGTGGAAATCGAGCGGCTGAGTTTCAGGTACGCCGGCCGGCAGATCGCGGTAGCGGTAGCGCGTAGCTTCTTCGGCAATCGCCAGGTTCTCCATCCCGCCATACACCTTGTTCGTCGAAGCGTAGAGCAGGGCGGGCGGTTTGGGCTGGCGACGCGCCGCTTCGAGCACATTGAATGTGCCCAGGGCGTTCACTTCAAAGTCGTGGCGCGGGTTCTGGACAGACGTAGTAACGGCAACCTGACTGGCGAGGTGATAGATCGCATCAATCTCGTGCGCAGCAGCATAGATGGCGTCGGCATCGCGTATATCGGCCTGGATAAACTGCATCGTGCCGGGAGCGCTACGCGCATGGGCTGCGATCCAGGCCAGATTATGCGGCGTGCGCGGGCGCGCAAGATTGTCGAAAATAAGTAGGTCGTGACCGCGGTCAAGCAGGCGGTGGGCCAGGTTACAACCAATAAAACCTGCGCCGCCGGTAATCAGAATACGCATGGTAAGGTCGTCCGTATTGCGATTGCGATAGCCTCAACTAGGCTTTTGGCATTATAGCGATCTCGTCGGCGCATGACAATATCGATCAAGGCGCTGAAACACCAACGCCCCGCACAGATGGCGGGGCGCTAAACAGTGGAGGCGACGGCGGGAATCGAACCCGCGAGTGGCGGTTTTGCAGCCCTCTACAGTGCCTTGTCAGGGCATGACTGGTTCGGTTTTTCCGCATTAGAACGCGGCCTGGACGAAGACTTCCCGGACTGAGCACGGCTCTCGTGGCCCCCCCGTTGCTCCCGTCGTTGCTCCCGCGGCCCTCCCTGGTTCTTCGCGTCAGAGCGCCAAGAACAAGGTTGTAGCATTCCGCCTCACTGCGCCGCTCTTTATATTACCACAGGATCGTGAGGTGAAGGCCTACTCCCTGCTCGCTCTGGGCCATCGTAAGCATATTGGGCGTAGCCCACCATACCCAGGCGATCAGGGCGGGCTGGAGGGGCAGCCGCAGCCAGAGCAGAACCGGAGGGATGCGCGGGTAGCGCTCGGCTTGCAGCTCCATGTGGAGGTTGGCCGGGAACACGGCGACGAGCAGGGCGATCAACCCTCAGCGGGTCAGGCCGCGCAGTCTCGGGAAGAAGGCCAGCACGCCAAGGGCGATCTCCGCGTAGCCACTCGCCGCGACAAGCTGCTCGTGGGCGGGTAGGTAGTCCGGCATCATCCGCTGGTGAAACCGCGCCTGGAGGAAGTGTTTGAGGCCCGCGCGGACAAAGAGCACCCCAAGCAGCGGCTGGCCGCGCGATCGGGTCATCGAGTCGCTCATGTCTCACCGTCCGGCGGCGGCTCCCAGGTGCGGACAAAGGTTTCCTGCTCGACGTGGAGGGCGTCGGCGACGCGGTTGATGTAGTTGAAGTAGCCGGCGATCTGGGTGGCGTCGTGAATAGCGCGGGCGTCGAAGCCGGCCGCACGGGGCGCCTCAATGTCGTCGGCACTCATCAGCGAAGGGTGGCGGGTGAGCTTCTCGGCGAAGGCGCACAGGGCCGCATCGGCCGGCGCAAGGGGGGCCTGACGCCAGTCGGCGGCAATCTGATGGATCAACTGGTCGGCGGCAGCGTCGTCAGGGAGCTCGAAATCACGGACGACCTCGGCACGGAGGTCGTAAGCATGAGCACGCGTTCAGTAGACGCAGCCGTTGGCCCGCGAGACCACCACCGCAATCAGCGCGCGGTGGGCCCGGCTCAGCGGCGAGGGGCCGTGCATCAGGGCGCTACTGGCGCCGCGTCTGCGACCGGCGCGGCCTGCTCAAGAACCTCGATCGCGACGGCGAGCCGGCATGGCAACCAGAGGTCCGACCACCGTCGGCACGTTGCACACGGCCTCGCGCCGAGCCGAACCCGGAGCATATCCCCTTCTACCGGCAGCTCTATGGCGTCGTCTGGCGACGGCAGTTCGCCTACGGGTGACGTCCGTTCGCCGGTCAGCACTGCTTGACATACGATTCGCGTCGTTCCGGCGCTGCCGACCATCTCCCCCCGACGCCGTTGCCGCGCTATCCGGTACTTGACATACGATTCGCGTCGGTTGCATCCGGCTCCAGGTGCGGTAGGATTCTTGTACCACCAATCCACCCACCGCACGTCTGGAGCACTCCTACTTCCTAGCGGGGCGGTGATCAGCTGAACGGGGAAACCCGCATCACCAGCGTGATCGTTGTCAAGGCCGGTTTCTTTTTGGCTCTTGGCCAGCTTTGGTGAAGGCGCCCAGGGAATCTTCCCAGATGCGGCTTTAGGAAGCCATCCGAACAGGAGCCCGCGTGCCAAAAAAGAGCAAGATTTCTGCGGTAGGATGTAGCAACGCCATTTCGGGCGCGTCGCGCATGTTCTCCCCAGGAGCAGGCCATGTCACTTCAGCCACAAGCGCTCTATTCTGTCCCTGAAGACACCGCCCGTGTCGCACGTGCCATCTTTCCCGAGGGCAACCTCGTGATGCGGATGTACGACGAGTTGGGCATGCTGTTCCGTGACGCTGATTTTGCCGATATCTTTGCCACGCAAGGTCAGCCCGCCGAGTCCCCGGTACGGCTCGCCTTGGTGACGTTGCTCCCGTTTTGGGAAGGCTTGACTGACCGCCAGGCTGCTGATGCGGTTCGCACGCGCATCGACGGGAAGTACTTGCTTTGCCTGGAACGCACCGACCTCGGCTTGCATCACACCGTCTTGAGTGAGTTCCGTAGCCGACTGGTATTCCATGGCGCTGAGCGTCGTGTCTGCGAGACCATGCTCACGTGTCAAGCGACGCTCAATTCTTTCCCCTGATGACAACGAGAACTTTCCCTTCGCGGGTGGTCAGGACGCCGCCGACGGCGGTGGCGTGGGCGTGGATTTCTGGGCGCTGGCCGCACGCGCCCGATAGCTCTCCAGGCCCATCATGTCGAGGATCACGGCGTGATGCACCACCCGGTCAATCGCGGCCATCGTGGTCATCGGGTCCTGGAAGATCCGATCCCACTCCGAGAAGACCAGGTTCGTGGTCAGGATCACGCTCCGCCGTTCGTAGCGCTCGGCTAACAACGTGAACAACACCTCCATTTCATCCCGGCTATGCTGCACATAGCCGATATCGTCGAGAATCAGGCACGCAAAGCGGTCCAGACGGATCAGTTCACGCGGGAGCCGCAGATCGCGCTTGGCCGCCAGCAGCTGCTGCACCAGGGCCGCCGTGCTCGTCCAGAAGACGGTATGGCCCTGCCGGATGAGGTGGTGGCCAATGGCCGCCGCAAGGTGGCTTTTCCCCGTCCCAGGCTTCCCAATCGCAATCACGTTCGCGGCCTGCGCCACAAAGGTGCCGCTCTGCAACCGCTCAATCTGCTGGGCCAGCACCGGGCCGAACTGGTCCAGGTCGAGGTGGGCCATGGTTTTCTCGCGCGGCAGGTGCGATTCGCGCAGCAGCCGTTCAAACCGGCGCTGCTCCCGGTACCCTGCCCTTGCAGGTATAGGGTTTTTACAGGATCGCGTCCCAATGCGCTATTCCCTTCATCCCCCAGCCCCCTGCTCCCTCACGTGGAGCAGGGGGAGCCGCCGCAGATTCGGCGTCCTGATGCTGTC
>JBBRUG010000018.1:0-32362 GCA_038247995.1 Chloroflexales bacterium | reverse complement strand
GTCTGCGAAGCTATCTGAAAGGGGCATGACGCCATCGGCTTCGGCATCTGAACTTGATCCCTATAGATTGCGGCAGACGCCCGCCCCGCCGCACGCCCAACTACTAGGCGAACATTGAAGCATCTTCTTCGCAGCAGAACATCGCGAAACGCGCCCTGAACGCCGCTGCTTGTTGGTTGCGGAGCAATGGGTCGCTAAAGCGGCGACGATCTTCTACCTTCCGACTCCTGACTCTTAACTCCTGACTCGTGGCCTCCCACACCACCTGAACCTGCGTACCGGCGCCGGGCGTACTCTGGATCGTCAGGGTGGCGCCGATGCCGGCGGCGCGCTCGACGGGTGAGCTCAGGCCAAGGCGTCCG
The DNA here is from genome assembly GCA_038247995.1 of Chloroflexales bacterium. GTDB lineage: Bacteria > Chloroflexota > Chloroflexia > Chloroflexales > Chloroflexaceae > JBBRUG01. The sequence continues at coordinate 32,000 of JBBRUG010000018.1, read as the reverse complement.
GGCGGCGTCTGGGCGGGAGTGAAGCCGCGTCCGTCATCGACGACAACAAATGTGAGTGTACCGTGCCATGCCTCGCCAGGGATATGCGCCGGAGTGAGGTCGAGATACACGCCGACCTCGCCGGCACGCGCGTGTTTCATCACATTGCTCAACGCTTCCTGCGCAATCCGATAGAGGGCGATTTGCACATCGGGCGGCAGCGGCGGCACCAGACCGATCCGCACGTCGAGTTGGATCTCGGCAGTTTTGGCCGTAAGCACGGCAATCAGGCGCCAGAGCGCATCGTGGAGCGGCAAATCGACCAGGAGGCTGGGCCGAAGCTCGATCAGCAGCGTGCGCATTTCGGCCTGGGCGCTGCGGGTGAAGCGCTGGAGTTCGGCGAGGCGCTGGCGCCCTTCTTCAGGATCGAGCTCCCAGATCACCGGCAGCGACTCGGCGGCCAGGTTGGCGAAATAGAGCGATTGACTGACCGAGTCGTGGAGTTCACGCGCCAGTCGTTGCCGTTCGCGCTCGGCGGCCAATTCAGCGGCGGCCTGATAGCGCTGAGCATTGTCGATCGCGCTTGCGCCGTGGCTGGCGAAGGTTTGCAGCGTCGTAATCACCTCGTCGCTCGCGATGTCGGTCGGGCAATAATCTACGGCAAGCACCCCCAACGGCGTCGAGCCGCGCAATAACGGCACACCGATCCAGCGACACGAACTCGCTTCAGCTTCCCAGGGAAACCAGGACGCGGCGCCCACTGCGCCCGAAGCCTGGTCAGATGCCTCGACCGTCGTTGCCGGCCGGCGAGTATGAAAGGGTATAACCACCCCGTGCTTACTACTCAGCACGATGCGCCGACCAACATGGTGCGCAGCACTGCCGATCCCCGCCGTTAAGAGCAGCGCATCATCGTTGCGCAGCAGCACTGCCGCGCTCTCGCAGGGCAATACCCGTTTGAGTTGGGTGAAGATCGCGCTCATGAGCGGCGCCAGATCGAGGCTACCGGAGAGATCGAGGGCGACCTAGCGCAGACTCTCGGCAAGCCGACGCTGCCGCTGCTCGGTGGCGAGGAGCCGCATATTGGTGAGCGCGCTGGCCAGCGTCCCTGCGATGGTTTCGGCCAGGGCGACATCGGTTGCAGGCGTGGCTTGCGTGCGGTCGCGCAGCAAACCTTGCGAGCAGCGCACCAATCCCTCGGCGCAGCGTGCGTGGCGCGCCAGCAACTCCTGACTGGTATGCCGTGCAGAGACATCGATTGAGGTGCCCAGCACACCGAGCAGGCGACCCTGGGCATCGTACACGGGTGTCTTCTGGGTTTCAATCCAGCAGAGGCTTTGGCCATTGCGCACGTAGCCTGCAATGGTGATCGCCGCGCCGGTCTGTTGCGCCTTGCGATCATTCGCTTCAAGATCAACCGCATAGTCGGCCGGGAAGATCTCGGCAGCGGTGCGCCCGATGACCTGATCATGGCGCAATTTGAGAAAGTCCAAAAACGAGGCGCTACAGAACACATACCGCCCATCAACGTCTTTGAACCAGGTCATCTGCGGCGTTGTGCCAAGCAGAATCTGCTGTTGCTGCGCAATGGCATGCAGTTGCGCTTCAGCAGTGTGTTCAGCAGCCAGTTGGGCGCGAAGCGTGGCGAGTTCAGCTTCCATAGCGGTAAAACGATACAGCGGTAAAACGGTAAAGCGGGTGAACATCGAATAGTTGAGATGGTATGGGGATGTGGTGAACATGATCATAACACAGGGCGCTATAAACCGGAAAATGCAACCCTGGTTGAGCTCGAACCGATGCGGGCGACTAGCCGAGCACGACGCGCACACCCTCGCGGGGCCGCAGAGTGATCGACGGCTGCGGGGTGGCTTGCCAACCCGGCACGAGCGCTACCTTGTGCCGGCCCAGGATCGTGGCCAGAATTAAGGTTGCCTCCATGATTGCGAAGCTTTGCCCAATGCAGAGGCGCCGACCGCCACCGAAAGGGAAGTAGGCGAAACGCGGCAGCCGTTCTTCCAGACCCTCTTCCCAGCGCTCGGGGCGAAACAGCTCCGGATCGGCGAAAAAGCGCGGGTCGCGGTGGGTGATCCATTGGCTGAGCATCACCGCTGAGCCCTGAGGAATCCGATAACCGCCGATTAGCAGATCGGCGTCCGCCACCCGCGTGCTCAGCGTCCAGGCCGGCGGATAGAGCCGCATCGATTCCTTCAGTACCAACCCGGTGTACGGCAGGCGCGGCAGATCTTCCAGCGTTGGCGCGCGGCCGTTGAGCACTGCCGCCAGTTCGGCGTGCAGCCGCGCCGCAACCTGCGGATACTGACCCAACAAGTAGAAGGTCCACGAAAGCGCGAGGGCCGTCGTCTCGTGGCCGGCGAGGAACAGGGTAACGGCTTCGTCGCGCACCTGCCGGTCCGACATTCCGGTACTGTCTTCGTCGCGAGCGTGCAGCAACATCGAGAGCAGGTCGCCGCGCTCAGCCGGATCGGCGCGGCGCTCGGCGATAATGCGCGTGATCACGCTCTCCAGGCTATGCACAGCCCGCCGGAAGCGCAAGTTGCCTGGCGTAGGCACGTAGGTCGGCATGGTGATGGGTTGGCCAATCTCGGCGGCGGCAACGTCCATTACTGCGCCAAGAGCCTTGCCAACCACAGCCGCGTCGTGGGTTGTATCGGCGCCAAACAGCGTCTCGGCGACGATATTGAGCGTCAGACCCAGCATCTCCTCGTGGAGATCAATCGTCTGGCCGGGGCGCCAGTGGGCGAGCATACGCTCGGTATGGGCTACCATCGCTGCGGCATACGCATTGATCCGCTGGCGATGAAAGGCCGGCTGCAAAAGGCGGCGCTGGCGCAGCCAGAAATCGCCGTTGCTGGTGAGCAAGCCGGTGCCGAACAGCAGATAGTCGGTTGAGTGCCGGAGATTTTCGATCTGCTCCTTCGGGAAACTGCGCCCCTGGGTGACGAGCACTTCCTCGATCTGAGCCGGATGGGCCAGCAGGTAGAGCGCCGTAGAGCCGAGGGGGATGCGCACAACATCGCCGTAGGTGCGCGCAGTATGGGTTAGAAAACCCAGCGGATCGCGGGCCAGGCTGAGCGACGAGCCAATGAGCGGCAGCCCGCGCGGGCCGGGCGGCAATGGCGACTGGGCGGCGAGTGATTGGCTATGGGTGTGCATGAAAGCTCCTGACTGCATTGGTATGTGGCGTCAGCATAGCTTGCACACCGCCAGCGCGCGTACACCCACGGGTGACAAGGCGGGTGAAGCGGGTGTAGATTGACGCCAGCGCGGTTTTGGCGCAGAATAGGCCCGATGGATAACCACACTCAGAGCAATTTTTTCGTGTATCAGCGCCGCGCACTCCGCCCATTGCTGCGCTGGGGCATCGGCAGTAGCCTGATTGGCGCTGTACTGCTGCTCGTCCCGCGGCCCTTCTGGCGCCAGTTCGGGCTCCAGGCAGTCAGTTGGGGTATGATCGATGTCGTGCTGGCAATCGTGGGCCGGCGTCAGGCGCTCGTTCGCGCCGAGCAATTGGCCAGCGGCGCGCTGGATGAGTCTGCCGCCGAACGCGAGGCCGCAGCATTCGAGCGCATTCTGCTCATCAACGCCGGGCTCGATGTTGGGTATATCGCCGCCGGAGGGTTCACCGCCGCCCGCTTCGCCGATCGCCCCGACCGGCGTGGGCTAGGGCTGGGCATTCTGGTGCAAGGGCTGTTCCTGCTGCTCTTCGACGCTTTGGTTGCGCGGGATGTCCGCCGGCGCTTTCGGCATGACGAACTCCGTTAGTCGTTCGCGATCGGCGCGTCGGGCCGAAGCATGCGCGACCTTTGCGCTGGGCCAAAGCGTGCGCTGCGCGCATGCTTCGGCCTTACAGGCTACTTTTTCCCTATGATCACTCGTGAACTATTTCCACTGTTGCGCTGCCCAACCTGCCATTCCCGCGATCTCTTCGTCACCGCCGCGGCGATCAACTGTGGGCGCTGCAAAAGCACGTATCCCTTCCACGCCGGGTATATCGACCTGATGCCGCGTGAGACGGCGTATGGGTACGTCTCGAAATACGTCACCGACGAGGCCGAACTGGCCGAAGAGCTCGACTACCGCGACCTGGCGCCGCCGCTGCTCGCCGCCGGCGTGCGTGATCGCGCCCTGCGCCGCTTATTGCGCTTCCAGCCCAACGATGTAGCGCTCGACAATGGCTGCGGCACGGCCAAACACGCCGTCTGGAACGCCGACCAGGTGCGCCTGATGGTGGGTAGCGACCCGGCTACGCTCTTCGCCGACGCCGCAGTTGAGCAGGTGGCGCTCACCAAAGCCGACTCGCGCGCGTTGCCCTTCGACGACAACAGCTTCGATAAGGCCTTTGCGATCGACATCCTCGAACACTTCCCAATCGATGTCATCGACGCGTATCTGGCCGAGACGGCGCGGGTTCTGCGGCCCGGCGGGCGCATGCTGGCCTTCTCGAACACACGCGAAATGTCGCCGATCCAGCCGCTGATCAATATCAGCCGCCGCCTGGGGCGGCTCTTTGTGCGCGCCGGTCTGTATGATTTCTCGCGTGAGGCGCGGCGCAAGTCGGATCACCTCAAGGCGCTGGAGAACTGGGAAGACGTGTTGGCGGCCTTCGACCGCGCCGGCCTGCGTCCGGTGAAGGTTGTGTTCTGGAATAGTTTGTTTACGACCTTTGTTGAGCATGTGCTGATGAAGCTGGGCGAGAGCCTGCTGGGGCGCAAGACGCAGGCCAAAGGACCCAAGCGCACCAACGACGCAGCACCAACTACCGAAGCGGTGGCGCAGGCAGCGCCCGACGGGATTGCACGCGAGATTCGGGCGCGGCGACGGATGCGCAAGCAGTTGCGCCCGCGCAGCCCGGTATATCTGGCATTACTGGCCGTCACCCTGCTGATGGAACTCGATCTCTGGCTCTTTGGCTGGATGCGCTGCGGCAGCTATTTCATTGTGGTGGAGAAGCCGTAGAAACGTGGCAAGCCGTATTTCTACGGCGCTAATTTTATGCTGATCTATCGATCACTGACCGATGCCGACCGTGAAGATGCCGCCCGACTGGATAGTTACGCCTTTGGGAGCAATCCCGAGCCGGCGCGTTTTGATCCGGTGATCATCAGCCAGATGCGCGGCCTCTGGGATGGCGCTACACTGGCGGCGCAGCTGCGTCTGATCGACATTCAGGTGCAAAGCGGTTTTAATGGGTTGCGCGCCAACGGCATCGCCTCGGTAGCCAGCGCCCCCGAAACGCGTCGGCGCGGTTACGTGGCGGCCCTGCTCCAGCACGCCGCCGCCGAACTGGTTGCCGGCGGTACGGCCCTGTCGGTGCTCTACCCCTTCAAGCGCACCTTTTATGGTCGTTATGGCTGGGCCAATTATGTCGAGCGGCGGGTTTACAGCGGGCCACCCGAGCGACTGGCCGGCTTCCGTCTCGGCCCAGGGCGTTTTGTGCATGCCGGTCCAGGGCAGACCGACGCGCTGATCGATGAACTGGACGGGATCTACCGCGCCGCATTGCGCGGGCGCTTCGGGCCGATCATCCGCGACGCCGACTGGTGGCGTCAGCGCGTGCTGCGCAGCTATTACGCCCCGGAGAGTAAACCGGCTTATGTGGCGATCTGGCGTGATGACGCCGGGAATGGGCGTGCATACCTGATCTACAACTTTAAAGAGGAGGCTGGTCAAAACCACTTGCACTGCCAGGAAAGCGTGGCAATGGATCCGACGGCGCGGGCGCAACTCTTCGCCTTTATGGCCGGGCACCAGGATCAGGTGGCGCGCGTGCGTTTCCGCGCCCCCGTTGATGCGCCGGTGAACATGCTCCTCCCCGACCCGCTGGAGTGTACCGTCGAGCCGCATTTTATGCTGCGCATCCTCGATGTGCCGCTGGCGCTGGAGCAGTACGCCTTCCCCCCCGACCTGGCGGGCGCCTTCACGCTGGCCGTCCACGACGACTGGATTGCAAGCAACAACGCCACCTTCCAGGTTGAGTTCGCGGGCGGCGCAGCGCAGGTAACGCGCCTGCCGGACAACCCTCAAGCCGGCATCAGCCTCGACATCCGCGTGCTGACGCAACTCTATAGCCGGGTAGTGCGTCCACGCAGCGCCGCCGCCTTTGGGATGCTTACCGTCGCCGACCGCAGCCAGCTCGCTATTGCCGAACGCGCCTGCGCCGGGTTGCCGCCCTTCGTCACCGATTTCTTCTAACTTGGTTCGTGTGGATTTGACCACGAAGCAGTCAAATCCACACGAACCAACATGCAACGCTGGAGGGATTTGATGCACCGACGCCAATTTCTGACCCTCATCGGCGGCCTCGCCGGGGCGGCCCTGTTCGCTCGCTCGCGCTTCGGCGCTGTGCCCGCCACCTATGCCCAGGCGATTGATCGTACAATTTGGTGGCCGCCGCAAGGCCTCGCCCAGGGCGTCGCCGTTGAGTGGCGTTACCTCGCCGGGCGCTATACGCGCAACGGCCAGGATTTCGGCTTTGTCTGTTCGCTTGTCGATTATAAAGAGATTCGCAATCCCTTTACCGGCCAGATCCTCCAGGCCTCACGCAAAGAGTTAATCGTTATGCGCGAGGATTTCAGCGGCGCCGCCGGCCACGCGACCCGTACCTACAATGGAACGCTCACCTACGACGCCCCAACGCGCACTTACAGTTTCACCACCCCCGCCGATCCCGCCGTTACGGCAACCTGGACGCTCGACAGCACAGCACCGGCCTATAACATCGCCCTAACCAGCCCGGAACTCACGCTCGATGATCTGACGCTGCGCCCAGTCGGCGACCTGATCCCCGAAGGCGGCGACGGCAATATCACCTCGGGCATGATCGGCGGCATTACGGTGCTGGCCGATTATTATGCCGACTGGCTGACGATCGAACAGGGCGGTGCGCCAGTTGGCCTGGCCCGCCTCGATATGCAAACGATCCGCCCTCAAGGCATACCAACGCCGGAAATTGTAAACAGCTTCGACCACCACTGGTTTGCGCTGGCGGGAACGCTCAGCGATTGCACGCCGGTCTGGATCTCGGCCTGGCAGATCATCTCCGACGAAAACACGGTCTGGGATGTGACGATTGCACGCGGCAGCGGGGCAACCTGGAGTGTTGTTTCTTACACTGAGGAGTCATCGGCGGTGGCCGCGCCGCTGGATCTTGATCTTCTGGCCTGGCAACCCCAGCCAACCGACGCCACGACGCCTGAAACGCCGGCCCGCCGCACGGGCAAGCGCTGGCGTCTGAGCGCCGGACTGAACACACCGACCGACCTGATTGACTTGACCCTTGAAGTGCCGCCCGGCCAGTTCATCAAATCGGCGCGCATCGCCAGTACCCGCGAAGCGCCGATGCAGGAGGCGGCCGGCGCCGTGGCTAGCGGCACGATTGGCGGCATCGCACTCAGCGGCGTAGCCTTTCTACTCGCCGAATCGACCTACGCAGAGCTTGATCCCGACCCCACAGCAGCGCCGACACCAGACACGCCAATCATCTCGCCGCCGGAAGATCCGACCTGTACCGTCGATCCAATGCCAACGCCAACAGCCACCGTAGGGCCTGAACCTGGGCCTGACGAGCAGATCTTTTTGCCCTTGATCCGGCGTTAACGTCGTTGTGCTGCGGCGCAGCTTTGCCGTGCCGCAGCACAATCAGGAATATCGCGAACCATAGCTATGCCTATCCGTCCTCTGTATCTCTCCCCGATTGGTCGCGGCGGCGTCGATTTCGGCATTCAGAATATTACCCGCTCGGTGCGGGCGGTTGGCCTCCAGCCCGAATTGTTGCGCCTGCCTGAGATCTACAACTTCCTGCCGGCTTTGATCCGCAACGGACTGCCGCACGACTGGTGGCGCGGCTTCGACATCCTCCAGGGCCGTTCGCGGGTCGCCTTTGCCTTTACCGGCCTGGGCGTGCCGGTTGTTACAACGGTGCATCACCTCACCACCGACCCCGACTTACAGCCCTACAGTTCGTTCGCCCAACGCCTCTTCTACAAACTGGTGGAAGCGCGCTACGATGGCTGGTCGGTGCTGCACGCCGACGCGGTAGTCTGTGTCAGCCGCTTTACCCAGCGCCAGATGGAGCGCACCTATGGCCGGCGCGACAGTGTGCTGATCTACGATGGGATCGACACCGACGTGTTTGTGCCGACGCCGGGGTTTGCGCGGCGCGATGACGGGTTGCCGCCGTCCGATGCGCGCATCCGACTGCTGTTCGTGGGCAACCGAACGCGGCGCAAGGGTTTCGATTTGTTGCCGCAGATTATGGATCGCCTGCCGGACGATTATCGGCTGTTCTACACCGGCGGCTTTCAGGGCAGCGAAACCGGGCCGCCGCACCCACAGATGACGCCGATTGGCTCGCCCGACCGGGCCGGGTTGGTGGCCGCCTATCAGAGCTGCGACATCCTGCTCTTTCCATCGCGCCTGGAAGGCTTCGGCATTGCGCCGGCTGAGGCACTGGCCTGCGGACGGCCGGTGGTGACGACGAATATCTCGGCGCTGCCGGAAGTGGTTGACGAAGGCCAGAGCGGTTTCCTGGTGCAGCGCGACGATGTGACGAACTATGCCGAGCGCGTGCGTGAACTCGGCGAAGATGCTACGTTACGCCGTCGCTTCGGCGAATTTGGGCGCACGAAAGTCGCCGGCACGTTCGGGTATCGCCAACTCGGCGAGGGGTTTCGGGATTTGTATGCGCGGTTGTTGGGGCGGTGACGGGGACACGGGGGCCATCGCACGCCGCTCGCCGCGTCCTGAAGGACGCGGCTCACGTTGGGGAGCGCGGCAGCGCCCTGAAGGGCGCCGCCGCGCATGCCGCGCATGCCGCGCATGCCGCGCATGCCGCGCATGCCGCGCATGCCGCGCACGCCGCACACGCCGCACACGCCGCGCACGCCGCACACGCCGCGCTCCTGCCGCCCTCGTCCGCCGCGCTCCCTGCCCGCCCCCGCCCGCCATCCGCCCACATCGCCACACCCGCATCGCCCGCTCGCCCGCTCGCCCGCATCGCCCACATCGTCCCGCGCCTCTGCGCCCCGCCGGATGGGCGACCCTCGTGGTCGCTCGTTTACCGCCGCATCCGCACTGCCAGCAGCAGCCGCCCAATCGTGAGTGCGCGACTGATCCGCAACCACAGGCGCCGCCAGGGCAAGGCGAGCTGTTCGTCGTCGATGATGTCGAGTTGGAGTTGGAAGATCAGGCGCAGCAGGCGATGATTGGCCTGCGCGTGCGCCGGCACGTGCTTATCCGCCCAGGCGGTACGTTGCTGCAATGCGATCTGGGCTTCACGTAGCGCAGCGCGCAACTGCCGCCGCGGGGCGCCACGCGCAGCGAGCACAGCGAGTTGTTGCCGGACGGTGAAAAACTCCAGCGTGCGCGCCCCTAGCTCCCACTCGGCTTGTTCAGCTTCCAGACGCGGCGCATCGGCAAACGCGGCGGCAATGCTCACCTGCCAGGCGTGGCGTCCGGCCGCAAGCTGCTCGGCGATAGTATGCAACCGCTCCAGGGTGAGTTCGTTTGCCGGTGATGGGCGCACCGCCATCAGATCGAGTACGTCGCGCGGGGGATTGCCCACCGGGTCGCGGGATTGTTCGACGCGGGCAGCCGGCTCGGCAGCCGGATCGTGATCGAGGGCGGGGTGCCATGCGGCGCTGAGATGGGTGTATGCCGCAAGTAGTTCAGCGGCGCTGCCCGGCGCGCGGGTGGCGGCGTAGCTTGCCAGTAACGCTGCGGATGATTGCTCAGGGTGCCAGGCCAACTTTGCAAAGAGCCAGGCATTCAGCGGCGCGCTGCGAAAGGGCCGATCGCCGGTGAGCAGTGCGTGCACGCTATGCACGCCGACACTGTGGTAGTGGCGCAGGTCGGCGGCGATCGTGGCGGGCAACGGCGGCGGCGCCGACTTAAATAGAATGCCGTCGAGGTAGTATTCGAACACCGCTGGATGGGCCTCGGGGCGATCGTGAAAGGGCGCCAGGTGCGCGGCCAGACGCGCAGCATAACCGCGATTAGGCGGCGCGCCGATCCCGTGGGCATATGTGCGCGGGCGCGGCGCAAAGAGCAGATCGACATTGGGCAGCGGCGCGACGAATGCGGGCGGCGCCTCGGTGTCGTGGTAGGCCAGTGTACTGATCCGCGCATCGGGGCGTAGATCGGCGAGCGCGGCGGCAAGCTGATTGATTGCCAGCAGCGCCTGATCCGCCGGCGTAAGGTGGGCACAGCGCGCACAAGCGCACCAACCGCCGCCGAGAATATCATCGGGCCAGAGATGGTAGACCGTGGCCTCGGGGTGACGCCGCACAAACACCTGCATCGCGTTGCGCAGGCGGGCCTGCGTAGCGGGATTCGTGGGGCAGCAGTTGTAGTCGGGGGTGCGGCGACTGCCGTCGAAGCGGAAGAGCTCGGGGTCGCGGCGGAACAAGCGGCGCGGAAGCAGATCGCGCAGGTGATGGCCGCCGAGTTCCAGATCCATGCCGCGAGCCGCGATCAGCGGGAGTAAGGCGCGGCGGCGGCGCTGCCAATGGCTCAGCCGACACGCGCCGACCGGCAAGCCCTCAGCGATGGTATGGATGAAGAGCGTGTTCAGGCGGTTGCGCGCCGCCCAGACAATCCACTCCTCCGCTTCGGCGAGGAAAAAGTCGTGCCCGATCACCAGGCTGCGGCCAGGTAACGCCGGCCGATCCGCAGTGGCCTGACTGGGCAGCACGATCTGTTCATAGCGCGGTAGATACTCGCCATCGGGGCCGGGGACAAGCCAACGGCAGCCCAATGCTTCGAGCAGATCGTAGGCGGCGTAGAGCAGGCCGCGTGGCCCGTCGCCGCGCAACATCAACCCGCCGGCATCGGGGGCGCGCACAAAGCCGTCGTCGGCAGTGCCGTGGCGCAGCGCAATCCGCGGGCCGTCAGCGTGGGCCACAATCGGCAGGGGCGGCCCACCGAGGCGTTGTAGCGTACGGCGCAACTCCTCGGCGGCCAGGCGGGCCGGCGGAGTAGTGCTGGTAAGTTCGATCGACCAGGCGGCAGTCAGAGTAAGATCCACGCCGCGATTATACACGCTTTGGGACGGGGGCAGGCGGCAGAACGACCACCCACCCCGCACCACACACAGGGCGCCGATGAGTGATTTACCAAAAAGCTTGACCTGATTCCGGAGACTCGAACCGCAGCAGCATGCGCCGCGTGAAAGACTATCCGAGCAGGGGTATCGTCACCGCAGCGCGCGCAGATTCGGCCCCCGCCGTGTCGTTCCCGTGCGCACGTGACGATCCGCGGCGGCACGGTAGAGGGCCAGGCGAGCAACGCAATCGCCGGCTATCTGACGATCAGCTTGCCCGCAGCCCAGACGGCAGCCCTGAGCGCAAATCCCGGCGTAGTCTGGATCGGCCCGGCAAGCACGATGAGCCTGGCCAATGTCGATAGCGAGGTGCGCGTCATCCGCGCCGATGCCGCCCGTCACCAGTTCGGCCTGTACGGCGCGGGCCAGATCGTGGCCGTGGCCGATAGCGGACTTGATTGACGTGGGCGACCCGGCGCAACTGCACCCCGATTTGCGCGGATGCCTAGTGCGCGCCTATTGCCGGGGCCGTCCGCAGCCCTGCGATTGGTCGGACCCTGACGGCCACAGCACGCACGTAGCCGGATCGGTGCTGGGCAACGGCGTAAGCTCGGGGGCAAACCCGGCAACACGCACATACACCGGCTCGCTCGCCGGCGTGGCGCCTGCGGCCCGGCTGGTCTTTCAGAGCACCGGCGACGCCAATGGCGGCCTGAGCAGCCTTCCCAACGATATCGGCGACCTGATGCGCCAGGCCTACGCCGACGGTGCGCGCATTCACACCAACTCGTGGGGCGGGCTGGCGGGGCGGGCGAACGGCCAACCAACCTACGGCGGCTACACTCCGCTCAGCCAGCAGACCGACCGGGCGGCATGGCAACATCCCGACCTGCTGATCCTGTTTTCCGCCGGTAACAAAGGCGTTGATGCGAATGGCGATGGCGTAGTCGATGCCAACTCGCGGGCGACGCCGGCGACAGCCAAGAATGTGCTCACCGTCGGCGCCAGCGCGAACAACCGACCGACGATTGCCAATCCCTACGACGAAAGTTATGGCCTACCGATTGGCGGCAGTCGGCGGGCCGACAACCCGAATGGCATGGCCAGCTTCTCCTCGCGCGGGCCGACCGATGACGGGCAGATCAAGCCCGACATCGTCGCTCCCGGCACCTTCGTGGTTTCGACGCGCACCCAGCAGTTCGCTTTCAACGACGATCTGGAAGGCGACCAGAGCACCTTTGCGCCCCACAAGCTCACCCGCCCACGCCTCACGCACACGTACTCTGCACTGCGGCGCCGGCGAAGCGCTCACCAATCCAGTCGACCATCTCGGCTTCGGTGTCGTGGGCAATGGTGAGGTGGCCGATGCCGGGGTAAATTCGATATTCCACCGCGTTGCCCACGGCGCACAGCCTGGCCGCGAACTGCGCCTGCACGGCGGGCGCGATCACCTGATCGCTATCGCCTTGGGCGATCAAAATCGGCGCGCCGGTAACGCTAGCGCCGGGGGTATTCTCGGCCAGCAGTTGATCCCAGGGCGCGAGTTCCCAGGGCGGGTTGCGCAGAAAGATCATATTCAGCAAGGTGGCCGCCGGAATCGAGGCTTGAATCTGATCCGTGTTTTGGATACAGTTGGCGGCGATCGAGGTAGCCAGCGGCAGCGCAGCCGGGTAGATCACGTCGTCGATACGAATGCCGTAGATCTCGGCCCAGGAAACCAGCGCCATTGAAATCAGCACGTTGCCCACGGCATTGGCTGCTTCAGTTTTGGTCTTAAAAAGGTTGACCAGATCCGAGGCCGGCGCGCTGGCGATCACGCCGCGCAGATTCAGTTCAGGCGCGTAACTCGCCGCCAACTGGCCGGTGAAGAGCGCCGAGTGGCCGCCCTGCGACTCGCCCCAGACAACAAATTCGTTGCCGGCGGCGCCGCAGGCAGGTTGATCGCCGCGCGGATATTGTCGAGGGCATTGGCGGCGGCGGAGGCGCCTACCAGGTACGGATGAGGACCGGGCGTGCCGAGGCCCTGGTAATCGGTTGCGGTAACGACATAACCGGCGGCGAGCAATTGTTCCAGCGCGGGCAGCGCCGCGCCATAGCGCGCGCCCTCGATCAGTGATGGGCCGCAATTGGACGCCACGCCGACCGTGCCGTGCGTCCAGGCCACAACCTTACGCCCCGCAGGCGGCGGCGGGCTATCGGGCACAATAATCAGCCCACTCACGGCTGTGGGTTGCTCGTCGTAACCGGTCGAGAGATACAAAACCCGAAAGGCCGTTGCGCCCGGAAAGAAGTTAGGCACCGGCTCCGAGCGCACGATCGTCCCCGGCGCGCCGGCAGGCAGCGGCGCCGGCAGCGCATAGAAGGGGCCGGGTGCGCCGGGTTGGGCGCCGCGAATGGCAGCAACAAAGGCCACCGCGCCCAGGGCGGCGAGCACCGCGCCAATGGCTCCGGCCAGGCGTATGCGGTAGGGCCACGGGCGACGCGCCGCCGCAGGATCGGTTGCCGGCCACCGCTGGGCGAGCGCTGCCGCGATCTCCCTGATGCCCAGCGCGAACACATACAGCCCAAACACAACAGCGAGCAGCAATACCGTCACCGCCGGCAGGGTGAGCGCCAGCGCGCCGAAGATCGCATGGGCGAGGCCGCGCAACCCCAACATCAGCCGTTCTTCGCGGGCGCCAAAGAGCGCCAGGCCAACGCGCACAATCCCACCAATCAGCAGCGCCGCCCCGGCGAACATAGCCAGACTGCGTAGCGTAAGCCCCGGCCAGAGCGCAGCGAGCACGGCCGCGCCAATCAGGAGCACCCCGATCAGGCGCTCGGCCCACGGCCGACTGTCGGTAGCGTTGGCAAACAGCGTATGCAGCCCACTCAGCATCAGGCCACCGATGATCAGCCAGAGCAGCACAGTTAGCGACTGAAACGGGCGGACGGTGAGCAAGGCGCCGACAAGCACACAAGCGACTCCGAGCAGCAATGAAGCCCACCAGGGCAAACGCAACCGCGGCACAATCTACTCCTTAGCTAACCAACCTCGCCGGTGTAGCGCTGTTCACCATACGTACGCCTCGACGTAAGTCGAACGCCGCATCCACATCCACTGTGAAGCCGCTCAGGAGCTTTGAGCTTGCCTGCTCGCCGCGCCGGAACACGCTGTGCGCAACATACGCGCCGGCTTCGAGGGTGAGAACAATAATCGTCCCCTCAAGCGGATTGACGATCCAATACTCGGGAATGCCAGCCTCGGCATAATCGGCGACCTTTGCCACTGTGTCGCGCTCCAGGGCGTGCTGGAGTAACCGCAACACCGATCGGTTAACCAGCGTCTATTCGACAGATCAACCCTGACCAAGAGGAGCCGATGGTTATCCACGCCGATGCCGTATTTGCGCCGCTTGACCGAGATCATCAACTGGAGCGGTTTGCCGGTGGCAATGAAACTGAAGTCTATCGCACCGATGACGGGCGTTATGTGGTGAAGCTGAAAAGCCACCTGGGCGGCCCGCTGGAAGAGGCCACGGCCATGGCCCAGGCAATGCGGACAGCCGCCGAGCAGTTTGCCGCGTGCCTCGGCCCCGCGCATAGCATCCCCAGCTATTATGTCGTTTCGCGTGACAGTACAGGGCACGCCCAGGTGATTGTAGTACAGCCGTATGTCGCCGATGCAGCCCCGCTGTACGACATCGATCTGGCGGCGCTCAAGAGCGATCAGCGGGAGCGGATCGCCCGCCAACTCCGCGAAATCATCCGGCGCGCCTTACTGTTTTATCGCCAAACCGGCAGCATGCCCGACCTGTATGGTCGGGTGAGCACCAGCAGCGTCGAACGGGCGAAACTGAACACGCCGGCCATGTTGCCCTACCGGATCTGGAGTTTCCTGGTTAAGCGCAACCTGCTGCGTTCGCATAATCTTCTGCTCACGGCAGAGCCCGAATTGCGGGTCGTGCTCGTCGATTATGACACTGTGAGGCGTAGTCGCTTGTACCGCTTTGTCTATTACCTGGTGCGCTGGTTCTTGTTCTGGCGCGATCATGCGCTTGTCTGGCGGTTAAAACACCGGCGGGCGTAGTTATCAGATTGGTCACGCCTCACGCACCAATAGCGCCACCGGGAAGCGCTGCAAGATCTCACTCAGCGCCAGCGCGCCCGCAGTTGGGGTAAATTCGGCGCCGGTGAACAAATCGCGGTAGCGCATTTCGGGGGTGGCATGGGGCAAGGTCAGCACCGTGTCGCCCCAAACCTCGCCCAGCGGCGGCGTTGCAATACCTTCCGTGAGCAGCAGGCACAGCCGCGGCGTGACGGTGATCAATTCCTGGTTGCCATAACGCCGCGCAAATGCGATCACATGCTCAATCTCGGCGCCGGTTGCCTCCAACGGCAGATAGTCGCCTGCGGCGAACAGTTCGGGCTGCTCGGCGCGCAGTTGCAGCGCCAGGTGGGTCAGATAGAGCTTGATCCGTCCGTCGGCGGCGCACTCCAGCAGTTCGCCGGCAAGCTTCGCCCGGTCACCGGCCATGCGTTTGCGCAGATCGGCCAGCGTCTTGCGCCGCAGCGCGTAATCCACCGGCCGGCGATTGTCGGGATCAACCAGGCTGTCGGTCCAGAGCTCGCTACCCTGGTAGATGTCGGGCACGCCGGGCGCGGTGAGCTTGATCAACTGCTGGCTGAGCGCATTAAAGCGCCCGAAAAAGGCCATCTGGCGGGCGAAGGCGTCCATGCTGCTCAGGAAGCGTTTGCTACGCCGCGGGTCGAGAATGCCGTAGACAAAATCGCGCACGGCGGCGTCGTACGTTTCATTGGGGTTGATCCAGCTCGTCTGCACCTTCGCCTCGCGGGTGGCCTTCGCCATATAGCCGGCAATCCGCTCAACATAGTCGGCAGGCAGATTAGGCAGCGTGATGCCTGCGGCCTGTGTCCCGCCTGCCGCCTGCCGCGTGCCACCTGCATCGACCGGCCAGCTTCCGACGAGCGTCTGGTAGAGCAGGTATTCGTCGTTCCGCGAAGGCATCATCGTGCCGTCGCGCAGGGTCTTCTTGCTCATGTTCTGGCGCGACCAGAGCGCGATCATCTGGCGCCATTCGCGCGGCGCTTCGGCGATCACGGTCATCCGCGCGCGCACATCTTCACTGCGCTTGGTGTCGTGGGTTGTGCTGGCGAGCATCGCGTGCGGCCAGCGCTGCTGGCGTTCGGCGGCGGCGCGGTGCATTTCGGCCACGCTCACCCCGAGGTGTTCCGGGTGCGCGCCCACTTCGTTCAGCGCAGCGAAGCGATTGTAGACATAGAAGGTCGTGTCTTCGACGCCCTTGGCCATCACCGGGCCGCTGACCTGCTGAAGCTTCATCACAAAACGCAGCAACTGCTCGTATTGCTCCTGCGAGAAACCGGCCAGATTGCGCATCAACAGCGTGTCGCCGATAAAGTCGAAGATTGCGGCGGCGGTACGCGGATTGCGCCGTTTCGCCTCACGCACGGCGGCATCGATATAGGCGACATCCTGTTCGGCCACCTGCCCGATGTTGGCGATGTAGGTACGATAGACCGGCAGGCAGGCGATCACTTCGCGCAGGGCAAAGGTGAGGCTGTTGAGCGTGAAGTCGCGGTAGCGGCGATTCTGCTCCGAGATCCGGTCGAGCTCGTGGCTGAGCGCATTGATCTCGCTGGAGAGCGCCACGAGCATGATCTCTTTCTTCTTTGCATTCACCAGGTTGGCAAAACTGAGTTGCGGCCCGGTCACATCGACATACAGGCGGCTCAATTCGCGCTCGGCGGCGGCATTCACCAGCACGCCGTTCACTTCATTGAGGAAATCGTAGCCGGTCGTGCCGTCCACGGCCCAATCGGTGGGCAGCGGCTCGCCGGGCGCGAGGATCTTTTCGGCAACGACATAGAGCGGCCAGCGCGGCGGATCGCCCACCTCGCGCAGCCGCGCCGCCACCAATGCTTCGGTATGATCGACGGCGGGCAATTTGGCGGCCAGCACATAGCGCAAATAATTCTCTTGCAGGCGGCGAAAATAGGCCGGCGGGTCCCACAGGCCGTCGGGATGATCGATCCGCAGCCCGGTTACGGCGCCGGTGCTGAGCAGTTCAAACACAAGTTGGTGCGTGGCTTGCAGCACATCGGGCAACTCCACGCGGATCGCAGCCAGATCGTTAATGTCGAAGAAGCGCCGATAGTTGATTTCCTCGGTGGCGACGCGCCAGAAGGCCGGTCGGTAGGGCTGGCGCGCGATCAGGCTTTCGAGCAAGTTGAAGCTCGCCGGATCGCCGGGCGTGCCGTTGTACTCGTTCAGCGTGGCATCGACTGCCGCACGCACCGGCACGCTTTCTTCATAGAGGGCAGCCATCCGGCGCTTGATGATCTCCTTCTCGCGGTGGCGCTCAGCAATCCGCTCGGGGTCGGTTTCATCGCGCGGCGGCAAATAGCCGATGGCGGTAATAATGCTTTGCAGCTCTTGCACGCCGGGATCGGCCGGCCCCGGTTCTTCGAGCAACGCATCGAGGCGATGCGCCAAGATCTGGTCGTAGCTGCCGGGGGCCACGGGCAAGCGATGTTCCCAATAGGTAATTACAAAGCCGCCGTCTTCATAGGCCAGGCGCAGTTCGCCATTCTCCAGTACCGCACCATACTGATCGCCCAGGATCGGGATCAGCACCTTGTTGTGCAACTGAACGAGCACCGGATCCCAGTCGATATCAAAATATTCGCCATAGATCGAACTGGGGCCATTTTCAAGTACATCGAGCCACCAGTCATTCTGGCCATTGCCGATGCCCATATGGTTCGGCACGACGTCGAGGATCAGGCCTATGCCCTGCGCTTGTAACGCCGCGCTCAGGCTGTCGAAGTCCTTGCGCCCGCCCAGCGCCGGGTTGATCTCGTCGTGGTTCACAATATCGTAGCCGTGCGTGCTGCCGCTGCGCGGTGTCTGCAAGGGCGAGGCGTACACCTCGCTAATCCCCAACTCGGCCAGGTAGGGCACAATCTGCGCGGCCTGCTTAAAGGTAAATCCAGCTGCTGGATTAAATTGCAGGCGGTAGGTTGCCCGCGGCACACGATGGTTGAGCTTTTTGAGCAATTGTTCAGCAGAGGAGGCTATGTTTGTTGTCGTCATGCACGTTTCCTTTGGCTGTATCGTTTCTTCGCCGCGCCCTGAAGAACGCGGCGCAATGAGGTGGGCGCGGGGCGGGCTGAAGCCCGAACCCGTGCCGAACCTCTGCGCTCAATGCAACAAAAAAGAGGGCGGGCGAACCCTCCCTCGAACCGTCTCTAATTGGCGCGTCGTAAGAGCAGAACGCTCTGCGGCGCGAGGGGGACTGTTGCCGCCACCGGTAATTGTAGCACAGCTTTGCGCTCCGGCTGGATCTCGGGCGGCGCATCCGGGTCGCCCCACTGCGGAGCGGCGCTGTCGAGCACCACCTCCCACGTCCCGCTCGGCAGCTCCAATTGCACCTCGGCACTGTGGTAGTTCAACCCGATCCAGACCTCGGCATCGGTCGTCCAGCGCCGCATGCTCACGCTCCGCTGCGCATGGTGCGGCGTTACTTCCTGGCAGTCGAGGGCCAAATGGCGTAGGGCCGGCAGTTCACGGCGCAGGCGCAACAGCGTGGCGTACCAAACGCGCATCACTTTATGGCGACCCTGCTCGCGCAGACTGTGGTTGAGCGTCGAGCGCGCGAATGTTGCCGGATCTTGCGGGTCGGGGAGCACCTGGCCGGGGGTGAGGAAGGCGGCGAACTCGTCTTTGCGGCCCTGACGCACGCCCGCCACCAGCGCCGGATCGCCGTGCTCGGTGAAGTACTGGAACGGGTTTGGCTCGGCGTACTCTTCGCCCATGAAAATCAGCGGCAGGTACGGGCTGAGCAGCATTGTGCCGGCAGCCAGCTTCAGCGCCGCAAAGCTTACCAGCGTGGTTAGCCGGTCGCCCACAGCGCGGTTGCCCACCTGGTCGTGGTTCTGGGTACACACAACATACTGCGCGCCATCGGTCGTCGTCGGGCGGCGACCGATGCGATGGCCACGATTAGCCGCGTACTCACCGGCGAACACGAGCGCTTTGCGCAGCGCGGTGCCCAACTGATCGACGGTACCGAAGCCCTGGTAATAGCCGGCATGCTCGCCGGTGAGCAGCGTATGAATCGCGTGGTGCAGATCGTCGGCCCATTGACCGTCCAGCCCGTAGCCGCCAAGCAGCGGCGAGCGGATCATGCGCGGGTCGTTCTGGTCGGTTTCGGCGATCAAGAAGGCGCGCCGGTTCAACTGGTCGGCCTGGGCGTGCGCGGCGTCGGCCAACTCTTCGAGCAGGTGGTAGGCCGACGTGTCATAGATCGCGTGTACGGCGTCGAGGCGCAGCGCGTCGATGTGGAACTCGCGCAGCCAGTAGAGCGCATTGGCAATCACAAAATGGCGCACCGGGTCGCTGTGCGGGCCATCGACATTCACCGCATCGCCCCAGGGCGTATGATAGCGGTCGGTAAAGAAGGGCCGCGCCAGGTCGTAGAGGTAGTTGCCTTCCGGGCCGAAGTGGTTATAGACCACGTCGAGGATCACGGCGAGGCCGGCGTTATGCGCGGCATCGACCAGTTGCTTGAGCCCTTGCACGCCGCCGTAGGCGCGGTGCGGCGCATAGAGATAGACGCCGTCGTAGCCCCAGTTGCGCGTACCGGGGAATTCAGCCACCGGCATCAGTTCGATCGCCGTGACGCCAAGCTCTTTGAGTTGGGCCAGGCGCGGAATGATCGCGGTGAAGGTGCCCGCGGCGGTGAAGGTGCCGACGTGCAGTTCGTAGATCACATAATCGGCGAGCGGAACACCGTGCCAGCCCCGATCGCTCCAACTGAAGGCCGGATCGACCACTGCCGAGGGACCGTGGACGCCCGCGGGTTGGTGGCGCGAGGCGGGGTCGGGCCGCTCGCGGTCGCCCTCGACGAAATAGTTGTAGCGCGCGCCGGGCTGCACATCGGTCGCCGTCACATGCCAGTAGCCGCGCTCGTCGCGCTCCAGCGGCAGGCTGCGCCCGTCATCGAGGAGGCGTAATTCTACCGAGCGCATCAGCGGCGCCCAGAGCTGAAAATGGCACCGCCCGTCGCCGAGATACGTCGCGCCGGGCGGGGAAGCAAAGTTAAGTGGCTTCATATCTACATGCAGTGGTGACGCGGCGACTTCGTCGCGTCACCACTACAATATACTACCCGCCGCTCTTGAGGAAGAGCGCGCCCAGCGGCGGCAGGGTCAGGTCGAGCGAGAAGGGCTGATCGTGCATGAGCACATCGTCGGCGTTGCGCCCGCCCGCATTGCCCACGCCGCTGCCCCAGTAGTGTTCCGAGTCGCTGTTGAAGATCTCCTGCCACCAACCGCTGCGCGGCACGCCGATGCGATAGTTCTCGCGCACCATCGGCGTGGCATTCAGCACAATCAGGATCAGATCGCCGGTGGTGCGGGCGCGGCGAATGAAGGCGTAGACGCTTGCTTCGGAGTCGTTGGCGGCGATCCAGTCGTAGCCTGCCGGGTCACAGTCGAGTTCGTGCAGCGCCGGCTCACGCCGATAGAGCCAGTTCAAATCGCTCACGGCCTGTTGTAGGCCCTTATGCGCGGGGAACATCAGCAAATGCCAGTCGAGGCTGTCGTCGTGACGCCACTCGCGCCACTGGCCGATTTCCGCGCCCATGAACATCAGCTTCTTGCCCGGTTGGCCGTACATGTAGCTGAAGAGCAGGCGCATATTGGCGAACTTCTGCCAGGTGTCGCCGGCCATCTTGTCGAGCAACGAGCCCTTGCCATGAACCACTTCGTCGTGCGAGAGCGCCATCACATAGTTCTCGCTGAACATATACAGGCCGCGGAAGGTTAGCTGATGATGATGGAAGCGGCGGTGGATCGGGTCGCGCTGGAAGTAAGCGAGCGTGTCGTGCATCCAGCCCATGTCCCACTTGTAGCCAAAGCCGAGGCCGCCCACGTAGAGCGGGCGCGAGACCATCGGCCAGGCGGTGGATTCTTCGGCGGTAGTCTGGGTGTCGGGGAAGTTTTTGTACACTTCCTCGTTGAAGCGGCGCAAGAACATGATCGCGTCGAGATTTTCGTTGCCGCCGTACTCATTGGGAATCCACTCGCCCTGTTTACGCGAGTAGTCGAGATAGAGCATACTCGCCACGGCATCCACGCGCAGGCCGTCGATATGGAACTTCTCCAGCCAGCAGAGCGCCGAACTGATCAGGAAGCTGCGTACTTCATTGCGGCCATAGTTGAAGATGAAGCTGCCCCAATCGGGGTGAAAGCCCTTGCGCGGGTCGGCGTGCTCGAAGAGATGTGTGCCGTCGAAGTAGGCCAGGCCGTGACCGTCGGTTGGGAAGTGGCTCGGCACCCAGTCGAGGATCACCCCGATCCCGTTCTGATGCAGGTAATCCACCAGGTACATAAAGTCCTGGGGCGTGCCGTAGCGGCTGGTCGGCGCAAAGAGGCCGGTGGCCTGGTAGCCCCACGAGCCATAGAAAGGATGCTCGGTAACGGGCAGAAACTCGACGTGGGTAAAACCGCAATACTTCACATGCTCGGCGAGGCGCGGGGCGAGTTCACGGTAGCTGAGCGGGCGATTGTCTTCCTCGGGCACGCGCATCCACGAGCCGAGATGCACTTCGTACACCGACATCGGCGAAGCCATATTCTGCTGGCCGCCGCGCTCGCGCATCCACTCTTCATCGTTCCAGGTATACTCGCGATCCCAGACCACCGCGCCAAACGCCGGGGCGACCTCGTAATAAGTGCCGAAGGGGTCGGTCTTATCTTCGCGGTAGCCGTAATATTGCGAGGCGATATGGAACTTATAGCGCGCGCCTTTTTCAACGCCGGGCAAAAACCCCTCCCAGATCCCCGAGTCGCCGCGTAGTTTCAGCGGGTTGGGGCCGGGGTCCCAGCCATTCCAATCGCCGATCACCGAAACATACTGCGCATTCGGCGCCCAGACCGAAAAGTGGGTTCCGACTACGCCGTCAAGCGTGATCGGATGGGCGCCGAGCTTCTCGTAGAGCCGGAAGTGGTTACCCTCGTTGAAGAGATAGATATCATCGTCGGTGAGCAGTGTGCCGCTCAGGGAAGGCGCCGGAATGACCGCCACCGGCGTATCGGTAACTGTAGACGGCGCAGTGTCGGCCTCGATGGCGGCGACAGCCGTTTCCAGCGTCGTCGCCTCAGGCGCCGGATCGGCGACCGGCGCCGAATCAGCGGTCGGCGCAGCATCGGCGGTCGGCGCAGCGTCGGCAGTGGGCGCAGCATCGGCCTCGATGGCGGCGACAGCTGTTTCCAGCGTCGTCGCCTCAGGCGCCGGATCGGCGACCGGCGTCTGCTTCGTGCGCGTGCGCTTCGGCTTAGACGTCGCCTCGACAGCCGGCGCCTCGGCAGCCGGATCGGCAGCCTTCTTCGTCCGCGTGCGTTTTGGGTTCGTCTCGTCGGTCATAGAGTAATATCCTTATGGGTATCTCGTCGCGCCCAGAAGGGCGCGCCTCGCTCGGTATGTGTAAAGGCGCGGCTGCGGGCGAAGACCCGCGTCGCATTCGGGGCCGCTAAAGCGGCCGGTTGCCGCAACGGAAACGCACAGCGCTTCAGCGCTGGGCCAAGGGGTCCACCTGGCGCAACATACCACTGAGCGGAATGCTCAGCCAGGTTGGCCGGTTGTTCATCTCGTAATTGATCTCGTAGATCGCTTTCTCCAGCACATATGTTTCGAGCAGCGTCTCAACCTGGTTGCGATCATTGGGCAGGAACCCGGAGCCTTCGGCGGCGGCCAGATAGCCGCTAAGGTAGGCGGCACTGACCCAGAAGGTCCAGTAGTCGGCCCATTGGCGCAGGCGTGCGGCCTCCTCAGGCAACGTGGTGGTGCTATCGGTGAGGCTGAAGAGCGCCGAGTAGGCCACATACTGGAACGAGCGCAGCATCCCGGCCACATCGCGCAGCGGCGAGCGTTTGATCCGCCGCTCGCTGATCGGGCGCGCCGGCTCACCCTCAAAGTCGATGATCATGTAGTCGGTGCCAGTAAAGAGCACCTGCTCCAGGTGATAATCACCGTGGATGCGCGTACGGGCGGCGTCGATCTTCGTGCCGGTGATCCGTTGGAAGCGCGCCAGCAGCGCCTCTTCGAGAGCGATGGCGCGGGTCGCTTCGGCTTGCACCTCTTCAGGCAACTGATTCAGTAGCTTACGTAGGCCCTGCATTGTCTGCATCGTCAGGCTACGCATGCTCTGGAAGATCGAGCGCTGGTACAACGTCGAGAAGCCCTCCGGCGTGAAGGCCGCGCCACGCCCGGCAGCCAGCGCGCGGTGCATTTCGGCCGTGCGTTGGCCGAGCAGTTCCGCCGAGTCCAGGTATACGCCGATCAGTTCCTCAGCCAGTTCCGCCGGCGGTTCGGCGGCGGCATCGAGCAGCGCGCCAATCGTGGCCGAGGCTTCGGGCGGCGTCAGATCGGGCCGGGCCTGCACCGTGTCGAAGTAACGCCGCAGTACGTCGAGCGCGTAATCGAAGGCGTCGCCCTCGTTCGGCACAAAACCCTGCAAGATCGCCAGGGTCAGCGGTTCGCCCTTGGCGCGCTGATACTCGATCGCGCCCGCGACCGGCGGCGTATGGGTGAAGCCCCGCTCGTCGGTGAGGTAACGCCCGATCTCAAGATCAGGATTTGTCCCGGTTTCGATCTTGCGGAACAGCTTCATAATCAACTGGTTGCCGAAGTTTACCGACGAATTGCTCTGCTCGCCGCGCAGGATGTTCGGCTCCAGGCTGCTCAGGCTTGTGCTGTTCATCACGCTGCGCAAGGCCCGCGTTGAGGTGGCGCTCAGTTCGCCCCCATGCTCGCCGCGCACCCGCCGCCGCCCGCCGATCAGGTCGATCAGGGTGCGGGCGAAATCGCGCTCGCCGAGTGGATCGTAGATCAGGCCCGGCTCCGGCTGATCGCCCCGTACGCGCAGGCGGGCAATCACCGTATGACGCGTTTCAGCCAGGATGTGTTGGGCGTGTTCGCCCTCGGCATAGGCCATCGGCAGGGAGTAGATTTCGGCGTTGCTGTCAACGTACTGCACACTCACCAGCACTAAATAGGCCAGGCCGGCCGGCGTTTCCAGGCGGATTAGATCTTCGATACTTGCGCTTTTGATCTTGCGCGTCTTGCTGCCGAACCAGCGGCGCGGCTTCATATACGCGGGCAAGATGCGTTCGAGTTGCACCTGCCGCCCATCGTAAAGGATCGCGTCCCATTGCGCTCCGGGCGCATCAATCGTCAGCAGCGGCGCTTCTTCTTCGCTGGGCGGCGCATCGACACGCACGCCTTCAACGCGCTGCGGCACTAACCCAAGCCAGTAGAATGAGTGCGGGCCAAGCGTAACGAAGTAAGGCCGGTCGGTGATTGGCGGCAACTCGACCTGGCCGAATAGTTCGAGCGGCATCAGGCCGCGGAACTCGCTCAGGTCGATCTCGACGCCCTGCACAAAGCGCGAGAGGTTCGCCACAACCAGGATCGTCTCGTCTTCGGTGCGGCGCAGGAAGCAAAGCACTTTGCGGTTATCGGGCTGCAAAAATTCGAGCGTCCCGCGCCCGAAGGCTTTGTGACGCTTGCGCAGCGCGATCAGCCGGCGCATCCAGAGCAGCAGCGAATGCTGATTGGCGCTCTGGTTCTCGACATTGACCATCTCATAATGGTATTCCGGGTCGGTGATCACCGGCAGGTAAAGCCGCTGCGGGTTGGCCCGCGAGAAGCCCGCATTGCGGTCGCCCGTCCACTGCATCGGCGTCCGCACGCCATTGCGGTCGCCAAGGTAGATGTTGTCGCCCATGCCGATCTCGTCGCCGTAGTAGAGCACCGGCGTGCCGGGCAGCGAAAAGAGCAGGCCGTTCATCAGTTCAATTTTGCGACGATGGTTGTCGAGCAGCGGCGCAAGCCGGCGCCTGATGCCGAGGTTGATCCGCGCCTGCGGATCTTTGGCATAGGTGCGGTACATATAGTCGCGCTCTTCGTCGGTCACCATCTCCAGGGTCAGTTCATCGTGGTTGCGCAGGAAGATCGCCCATTGCGTATTGTCGGGAATGGTGGGCGTCTGACGCATAATATCGATGATCGGGTAGCGATCTTCCTGGTGCAGCGCCATATACATGCGCGGCATCACCGAGAAGTGAAAGGCCATGTGACACTCGTCGCCGTCCCCGAAATAGGCAATCAGGTCCTCGGGCCACTGGTTGGCCTCGGCGAGGAACATGCGCCCCTCATATTTGGCGTCCATATGCCGGCGCAGCGTCTTGAGGAAGACGTGGGTGCGCGGCAGATTCTCGCAGTTGGTGCCCTCTTCTTCGTAGAGGTAGGGGATCGCATCGAGGCGCATGCCATCGACGCCCATATCGAGCCAGAACTCCATCGCCTTGAAGATCGCCTTATGCACGGCGGGATTCTCGAAGTTCAGGTCGGGTTGATGGCTATAGAAGCGATGCCAGAAGTAGGCCCCGGCCAGCGGGTCCCACGTCCAGTTACTCGTCTCAAAGTCTTTGAAAATGATCCGCGCATCTTTATATTTTTCGGGCGTATCACTCCAGACGTAAAATTCGCGGGCCGCCGAGCCGGGCCGGGCACTGCGGGCGCGCTGGAACCAGGGGTGCTGATCCGACGTATGGTTGCAAACAAGCTCAGTGATTACGCGCAAACCGCGCCGATGCGCCTCGCGGATGAACATGCGCACGTCTTGGAGCGTGCCATAGGAAGGGTTTACATCATTGTAATCAGCAATATCATAGCCGTCGTCTTTAAGCGGCGAGGGGTAAAACGGCAACAACCAGATCGCGGTAATGCCAAGTTCTTGCAGATAATCGAGTCGACTTGTTAAGCCTCTAAAATCGCCGATCCCATCGCCGTCGCTATCCGCAAAGGCCCGGATATGCACTTCATAGATCACGGCGTCTTTGTACCAATAGGGATCGTCGGCAAAAACCTGCGGTGTACGTTTACTCGTAGACATTCATACTCCAAAGACGGGGGAACACGCGGGTTCCCCTTCAAGCATTTGACTGGTCAGGTTGCGCAAGCGCAACCTGACCAGTCATGTTAGGCGTAATACTCAAAGCCCCGGTTGTCGCGCACGCGGCGCCGCAGGGTGAAGATGTGGACAGGCATCTGGAGTGGATTGAGTTCCACATAGTTGAAGGCATTGTTCCAGACATAACGCGCATCGCTGATTTGATCGTGAACCTGGACACTGCCGCCGCCCCAATCGTCGAGGGGCGCCTCAACCCAACCGGATTGGGTGCGCAGCGGGTCGAGGTTGATCACCACCAGCACCACATTGCTGCCGTCGGGGCTGGTTTTGCTGTAAGCGATCAGTTGATCGCTCTCGGCAAAATTGCTGTCAACGCGATGGAAGCGCAGGCTGTCGTTGCGCTGGAGCGCCGGGTTCTCGCGGCGGATGCGGTTCAACGCGGCAATAAAGCTCCGCAAGCTGTTGGGTTGGTTCAGATCCCAGTGGCGGATCTCGTACTTCTCATTGTCGAGGTTCTCCTCACGCCCAGGCGCCGGCACATGCTCCATGAGCTCGTACACTGGGCCGTACATGCCCCAGTTAGCCGTGAGCGTCGCGGCCAGTGCAGCGCGGATGAGGAATGTGGCCCGGTGGCCAGGGTAAAATTGCGGGGTGAGAATGTCGGGCGTGTTGGGCCAGAAATTCGGCCCGAAGAACTCACGCGCTTCAGTCTGAGTTAGCTCGGTGAGATAGGTCGTGAGATCCCACTTGGTGGTACGCCAGGTGAAGTAGGTATAACTCTGGGTGAAGCCGCGCTTGGCCAGGCTATACATCATCTTCGGGCGGGTAAAGGCTTCGGAGAGGAACAGCACTTCAGGATGCTCAGCCTTGATCGCGCTGATGCACCACTCCCAGAAGCGGAAACTCTTCGTGTGCGGATTATCGACGCGGAACACATACACGCCCTGCGCGATCCAGAAATCGAAGATCCGCTTCAATTCGAGCCAGAGCCCTTCCCAATCGCTGGTCTCAAAATCGAAGGGGTAGATATCCTGGTATTTCTTGGGCGGGTTCTCAGCGTACTGGATCGTACCGTCGGGGCGAGCGCGGAACCACTCCGGGTGCTCCTTGACATACGGGTGGTCGGGAGCGCACTGGAAAGCGATATCGAGCGCAATTTCGAGGCCGTGATCACGGGCGGCGCCTACCAGGGTGCGGAAATCTTCGAGCGTGCCCAGTTCAGGGTGAACGCTCATATGGCCGCCCTCTTCGGCGCCGATCGCCCAGGGACTACCCGGCTCGCCAGGTTGCGCGCTAACGCTGTTATTCTTGCCCTTGCGGTGGGCGCGCCCGATCGGGTGGATCGGCGGCAAGTAGAGGATGTCGAAGCCGAGCTCGGCCACATAGGGCAAGCGCCGGATCACATCCTGGAAGGTACCGTGGCGGCCATGCTCGGGGGCGGTTGAGCGCGGGAAGAGTTCGTACCAGGCCGAGAAGCGCGCCCGCTCGCGATCAACCGTGATCGCCAGGGTACGCTCGTATGTCGCAGCATACCGGCGCGGCAGGTGCGCGGCCATCAGATCGGCCAGTTCAGCGTTGTAGGCCGCCTGCACATCGCCGGCGCCGACGGATGCGGCGTAACGCTTTAGTGTGGCCGCTCCGTCGCCACTCGCCGCCTCAGCCGCCTCAGCTACCAGGGCCGCACCGATCTGCAAATCCACGGCGACATCCTGGCCGGCCTCGACGCGCTTGTGCAACTGATGCTCCCAGGTCGCGAAGCGGTCGATCCAGGCCAACACCGTGTACTCATAGCGCCCTAGCGTATCGACGGTAAACACGCCGCGCCAACGATCATTCACCAACGGCTCCAGCGGCGCTTCTTGCCACGCCGCACCCGGCGCACGATAGCGCACAGCAGCAACCAGCACATCGTGACCGTCGGCGAAGGCGTCGCACTCCACAATTACCGTATCGCCGACAACGCGCTTGACCGGGTAGCGCCCGCCATCGATCTGCGGCGTAACACCCTCAATAATCACCCGGCGACGGCCCTCGCCGAATACAGCGAGTTCGTGCCCATTACGTTCCGTCGCGTCGACACGGTAGTGGCCTGTCGGGGCCGGTTTGGCCTGAGCTGGCATCATTTCCCCTTTCGTACGCGATACAGTCGTAGCTCATTACGCCACGCCAAAACAATTGCTCAGGTACTCCTAAGCATCAAAAAAGCTATCTTATGCAGGCGCAGCGTCTGCAACGATTGTACCCCACGGCAGCAAGGTGAGTCAAACGCGGCACCGACGCATGCAGGGCTGATGCAACGTCAGCGGCAGGCACCCAAACGCCCTCACCCCTGCCCCGCTCCCTGAACGGGAGCGGGGAGATAGCGCATTGCAATGCTGTCCGGCCCACCCGCTCCACGTGACGGAGCGCGGGTTGGGGGGTGAGGTGAGGATGGCGCAGATCGCAGACGTTGCAACAGCCCTGCCGGAGCATGCAACACTTTTGGCATAACTCCGTAAAACGGACGGCGCAGTTGAAACGTATACTGCTGGCATACATCATGCACCCTGAATGGCGCTGCGCGTACACTCGGTTCAGCCAAGGCGCTTTAGCGCCCAGCCGCCAGATCGGAAATGCGCGGCGCGTCAGCGCCCGCGCCCAAGGAAGTATGTATGCAACTCAGTAAACCCTGATGCTACACCATTCTCTATTGTGCGCTTCAGCATCTGCGCACTACCGACAAGGAGCTTTATGGAACATCCATCCACTCCTCTGGAGCCAACCCAGAGCAAGGCGCGAATTCAACTGATCGATGCATTACGCGGCTTTGCCTTGCTGGGTATTCTCGCGGTGAATATGGCGCTCTTCCGCGAACCGATTCAGGCTTCGTTCATGGGCCTTGCCACCGATCAAGCGCCGCTCGATCAGGCGGCCACCTGGTTGGTAAGCTTCTTTGCTACCAGCAAGTTCTATACCCTCTTTTCGCTGCTGTTCGGGCTTGGCTTCAGCATTATGCTTACCCGCGCCCGCGAACGCGGCGATGCGTTTGTGCCGTTTTACCTGCGTCGCCTGCTGGTGCTGCTGGGCTTTGGAATAGTCCATGCGGTGTTTATCTGGACCGGCGATATTCTGGTTACGTATGCGCTGATGGGTGCGGTATTGCTGCTCTTCAGTTGGGTCAAGCGCCCCCGCACGCTCCTGATCTGGGCGCTTGCGCTGTTTCTGCTGCCGCTACCTTTCTATGGTTTGGGCTACGCCGGCCTGGCGTTTGTGCAAACCCAGCCGGAGCTTTCCACAGAGTTTGATCGCGAGTTGACCAGCAGTATGGCAACCTTCGAGATTGATCTCGCGCAGGCGCAGGTGGTCTATCGCGACGGCAATTTTCTGGCGATCACAGCACAGCGCTGGAACGAATTGGCAACGCTGATCTGGCCATCTATGCTATTCACGGCGCCAAGTGTGCTGATGATGTTTTTGATCGGGGCGTATCTGGGGCGGCGCGAGGTGTTTCAGCGTGTCGATCAGCATCTGCCGCTCTTCCGCCGGCTGCTGATCTTCGGGTTGCTGGTTGGCGTGCCGGCCAATCTGATCTATGCAAGCCTGATTGGCGCGAATGCCGTAACGCTGAGCGGGCTAACTCAACTCATCGGCGGCGCAGGCGCGCTGCATATCGGCGGCCCGGCACAGAGCCTGGCGTATGTCGGCGCGTTTGCGCTACTCAGCCAGGTTGCTTTCGGCCAACGCCTGATTGCGCTGCTTGCGCCGGTTGGGCAGATGGCCCTGAGCAACTACCTGCTCCAATCGATCATCGCGACGTTCATTTTCTATGGGTACGGATTGGGGTTGTCGGGAAGTATGGGCGCCGCACAGGGCTTGCTGCTCACGTTCATCATCTTCGGCCTCCAGATCCCGCTGAGCCACGTCTGGATGCGCCGTTTCCGCTACGGCCCCGCCGAATGGCTCTGGCGCACACTTACCTATATGCGCCCGCAACCGCTGTGGCGCACGACGGGGCTGACGGACCGCCGACCATCACCGCTATGACGTCGGATCGTAAGGCCGAAGCATTCGCTATAGACGTGATCGCACCAAAAAATCTATCCAGTCGTGGCGAATGCTTCGGCCCATCGCCCATCGCCCGGCGTCCATCACCCATCGCCCCGGCGTCCGGCGTCCGGTGTCCGGCGTCCGGCGTCCTGCTACATATCCAACCCGATGTCCAGCGCCGCCGCCGAGTGGGTCAGTGCGCCGACGGAAATAAAATCGACGCCGCTCGCGGCTACGGCGCGGATTGTCGCCAGGGTGATCCCGCCGCTCGCCTCGCTGCGCGCCCGCCCGGCGATCAGCGCCACCGCCGCACGCAACTCCTCCGGCGGCATATTGTCG
This sequence comes from Chloroflexales bacterium, assembly GCA_038247995.1. GTDB lineage: Bacteria > Chloroflexota > Chloroflexia > Chloroflexales > Chloroflexaceae > JBBRUG01. The sequence continues at coordinate 1,595 of JBBRUG010000018.1, read as the reverse complement.
AGCATAATCAAGTCGGCGCCGACTGCCGCTGCAATGCCGGCCTGTTCCACCGTCTCCACCTCCACCTCGACCCGCACCATCGGCCCGACGGCGGCCCGCGCGCGGGCTACGGCAGCGCCCAGATCCACGCCGTTCGCGGCGAGGATCGCCAGGTGGTTGTCTTTTAGCATCACCCCGTCGTACAGGCCAAACCGATGATTGACCCCGCCGCCCATCCGCACAGCGTATTTCTCCAGGGCGCGTAGCCCCGGCGTGGTTTTGCGCGTGTCGAGGATGCGCGCATTGGTGCCGGCCACGGCCTCTACATAGCTTGCCGTTAAGGTTGCAATGCCGCAGAGGCGCTGAAGCAGGTTCAGCGCGACCCGCTCGCCCATCAGCAGGCTGCGCGCCGGCCCGCGCACGGTAGCGATTGTCTGGCCTGCCGTAAACTGCGTACCATCGGCAATCTGCGCCGTAAAACTGAGTGCCGGATCAACGGCGGCAAACACGGCGCCCGCCACCGCCAACCCGGCGGTTGTACCTTCGCGGCGCGGCACAAAGCGCGCCTCCGCTGTGGCGTCAGGGGGGATGGCCAGGCCCGCCAGATCGCCCGTGCCGATGTCTTCCGCCAGCGCCCGAACGACAATTTCATGAACAAGGAAGGGTGTAAGTTCCATAATTTGGTAGGTTGGCTTTCTGTGCAGTAAAGACGCAGCGTGCTGCGTCTTTACTGCACTATCCTACCACATCAGCGCCCAATCAGCGGCAAGAAGAGGCGGAACTCCGCCGCCGTACCTTCAGTAACAATCGTCGCTGTGCTGCCCACGTTAGACGGGTCGCTGAAGGTGAAACTGCCGCCCGTACTCGCCAGCCGCAGCCGATAACTTGCGCCCGGCGCCAACGCCCCGCTGTCGCCGGCAGCACCGCGTACGCCGCGCTCGGTTGAGTCGAGGTTGACCCACTCGATCACGCTGCCCGGCGCCGCCGTCAGCACCGCCGGAACAAAGCCGTTGGCAGTGATGTAAACGGTGTGATCCGGCGCTTCGGCAGTCGTCGGCGTGAGCGTGATCGCAGCGGCGAGAAGGCCGTTAGGCGTCGCAAGATCCCACGAGCGGTACGGCTGATACCCCGTGCGCGTCGCCAGCAGGCGTAACGTACCGCCCAGCGTTGTAAAGGCGTAGCGCCCGTCGGCGTCGGTGGTCTGCGGGTTCGGGCCACCGGCTGCCGCTGCCGGTAGCGCTGCGCCGCCCAGGCCCGGCGCCAGCGCCGTAACGCTGACATCGGCCAAGGGTTGCCCGTTACGCTGATCACGCACCTCGCCCGCGCCCAGTGATTGGACCGCCATGGCAAAGCGCTGCTCCACGCCACCATCGCGCACGGCCAGTTGGAACTCAGACGGTGTGCTCTGCGCCGTCCGCAGAGCGTCGATCGAACCACTCTCGTCGAAGACGAGCATGCCGCTGTAGCGTCCGTCATCATCTGCATCCGTCAGGCTGATTGCGTCGCCATTTGGCAGGATCAGGTCGATCTGCCGGTTCTGGTTGGCACTGCAACTGTCGATCGCAAGCTCGTACGTCTCGCCGTCGCGCAAATGAAGTTCCAGGCTGCGGCCCAGG
>JBBRUG010000017.1:0-34051 GCA_038247995.1 Chloroflexales bacterium | reverse complement strand
GCCGCCGGGTCGGGTGTGGGGCGACCCTTGGTGGCCGCCGGTTCCGCCGCGCCGCCCCGGTCCGGGCGCCCGTGGGGGGCGCCCGCCGCCCCGCCCGTTCCGCCCGCCCGCCTTCCGCCGCCCTTGGTTACTCCCTGTTACTATCACCTGTCATACTTGTGCATATGTTACTCAGGACTATCGTACGGTTCTGAGTACCGCTTAATGGCCAACCAACACACTCATCCACCGGGCGTGCTCATCGCCCGATGCGACCATGTGCGTCGTAACTCGTCTCACTCACTTTGGAAGGCATCATGTACACTTCATCGTCACGTCGATTTGGTCTGGCCGCTTTGTTCGCCCTGCTCTTCGCTACATTATTCGCCGGCGCTCAGCCCGCCCGTGCTGTCGGCGTCCCTACTGCCGGCATCAGCGCGCCCGCCGAGGTGTTCATTGGCGAGAGCTTTGATTTCACGGTGAGTTTTGACAACACCGGCGATACAACCGGCTTTGGGCCGTTCATCGACCTCGTCATCCCGCGTACCGGTGTCGATGGCGACGATGGAATTATCTTTAATAGCGCGACCTACCTTGGTTCCCCGGTAATCCTTCAGCAGATCACCTTCGACGCCGATGGTTGCGTTGATCATCCTTATGCAGAGGATACGAATAACCTACCGCTCACGGTTTGCGGTACGCCCGATGATACGCTGGTGGTCATTCGGCTGCCTTTCGGCTCGTTTACCCCTAACCAGCCCACCGCCGAAGTTACCATTAACGCCACGCTGAGCGATCTGGCTGACCTTAATCTGCCGCTCACCATGCGCGCTCGCGCCGGTTTCCAGTTTGGCTTTGATGCGCTCGATAACCCGTGCTGCGATCCATCGGTCATCAACCCTGCCAGCCCTACAAGTTCCACCTGGAATGCCACAGCCGCCGTTACACCTATTCTCTACACACTGACGAAAACCTATCTCGGCCCCGAAGACGAAACTGCTACCGGCCCTAATTTTCCGCGTCAGTATGCGATCTCCGTCGATGTAGCCGCTGGTCAGACGGTTACGAATCTTGACCTTACAGATATTCTGCCCAATTCTCTGCAATTTGTGCAGGTCGATTCAACAACAGTGAATGGCGCGCCGGTAGCCACAACGGCTGTTGCCACGCCCAGCACCACCGTGCCCGGCGGCACGCTCACCCGCCGCTTTGCGAGCGTCACCGGCACCGCCGGCGCAGACGATGCGACAATGCTCTTCACATTCTTCGTGCCGCGTCTGGATGCGCTTGGCACCACAATTATCGATCCCCTGAGCGGCAACGATGCCACTTCGCTCAATAATGCTGATGCCAGCGCAAGTTGGGACCCACTCGATCCTCGTGATCCAATTGTTACGGTCACTGTGGATGCAGTTGGCCCCGAGCATACCCTCACCGATAAGTCGATTGCCATCCAGAAGGGCGTTGCTAACCTCACCGATAGCAACAATACGCCCGAAGATGTGCTTGAATATCGGTTGGCGATCCAGATCTCCGACTTCTTTGCCTTCGAAGATATTGTTGTTGTTGATACGTTCTCTGACGGGCAGCGGTTTGACGCCGGCTTCACGCCTACGCTTGAGGTGAACGGCCATAGCTTCACGTTGCCTGTTGCCGCCTTCAACGGCGTCAATTACAGCGTTGCCCTGAATGCCGACAATAATCCGGCTACACCGGCAACCGACGGCAGCACCACGGTCACCTTCCGGCTGTCCAGTGAGTTGATTACCCGCGGCCAGAACGGCGATATGGTCGGCGGTTGTGTTGATCCGGCCGGCGCGGGTTTAATTGCGCCCTGCGACATTGTTAACGCCTCCGGCGATGGCCCAACAACGGCAATAATCGTCTTTCGTACCCAGATCCAGGATGAATTTAGCGACGACTATCTCTCCGGCGATGCAAGCGTCGATCAGGGTGATACGCTTAGCAACGCCGTTACGGTTACCGGCGCTGTCCTGAATAATGTCGGTCTGACGCCTACCGGCCAGACCGAGGCCGACAATAGTAATGCTGCAATCGAGATCGCCCGCGGCGACCTGCAGAAGTCGGTCTATGCCGTCAACGGCAGCACCACCTTCGCGTCGCCGATCGAAGTCGCCCCCGGCGACACGATCACCTACCGTTTGGAATACACGCTCCCGTCCAGCGACGTGGAATTGCTGACGCTGATCGACTACTTGCCCTTGCCCGTCTTTAGCGCGGCCGAGATGACGGCCTTTAACACGGCAGTGCCGAGCGCCGCTGCGCCCCCGGCGGGAACCGCCAAGTATGGGCCCACCGATACTTTCAGCATACTGACCGGCACGCCCGATCCGACGCTCACTACCCAGGCCGACAACAATACCGTCACCTTTAGCTATGGCAACTACGATAACCCGAATAACGTTCCCAGCAAGGTCGATCTGCTCTTCACGGTGACTGTCTCCGACGCCCCGTTCGCTGATCGGCTCTTTCTGACCAATCAGGTTCGTCAGGCCGAGAGCTCCACCGGTGAGGTTGAGACTGTCGCCGATGCGATCGTGCAGATTACGCTGACCCAACCGATCTTGCGCCTCAGCAAAGGTGTGATCGGCAGTAACGCACCTACAGGCGCTCTGATCGACTCCAATGGTAACCCAGCCACGGCCGGCCCAGTGGCGTTTACGGCCCCCGGTACGGTGGGCAATCGCTTCACCGGTACGATCTCGTCTGATGATCTGGAAACGACGCCGATCAATGCCGACATGCAAGGTGTCGATGCCGGCGATCTGGTTAGCTTTGCGCTGATGATCGAGAACCGCGGCACAAGCCGTAAGGGCGCTTTCGATATTGCGATCACCGATACGCTGCCGACCGGGTTCGTCGTTCCGCCCGCCGGCGCCGGCCTGAATCTGCGGGTCACCGATGGCGCCGGCAACCCGATCACCTTTACCGGCAACCCCGCCGATCTCTTCACCACCGGTATCGAACTCGACGATCCCGCCGGTGAGGGCGCTTGCCAGGTCTATGATCCCGCTAACGGGCGCAATATCGTCATCATCACCTACGACTTGCAGGTAGATACCAATGCGCCTGCCGGTTCGGTGCTGACCAACACGGCCACGGTTACGAACTACGCCGGCAACGAGGGTGGGCCGAACCACGTGCCCGATCCGGCGTCGCAGCCCACCGACGACGCCTCGGTCTCTATTCTGGCGCCACTCACTAAGTTGCTCGTCGCAACCTCTGAGGCCCACACAACCGACAGCAACCTCGCTATCGGCGAGATCGCACGTTACCGCCTGGTGGCGCAGTTCCCCGAGGGCGTCACGCCGAACTTTGCCGTGCGCGATAATTTGCCCAACGGCCTCACTTTCCTCAACGATGGAACCGCCCGCGTGGCCTTCGTCTCCGACACCGGCCTGAGCTCCAGCACGCTCAGCGGCGCCGGCCTGAACATTACCGGCAACGCCCCCGCCACGCCAACGTTCGCCGTCCCCGGCGGTTCGATCACTGGCGGCCCCTTCGGCACCGGAACCGACGTTACCTTCAACCTCGGCACGCTCACCAACGCCGATAACGACAGCGACTTCGAGTATGTCGTGATCGAGTTCAACGCCCTGGTGGACAATACAACCAGCGGCAGCAACGACAACGGCGACATGCGCGCCAACACTATCACGGCTCTCGTCGGTGGCACGGACATCAGTACCTCCGCTCCGGTCATCATCACGATTGTTGAGCCGCAAATCACGGTAAACAAGACGATCGTCACGCCTGCCGACAGCCTCGGCGATGCCGGCGATACAATTACGTATCGGATGACCGTCACCAACAGCGGCGCGATCGATGTGCACAATCTTGTGCTCAGCGACCCGATCCCCAGCCAACTAACCCTTAATGTCGGCAGTGTCTCGTTGGCCGGCTCGACCGGGACGTTGCTCGGGGTAAACAACACGAGCACCGCTACTACCGTCGGCGCAACGGTGCAGGTGCTGACCGTCGGCGCTACGCTCCAGGTCGATTACACCGTTACCGTCAACACCGGCGTCACGGCCGGCCAGACGATCACGAATACCGCCATTGCAACCTTCACCAGCCTGCCCGGTACGAATGGCACGCTAGGCAATGTTACGGGTTCAGACACGCCTGGCGTGTCCGGCAGCGATACCGGCGAGCGCACTGGCGCTCAAACGCCGGCCCAGAACGACCATCGCGTTACCGATCCGGCGACGCTGACCGTCTTCTCGCCCACACCGGTGAAATCGCTTGTGACCACGTCGGAAGCGCATACTACCGGTACGGATGTCGCCATCGGCGAGATCGTACGCTACCGCCTCGCTGTGCGCCTGGCCGAGAGCACTGCGCCCAACTTCCAGCTTGTTGATGCACTGCCGAACGGCCTGATCTTCCTCAACGACGGTACCGTCCGGGTGGCTTTTGTCGCCAATGGGGCCGGCATTACCTCCAGTACACTCAACACCGGTCTACCCGGCTGCACCAACCTGAATGTCACGGGCGCCGCCGCCGATCTGATCGGCCTGCCGTCGGGCAGCATCACCTGCCCGTTGCCTGCGGCGACCATTAGCGGCGGGCCCTTCAGCAGCGGCACCGATGTTACCTTTAGCCTGGGCGGCCTAGACAACAACGATACCGACCTAGACGAAGAGTTCGTTGTCATCGAGTTCAATGCACTGGTTGACAATAGTGTAGTCGGCAGCAATGACGCCGGCGATACCCGCGCCAACACCTTCACTGTGCGGATCAACGGCGCGCAGTCCGGCACTGCTTCGCCCAATGTCACAGTGCGCATTGTCGAGCCGTCGATCACCAATGTGGATAAAACGGTGACGCCCGCCACCGGCGACGCCGGCGATGCCCTTACCTTTACGGTGACCTACGCCAACGCTACTGGCGCCACTCGATCCACTGCCTACGATGTACGTCTGCTCGACACACTTCCTGCCGGCTTGACGCTCAACCCGGCCAGTGTGGCCGTTACCCTCGGCGGCGGCGCAACCGGCACAACCAATAACTCGGCGGGTAATACCGTTGACGTTACTGTTGGCGCGATCCCGCCCGGCGGCACGGTGACAATGACCTATAACGCCGTGCTGACCGCCGCCGTCGCACCGGGGCAGGCCGTTACCAACACGGCCAACCTGACCTACACCAGCCTGCCTGGTACGAACGGTACGAGCAGCGCAACTCCCGGCACGCCTGGCAGCGATACCGGCGAGCGCACCGGCACCGGCACGCCGACCCAGAACGATCACGCTGATAGCGATCCGGCCAGCGTTACGGTGAACAATGTCACCGCAACCAAGAGTCTGGTCAGCACCTCCGAAACCCACACGAGCGGCAATGACGTCGCCGTCGGCGAACTGCTGCGCTACCGTCTGGCCGTGAGCTTACCGGAGGGCAGCGCCACCAACTTCCAGCTTCTCGATTTCTTGCCCCCCGGCCTAACCTATCTGGAGGGTACGGCGCGCGCAGCCTTTGTCGCTAACGGCCCTGGAATGAGCTCCAGCACGCTTAGCGGCCCGGGCCTCAACATCACCGGCGCTACGCCTGCTACGCCTACGTTCGTCGTTCCTGTCGGCGCCGTCAGCGGCGGCCCCTTCGCCAGCGGCACCGATGTGACGTTCAGCCTCGGCAACCTGGTGAATGCCGATAGTGACGCCGATGCCGAGTTCGTCGTGGTCGAGTTCGACGCTGTCGTGGACAATAGCGCCGCCGGCAGCAACAACACCGGCGCTACCCACGTCAACAGCTTCCAGACGCGCATCAACGGCGCTAACAGCGGCGCGATCTCGGGCAATATCACAACTACCGTCGTTGAGCCGAACCTGGGCTTGGGCAAGACAGTGAGTTACGGTACGCCGCCCCTCGCGATCGGTTCGGCCTTCACCTAAGATCTGACCATCAATAATACCGGCAATGCCACTGCCTTCGACCTGCGCGTGGCCGACGCGCTGCCGGCTGGTCAGGCGCTCACCAATGTAGCGATCCAGACCAACCCCGGCGGCGTCACGCTCACGAACAACAGCGTCGGTAACAGTGTCGATGCTGCGCTCAACCAGCTTAACGCCGGCGCTACCGTTGTGCTGCGCATTACCGCCGAACTGACAGCCCTGCCCGCAACGCTGAATCAGACCAATACCGCCACTGTAACCTACACCAGCCTGCCCGGTACGAACGGCACGAGCAGCGCTACGCCCGGCGCGCCCGGCACGAACACTGGCGAACGCACCGGCACGGGCGGCGTCAACGACTACACTGCCAGCGGGAATACGCCCTTCCAACTTGGCTCGCTCGGCGACCGGATCTGGCTCGACCTGGACGGCGACGGCACGCAGGATGCCGGTGAGCCTGGTCTCTCTGGGGTGACCATCGAACTGCTTGATAGCGGAAATGCCGTAATCGGCACGACCACCACCGGTGCGAACGGCATCTATACCTTCAGCGGCTTGCCCGCCGGCGCCTACAGCGTGCGCGTCGATAGTGCTACGTTACCCGCCAGCCTGGCCCAAACGTATGATCTCGACGGCCTCGGCACCGCTAATCTTGCTGCTGCACCGCTCGCCGCTGCCCAGAATCGCACCGATGTCGATTTCGGCTACAACGGCATACTCAGCCTGGGCGACCGGGTCTGGCTCGACCTCAACGCCGACAGCGTGCAGGACGCCGGCGAGCCCGGCCTCGTGGGCATCGACATCACCGTGCTCTGGGCCGGTCCCGACGGCGACTTCGCCACCAGCGCCGATAACCTGACTTTCACTACCACAACCGGCGCAAACGGGATCTACGGCGTGGCCAACCTGCCCGGTGGGAGCTACCGGGTGACGGTGGACAGCGCCGACTTGCCCGCCGGCGTCACACCCAGTTTCGACCTCGATGGCACGGCTACGGCTCATGTTGCTGAGCTTACGCTCGCTGCCAACCGCACCGATGTGGACTTCGGCTACACCGGTGTGGGCAGCCTGGGCGACCGGGTCTGGTACGACATCAATGCCGACGGTACCCAGGACGCGGGCGAGCCCGGCCTGCCCAACGTCGATCTCAGCGTGCGCTGGGCCGGGCCGAACGGCGCCTTCGGCGATGCCGACGATGTTGTAATTACGACCAGCACTGACGCGAACGGCGGGTATCTGGCCGAAAACTTGCCCTACGGGAACTACCGCGTCACCGTGGACGACACCACGCTGCCCGCCGGCCTCAGCGCCACCTACGATCTGGACGGCCTCGCCACGCCGCATGTCGCCGAAGCGACGCTGAGCGCCGTGCAGCCCGACCGTACCGATGTTGACTTCGGCTATACCGGCCTCGGTAGCCTGGGCGACTTCGTCTGGCTCGACTTCAATAACGACGGCGTGCAAGATCCCGCTGAACCGGGCATTCTCGGCGTCGATGTTACCGTGCGCTGGGCCGGCCCGAACGGTACGTTTGGCGATGCCGATGATGTAATCTACCCAACCACTACCGACGCGAATGGCGGGTATCTCGTCGCCGATCTGCCCTACGGCACCTATCGGGTAACGGTTGATGCTACCGATCTCCCCGCCGGCGTCGTCCCCAGCTACGACCTCGATGGTACAGCCACGGCTCATGTCGCTGTGGCCACCCTTAGCGCGGTCCAACCCAACCGCTTGGATGTCGATTTCGGCTATGCCGGCACCGCCAGCCTGGGCGACTACGTCTGGCTCGATCTGAACAGCGACGGCGTGCAAGACGCCGCCGAGCCGGGCATCGCCGGCGTGACACTCACCCTGCGCTACTTCGGCCTCGACGGCATTGAAGGCACCGCCGACGATGCTGTACTCGGTACAGCCGTCACCGATGCCAACGGCGGCTACCTCTTCTCCGGCCTGCCTGAAGGTAGCTTCCGCGTTACCATCGATACCGCCACCCTGCCCGGCACGCTCACCCAGACCTTCGACCTCGACGGTACGGCCACTGCCCATACCGCCACGGCTACGCTCACCGCCGGCCAGAATCGTACCGACGTGGACTTCGGCTACGTCGGTAGCGGTAGCATTGGCGACTTCGTCTGGCTCGACCGCAACAGCGATACCGTGCAAGACACTGCTGAGCCCGGCCTGTCCGGCGTGACGGTGAACCTCACCTGGGCCGGCCCCGACGGCGCGATCGGCACCGCCGACGACCGCACCTTTACCACCACCACCGACGCCAACGGCGGCTATCTCTTCAGCGGCCTGCCCGACAGCGCCTACCGCGTCGCCGTGGACGAAACCACCACGCCCGCCGGCACGACGCTGACTACCGCCAACAACCCGCTCACCGTCAACCTCGGCGTGGGCGAGAACTACCGCGACGCCGACTTCGGCTACCAGGGCGTCGGCAGCATCGGCGACCTCGTCTGGTACGACCTGAATGCCGACGGCGTCTTCCAGATCGGCGAGCCCGGTTTCGCCAACATCGACGTAACCCTGGAATGGGCCGGCCCCGACGGCGTGCTCGGCAGCGCCGATGACCGCACCTTCACCACCACCACCGACGCGAACGGCGGCTACCTCTTCAGCGGCCTGCCGCTCGGCAACTACCGTGTCACGGTAGACGCCGCCGACCTGCCTGCCGGCTTCACGCCCACCTTCGACCTGGACGGCACGGCCACGCCGCACGTCACGCTGGCCGAACTCACCGTTGTTGCGCCCGATCGCCTCGACGCCGACTTCGGCTACGCCGGCACGGGCAGCATCGGCGACTACGTCTGGTTCGACCGCAACAACGACGGCGTGCAAGATGCCGGCGAACCCGGCCTGCCCAATATTACGCTGACCCTCATCTGGGCCGGCCCCGACGGCCTGCTCGGCAGCGCCGACGACATCACCATCACCACCATCACCGATGCCAACGGCGGCTATCTCTTCGACAACTTGCCCACAGGCGACTTCCAGGTGACGGTGAACACGCTCGGCCTCCCGACCGGCGTGACGCCAACCTTCGACCGCGACGGCACCACTACGCCCAATACGATCCAGCTCTCGCTGGGTGTCGGCGAAGCAATCACCGACGCCGACTTTGGGTACGACGGCGACGGCAGTTTGGGCGACCGGGTCTGGTACGACACCGACGCCGATGGCGTGCAAGATGCGGGTGAGCCGGGTATCGCCGGTGTGACAGTGACACTCACTGGCGCCGGCGCCGACGACCTCTTCGGCACTGCCGACGACTTTACCGCCACGACAACGACCGACGCCAACGGCTTCTACCTGTTCGCGAACCTGCCCGAAGGCTCATATCGCGTCGTCGTCGGCGGTGCGCCGCTGACTGGACAGAATCAGACCTTCGACCTCGACAGCACGCTCGATGCGGCTACCGAGGTCACGCTTGGCGCGCTGGAGAACCGCCGCGATGTCGATTTCGGCTTCGTCAACCCGACGCCGCCGGCCACCGGCAGTATCGGCGACCGGCTCTGGCTGGATCCGAATGGCAATGGCATGCAGGACGCCGGCGAACCCGGCCTGGTCTGCACGGTGAACCTGATCGGCGCCGGGCCTGATGGCCGCTTTGGTACTGCCGACGACACCACGGCAAGCGTTATTACCGACGCAAACGGCAACTATCAGTTCACCGGCCTCGTCGCCGGCCTCTACCGCGTAATCGTAGACGGCAGTTGCGCGGCCCTGGCAAACCTCAGCGCCACGTACGAACTCGACGGCACACTGAACGGCCTGGTTGAAGTGGGCCTAACCGCCGGCGAAACCCGCACCGACGTAGACTTCGGCTTCCGCCCGCTCAGTAGCGGCGGCGTTGCGGGCTGCCTCGGCGACACCATCTGGAACGACACCAACGGCAATGGTGTCCAAGATGCAGGTGAAACCGGCATTGCCGGGATCACCGTGACGCTCACCGGGGCCGGGCCGGACGGGGTCTTCGGCACCGCCGACGACACGACAGCCACCGTGATCACCGCCGCCGACGGTAGTTATACTTTCTGCGGCTTGCCGCAGGGGCGCTATCGGGTTGAAGTGAGCGGCACGCCGCTGAACAGCCTCAACCCAACCTATGACCTCGACGGCGGCCTCGACAATCGCAGCGAGGTGATCCTCGGCGCGGGCCAGACCCGTCTCGACGTGGACTTCGGCTTCCGCGCCACGCCGGTTACGCCCGGGCCGGGCAGCCTGGGCGACCGGGTCTGGCTCGACCTGAACAGCGACGGCGTGCAGGATGCCGACGAACCCGGCCTGGCGGGCGTAACGGTAACGTTGCGCGGCCCCGCCGGCCTGACCTACAGCCGGATCACCGACACCAACGGCAACTACCTGTTCAGCGGGCTGCCGCTCGGCAGCTACACCGTAACAGTTGAGATCGGCACGCTGCCTGCGGGCGTAACTCAGACCTACGATCTTGACGGCCTCGCTTCGCCACATGTCGCCACCGCCGACCTGACGATAGGCGCGCCGAACCGGACTGACGTGGACTTCGGCTACGTTGGCAGCGGCAGCATCGGCGACTACGTCTGGTTCGACGCCGACGCCGACCGGGTGCAAGATCCCGGCGAGTTCGGTCTTCTCGGCGTGACGGTGACGCTCACCGGCGCGGGCCAGGACGGCGTCTTCGGCACTGCCGACGACATTACGCTGACTACCACGACCGACGCGGGCGGCGGCTATCGTTTTAGTGGTCTGCCGGCCGGCACGTATCAGGTGGCCGTGTCGGGCGCGGGCCTGAGCGCCACTCCGACGCCGACCTTCGAACTCGATGGCACGCTCGACGGCGTGGCGACGGTAAGCCTGGGCGCCGGCCAACAGCGCGCCGACGTAGATTTCGGCTTCACCGCCGGGATCAACCCGAACAATGCCAGCGTCGGTGACCGGCTGTGGCTCGACCTGAACAGCGACGGCGTGCAGGACGCCGGCGAACCTGGCCTGGTTGGTGTTACGGTGCGCCTGATCGCTGCTGGCACAGACGGTATCTTCGGCACCGCCGACGACGTGGTGAATCTGACTACCACCGGCGCGAACGGGCTCTACCTCTTTGCAGGCTTGCCCGCCGGCGACTATCGGGTTGAAGTAGATGTCGCCACACTGCCGGCCGGCCTCAGCCAGACCTATGAACTGGACGGCACACTGGATGGCAACACCAGTGTCACTCTGGCCGCCGGCGCGGCGCGACGCGACGTAGACTTCGGCTACATCGGTGCGGGCAGCCTGGGTGATACAGTCTGGTTCGATGTAAACGCGAATGGCGTACAGGAAGTTGGCGAACCGGGCATCCCCGGCGTGAGCGTCACGCTTACCTGGTTCGGCGCCGACGGCGTGCCCGGCACCGACGACGACGTTACTCTGACGACGACAACCGGCGCGAACGGCGGGTATAGCTTTACCGGCTTGCCCGTTGGCAGCTACAGCATTGCCCTGGGCAGCGGGTTGCCTGCCGGTACGCGCCCGACGTTCGATCTGGACGGCACACTCGACAATCGCAGCGTGGCCGGTCTCACCATCGGCACGCCGGATCGAGTGGATGTGGACTTCGCCGTCACCGGCACCGGCTCGATCAGCCAGTACGTCTGGAACGATGCCGATGCTGATGGCGTGCGTGATGCAGGCGAAGTCGGCATTCCCGGCGTTGGCGTAACCGTCACCTGGGGCGGCTTTGATGGCGTCTTCGGCACCCCCGACGACATCAGTTACACCGCCACGACAGATAACGACGGGCGCTACCTTGTGCCCAACCTGCCCGCCGGCAGTTACCGGATTACGGTGGACATCAACACGGTTCCGCGCGAATGGCAGGCGAGTTTCGACCTAGACGGCGGCAACGACTCGGTTGCCCAGATCACGCTTGGGCTTGGCGAAGAGCGTAGCGACGTCAATTTCGGCTACGGCCCCTCGCCCACTGCCGTAACGCTGGTGAGCTTCACGGCTAATCGAACTGGCGTGAAGAGCGTGCTGGTGCGCTGGACAACTGCAACGGAACTGAATACCTGGGGCTTCCACCTGCTGCGTAGCGCCACCGGCAACCGTGCCGACGCCGAGCGCATCACCGCGACGCTGATCCCGGGCGCCGGGCGCAACGGCGGCGCGAGTTATGAATGGCTCGACACAAGCGCCGAGCCGGGTGTAGCCTATAGCTATTGGCTGGAGGAAAGCGAATTGGGCGGCGTAACCCGTGAGTACGGCCCGGCTACTACAGCGGGCACGGTAGACACAGGCGCCTTCCAGATCTTTGTGCCGCTGATTACCCGCTAACCGGCGCAATTCCTACGGGCGGACCCACGTGTCCGCCCGCCAGGAGAGGCAGCGGCAGGCAGCAGGCGGCGCCCTGAGTACGCAGAGCGCCGCGTCACGCCCTGTTATACATCCGAATTAAGGAGATTTCATTCATGGCCACTCGTTTGTTCCGCTTTGGCGGATTTCTATTCGGCGCTGCCCTAGTGCTGGCTGCTATCCTTCCCGGTGGATCGCCCGCAGTTCAGGCTGCGCCGTTAGCAGCGCTCACCCAGACTGCCGAGCCGCCGACGCTCACGCCAATCCCGCCGACGGCTACCGGAATGCCGGCGACGGCCACCCCAATTGCGCCGACGACTACGCCCGATCTCCCGCCGCGCCCGTCGCCCTCGCCGACGGCAACTGCCCCGACGGCAATCGCGACTGAGGTAGTGCCGCCTCCGCCGGCAGCCGAAAATGATCGTCCGCGCAGCACGGCTACTCCTACGCGGACAATTGGGCCGATCGAGATCATCCCCTTGCCGTCGGCAGTAGCCGGCGATGGGCCGCCGAGCGCCACAGCGGAAGCGCCACCGGCGACCGATGAAAGCGCGCCACCCACAATACCGGGTGTGCCCGGCCAACCCGGCGTTCCTGGCGAACCTAACCCACCGGCTGTCCCTGGTCAACCGGTTGCCTCGCCCACGGCGCTGCCTGTCACCGGCGTTTTCAGCGCTACTTCGCCGACGGTACTCCTCCTGCTCGGCCTAACCCTAATTGGTTTGAGCCTGGGTGTCCGGCGGAAGCAGCAGTAGGCGTTAGGATGTAGATGCCGGAAGGCCTACATTCAGCCCGGTTCGGTGGCGCGGTGTAAACCGCTGTGATGAAGGCATCACGCCACTGACCGGGCTTTTTGTTTCATATACGATAGTTGAAGCAGTTCGCTCAGGTGGTTTACCCTATCCCGCCGCAATCGAGCGAATTGCGCTACCCGACAGGTCTTTGGAGCTTATGCGCACATTCCTCACTCTGGTGCTCGGTCTCGTGATCACGATGAGCAGTGTTGAGGCGGCCCCGGCACACCCGCCTGCACTCCACATTACGCCCACGCAGCGCAGCGTTGAAGTGCGCTGGCAAGCTTCTGCCGGCACGACACTTACCGATTTGCAGGTGATTCTCGACGACCTTGAACTGGACAGCCTGAAGCTACCAGGGCGAGTGCTCGCCGTTTATGGTGCAATAACGCCACAGCTAACCGCGTTGGAAAGCGTGCCCTTCACCGGAACGTTGCCAATTGGCACAACGAATCTGCCGCCCGCAACAGAACTGCGTGTACGTGATGTTGAGCTTACGCCTGGTGCGTTGCCGCGTGCGCCGCTTACCTTGCTCCGTACCGGCCGGATTGCGGGCGCGCCGATTTCGGTGTTCGCCTTCAGCCCGCTTTTCGCCGCCGACGATGGCCTACCACGCATGGCGACTCGCCTGCATGTTACGCTTCCCGATGCTATTCTGTACGATCCTCAGGCTGCCTCACCGCTCGGCGCCGGCCTACTCGCCGCCAATCTCCCGCCAGCGCCGGCAACTCTGCCGACAGGCCCTGTAGCCGTAGTATTCGTCACCAGCAGTGGTTTGCAGCAGATCAGCGGCGCAGCGCTTCAGGCTGCCGGTTTTGATCTGAACACGCTCGATCCGAGCCGGCTGCAGCTCAGCCGGGCTGGGGTTGGCTTGCCGTTAGAGTTAACCGGCGTAGCAAATGGACGCCTGACTGCGCAGAGCGAACTGCGCTTCTACGCGCCGCCGCCCGGCGATCGTTGGAACAGCGCCGACCGCTATCTGATCAGGATTGCAACTACGCCCGGCTTGCGGATAGCGCTGCGCAGCGTGGCCCCGGCTGCGGCGCCGCTGCGCACAACCGCGATTGAGTACGGTTCCTGGCGTGCGCCGCAGATCTACGACTCGACGCAAGCCGGGCCGCTCGGTGATCATTTCTTCGCCGCCGACCTGCGCACCGGCCCCGGCACACTTCCCGCAATGTTGAGTGCTCCGCTCACTGCTACGCTTCCGCTCGCCACCGGCGCAACGAACCTCGTGCTGCGCGGCGCCGCCTACACCGCCGGGCCGCACACGCTGGAGGTTCGCACAGCGGGGGCGCCGGTGCAAGCGCATTGGGTGGGAATTGGAAATTGGGAACATACCGTAACCCTGCCCGGCGCTGCGCAAATTGAACTGGCGCTTGCGCCGGGCAACGCCGTTTCGGGTGTGCTGCCGCAGAGCATCACTTGGGAGCGTCCGGTGCGCTTGGAGACCGGCGGGCGTGGCGCACTCTTTGCGGGGGTGTCCGGTTCCTGGCGTTACCAACTTGGCGGCGCAGCGGCCAATCAGCCGCTTTATGATGTGAGTGATCCGCAACAGCCAGTGCGGCTCACGGGCCTCAGCGGATCAATCTTCGAGGACGGCCCGACGCCGCGGCGCTACTTGCTGGCCGGCCCAGCCACAACCTTCAATCCGGTTGTGCAGGCGTTTCAACCTGCGCCCTTGCCCCAGCCGGCAGCAGCGCTCTATATCGCTCCGGCAGAACTGCACACGTCACTCGCCCCGCTGATCGCCCACCGGCGCGCGCAGGGCCATACGGTCGCCGTCGTTGATCCACAGGCGCTCTACGACCGCTGGAGCCATGGCCAGATGGCGCCCGAAGCCATTCGCAACTTCCTACGTTGGGCGCGCGCTACCTGGCCTACACCGCCGCAGAGCGTGACCTTGGTAGGCGACGGCACCTACGATCCGCGTGATTATTTGGGTCGCGGCAGCCCCACGCTCATTCCGCCCTACCTGGCCGATGTTGATCGCTGGCTCGGCGAGACGGCCTGCGAGACATGCTACGCACAGCTCGATGGCGATCATCCACTCGACGACTCCCTACCCGACCTAGCAATCGGGCGGTTGCCGGTGAAATCGGCGGGGGAACTGGCGGCGCTGGTTACCAAACTGATCCGTTATGAGACGGCGGCGGGCGGGCTGGACTGGCGTTCACGCGCTGTCTTGCTGGCCGACAACCCGGATAGCGGCGGTGATTTTGCCGTGCTCGCTGAGGCCGCAGCGCCGTTGCTGCCGCCCGGTATGGCTGTAGAGCGGGTTTACTTCAACCCGACGCCGCTGGCTGCTGCGCCGGTCATCGGTGAACCCGACGCGGCGCGCGCCCGTAATCGCACGCTCAACGCACTGAATGCCGGTGCGGGCCTGGTGATCTATAGCGGCCACAGCAGCCACTGGCAATGGGCCACCACCGACCCTGCGCGTGCCGACGGCTACTTGCTCGGCCTGTATGATCCTGACGGTTTGAATAATAGCGAGCGGTTGCCGATCGTGCTGGCGATGAGTTGCCTGAGCAGTGGCTTTCACCAGGCGGCATTTAGCGGCACAACGGTGGACGAGCGGCTTGTGTTGCATGCGGACGGGGGCGCGGCGGCGGTGTGGGGCTCGACGGGGCTGGGCGTAGCCTACGGCCATGAGGCGTTACAGCGCGGCTTCTTGAACGCTTTAAGCGCGGCGCAGCCTGGCCGGGCCAATCTCGGGGAACTTACGGGAGCGAGCTTGCGGGAACTCTTCACCAACGGTGGATGTTGCCAGGACGCACTACGCACCTTTGCCTTGCTCGGCGATCCACTTACCCCGGTGCGGATCAGCGGTGCGGAACGAGTGTACGTGCCGCTGGCAGGGCGGTAGCGCTGTCCCAACGGGACAGCGCTACCTTCGGAACGTCGCTACCATTTCATTCGGCGCAGCGTTCTAGTAGTTCGTCAGAGCTACTCTGACAGATAGAGGTGGGGCCAGGGGAAGGCGAAGCCCTCCCCTGAAACCCCATCCCACACGTCAATCTAGGATTGACAGGCTACTAGTTCGCGTCCGGCGCAGCTTCCTCAGTGCCAGCGGGCATAGCCTCAGCCTCGCCCGCTTCGGAGTCGGTTTCAACTTCATCGGGTGAAATAAGCTCGGCGACGACCCCGGCTGTCGGATCGGGGTTCCGATAGCCCTGAGCGATCAGGCGCTCATAGATCTCCTCGACGCCCTTTGGCCCAAGGTTACGCACCGCGTTCAGCGAGCGCTCGTCGAGTTCGAGCAGGCGCCCAATTGACGTAATGCCTGCACGGCGCAGGCTATTGTACGTACGCGTGCTGAGGCCGAGTTCGTCGATCGAGCGATCGTAGACTTCGGCAGGCACAAGCTGGCGCTCAGGCTGGGGCAATTCGGCCACCGGCTGCGGCTGGCCAAAGGCGATGATGCGCTGGTAATGTTCGCTGAGGATCTGGCCGGCGTGGCTGAGCGCGTCGCCGGGTTTAACGGTGCCATCAGTCCAGATCTCCAGGATCAGCCGCTCATATGAGCTGTCAAGTTCACTGCCGTGGACGGTTTCGACGATAAAATTCACCCGCGGAACCGGTGTAAATACGGCGTCCACGGCGATCTCACCGATATTCAGCCCGCTGGCCTGATCGGCGAGTTGCTGACCACGCCCGCGTTCGACGGTGAACTGGATCTCAAGCACGGCGCCGCTGCTGTCGATCGAGCAGATATAATGGTTGGGGTTAACAAGCTCGACCGTACTTGGCGCATCAATATCGCCGGCGCGTACCGGGCCGGGGCCTTGCTTCACAAGGTGCATCGTCACCGGGCGCTCGGAATATGAGCGCAGGCGGATGCCCTTGACGTTCAACATCAGTTGGGTACCGTCTTCGAGGACGCCAGGGATCGTCGAGAACTCGTGGATAACCCCACCAACCTTCACGCGAGTGACGGCGGCACCAGGGATCGACGACACGAGCACACGCCGTAGCGCATTCCCAAACGACGCGGCGTGCCCGCGCTCAAACGGCTCGATCGCAAACCGGCCGTAGTTCTCGGCGGCTGCAACCAGGTGTACCTTCGGCGGGGCGACTTCAAGCGCCAATTTCTCCATGGTTTTCTCTTACTCTCCAAGACAGCAATTGTTATACAGCCAGCGGGCTTGGGAAAGCCCGTTGATCGGCTGACCCACGAAAACTCTATGATAACACACATTCGGGGTAGCGTGGATCTGCTACGTAGTATTTTCTGCCGAGTTAGGCCCTCATCGTGCCTAGATGCCGCGCAGCCGGCGGTATTCAGGCATGGCCGCCATCGGCGGGCGCTCGTGGTCGCGGATCTCGCGCAGGTTCAGCTGGAAGCCCCCATCCTCGGCGTAGGTGATCAGCTTCATGCTCTGGTTGATCGGTTCGAGCAGTTGCACGCGCTGGCGCTGCTCCAGGCGCTGCATTACTACCTGGGTGATCGCGAAGGCCATGCGTGAGAGCGGCTCAAGCTCCTGATTGCGATGGATGCGCTGGTGTAGGTCAACTTGCGCCAGTGCGCCCAGCCCCTGTTGTTCCAGCAGGTCGATCAACATGCCAATCTCGACGCCATAACCGGTGAAGAAGGGCACCCGCTCCAGTGCGCTGCGCCGGCCGGCGTATTCCCCGGAGAGCGGCTGGATCATGCCCGAGAGTTCGGGGTAGAACAGGTTCAGCAGCGGGCGGGCAGTCAGTTCGGTGACGCGCCCGCCGCCGGTTGCCGCAATCTGTTCGCCAAACTGGATCGGACGGCGGTAAAAACCTTTACAGTACATCAACGCTTGCTTGTGCAACAATGGCCCGACAACGCCATAAATAAAACGCGGGTGGAAATTTTTAATGTCGGTATCGCACCAGATGATCAGGTCGCCGCGCAGTACATAGAGGCTCTTCCACAGCGCTTCGCCTTTGCCGATAAAGGCGCCGTACTGCGGCAAAATATCCTGGTGGATAACCACCGGCACGCCTAGTTCGGCCGCGATCTCGCGGGTACGATCGGTGGAACGACTGTCGATCAGCACGACTTCATCGAGCAATGGAATGTCTTCAACCAGGCTTTGGATGGTCATGCGCAGAATGTCGCCGATCGTTTCCTCTTCGTTGAGGGCCGGCAGCGCCAGGCTAATCGTCAGGTTTTGCTGGCGTTTGAGCGCAACAAGCCGTTCGAGGTCGTCGAACTCGGCGCTGGTGAAGGTATTTTCGCCGAACCAGCGATCAACGGTAGCCGAGAGATCGCGCTCCTGTTGCCAGATCTCCTGGGCCTGTTCTTCGGCATGGGCCATACGGTGGCGCACAAGTAGCACTGTGCTGTCGGCGTTGCGCAGCACCCGTTCCGCGAGGGGGCCGATTGGCGCTTCGGGATCGGTTGCACGACCGGTCACACCAAGCACCAGGAGTGCGTGGTTCGGCGCGGCTTCAAGGATGGCTTGCTCGGGGGGCGCACTGCGCTCGATCCAGTTGGCCACATGGGGCATTGTGCGTAATTCTTGCAGGCCGGCGCGCACGGCGGCTTCGTCGTGGAGGCGCGGATTGGCGGCATAGAGCAGGCTGATCGTGCTGTTATGCTGATCGGCGAGCGCACAGGCCACATCGTAGGCCAGGCGGGTGTGCGGGCCGCCGCGCACCGGCAGGAGCACACTGGGCCAGGGGCCGTCGTCTTTGAGCCGGGCCAGTACGATGTCGGCGGGGGGATTGCGCAGCAGAGCATCGATTGGCGGGCCGAAGAAGCGCTCCGACGGGGTTTGATCGGCCTGCCAGCCCAGCATAATCACCCCAGCGGCGTGCTCGTTCACCGCCGTACGGATGCCGGCGGTCAGATCGTGGGTGACGCTAACTGCGGTACGAATGCTGGCGGTTTCGGCGGCGCGACGGGCGAGGGCGTCGAGTTCGGCACGCAGGCGCGGCGCCTCGCGCGCGCCATCACTCAGTGGGCGATCATCGGCCACCACAATCAAGCCGAGAATTAACACACTGCCCTTCCAGTGCGTAGCCAGAGCTGCGGCGATCGGCAGCAGACGCGGAGTTGTATCGGCGTTCAGGGCGGGCAGCACAATGGTTGTCCCTGTGAGGCTGGGTGAAGTGGTGCTGGGGGGTGGGGTGCTCATACGACGGCGCTCCTCTTCTTCATAGCGATGCCGCAGACCCTCGTGGAAGAGGCTGCGGCAGCGCAACGTTGCGGGGTGAGCCAAGGTACAGGGCGGCAGGGTTGGTGTCCGCGAACGGGTAATGCAATGCCCCCGAACCGATCACGCCGTTTGCAACCTTGGCTTAAGAAATCGGTCTTTCCGCCCCAGTATACCGTGCAATTACGGATTCGAGTCGCCGGGAACTTCGGGCGGCGGATCGTTTGGCACTGGCGGCGCTACCCGTACTTGATCCTCGCGAACCCAACCGATCAGCCGGCCGCTGCTGCCGCGCACGAACAGTTCGTAATAGCCGTCGCGCTGTTCAAATACAAAGAGCCGCGCACCATCGTCGAGCGTGGCGCGTACGCGCGCATTTTCGCTGGGGCCGGTGCGCAGCAACGCGCCGGCATTGGCGAGCATATTTGGGAAATCGGGCGGGATGAGTGCGGCGACATCATTGCGATCGCGCGCGGCGAGGTAGCGCAGAATGCCGTCGGCAATACCCCAGGCCACCTGATCGGGCTGATCGAACATCACGGCGCGATCGGCGGCGTTCGTCATGTAGCCCATTTCCACAATGATCGCCGGAGTAGTGGGAGCGACGGCGTGTTCGTAGCGGCGGAAGTTGAAGGCGTAATAGCCGCGCATATTCGAGGTTATGCCATTCAGATCTTCCGGCAAGCCGGTTGCTCCGCCATAGGTGCTGTGGACGGCGGCATAGAGCGCTTTACTTGCCGGTGAGGCCCGCCACGGGGTAGCGAGTTTCCACCCGCGTGGCCGTGAACTGGCATTGCCGTCGGCGTGGATCGCGAGGAACGCATCGGCGGAGTAGCTCGGTGGCACGGTGGCTGGGAGCACATCAACGACGATACCGGCGGCTTCCAGAATCGGCACAACCCGCATGACGATCGATTCGTTGAGTTGCGCCTCGCTGACACCGCCGTAGCGTGCGCCGGTGGAAGTCCGCAAGCGCGCCAGTTCGTCGGGGAGTTCGTTCGAACGCAGGTGGCCGATCTGTAGGCCCACGCGCCATGGCTCATCGGCGGGGCGCGGCGTGGGTAGCGGGATGGCCGTCGGCTCAGGCTCGACTGGCGTTCCTTCTTCCGGGGCTGGAGCGGGTTCGGCTTCCGGCTCCGCTTCCGGTTCGGCAGTCGGCTCGGCACTCGGGCGCACAATTGGCTCGATGGTGGGGATTTGCCCGCCGACAGCCGCAACTGTGCGTGGTGTGGGTGCGTCTGGTTGCGGCGCCGCTGCAGCTAACTGCACCACCGCAGGCGCCTGATTAATTGCCATCGACCCAAAGACAAAGAGCGCCAGGAAGGCCGCAAGGATCCAGGTCCATCTCATTGGCGGCATCGATCAACTCCTTCAGTAGGGCGATGGTGGTTGGAAGGCAGGTAGTAGGAGACAGGTCGCACGAGGCAGGGAGACGAACCGCGCAACTTATAGCACTGAGCAAAACGATTGAGCCTTGAGGACACTGAACCGTGTGGCTCGCTCCGCTCGCGCCGCCCGTATGCTGGATCAACGGATCTGCCCAGCGCTATAGTGCTCAATAGCTCGCGCTGCTGTGATGCACATCCACGCTAGTGGGGCGCACTACGTTTACGCCGAATAGGTATTAAGAATAGTGTAATTGATTTTTGCGCAAATGCGGCACGATCATTCACTATGCAGATGAGAACACGATGAGTATCTGCTGCCGGACGCGCAGCAACCTCAGCTACAATGGGAGAGTGATAAAGCGGTAGCGCGATATCCTTCGCTATGCGCTACTCAGGGGGCTTGGTTCTCTGGTTCTCAGTTCTCAGCTCTCGGTTCTCCGGTTCTTGTTGCAAAAGGAAGCTTCATGGCGTTCATCCGCGACCTGTTGGAGATGCAGCCGCTGCTGACCTTGTTTCTGGTGATTGGGTTGGGGTACGGCCTGGGTGCGCTGAGTCTGCGCGGTTTCAGCCTGGGCGTGGGGGCGGTGCTGTTTGTGGGGTTGGCGGTGGGCGCCTTTGCGCCGGGCGCGGCGCCGCCGGCCCTGGTAAGCTCGATCGGCCTGGTGCTGTTTTTGTATGGGATTGGTGTGCAATATGGGCGGCAGTTTGTTGCCGGCCTGACGGGTTCGGCTGGGCGCCGGCAGAACCTGCTGGCGTTGGTTGCGCTGGCGCTGGGCGCCGGTGTGGCTATGGCGCCGGTCTTTCTGGCCGATCTGCCCTTAGAGTTCGCCTTGGGCCTCTTTGCGGGCGCGCTGACAAGTACGCCAACGCTTCAGGCCGCCATCGACGCTACCGGCAACGTCGATCCCTCCATCGGCTATAGCGTGGCTTATCCGCTGGGCGTAATCGTGCCGATCCTCTGCATCTATATCGCGCTGCGAGTTGTGCGCCCGAACGTGGCTCCGCAGGCGCCGGAGCGAGTGCGCCTGACCGAATTGGTGGTGCGCAATCTCGCTGTAACCGGTATGCCACTGGCCGAGGTGCAACGCCGGCTGCCGAGCGGGGTGCAGATTGCGTTGGTGCGCAAGAAGGGCGTCGATCTGCCGGCGCGACCGGACATGACGCTGGAGCTGGGCGACGATGTGCTGGTCGTAGGCGAACCACAGGGCGTTGATCGGGCGCGTTTGTTGTTTGGCGAAGTAGTGGAAGCCCAGGTAAACACCGACGATCGCAGCGGCTACCTGCGGATCTTCGTCTCGCGCCCGGCGGTGGTAGGCCGGCGGCTGGCCAACCTGCGTGTGGGCGAAACGCTCGGCGCCTCGGTGGTGAATGTGCGGCGCGGCGATGCGGAGCTCATTCCGCGCCCGGAGTTGGTGCTGGAGTACGGCGACCGCATTGGCTTGCTGGCCGAGCCGGAGCGCGTCGACGAGGCGCGGGCTTTTTTCGGCAACTCGATTAAGGGCGCGGCGGAGTTCAGCTACATCTCGCTGGGTGTCGGCATGGTGCTTGGCGTGATCCTGGGCCTGATTCAGGTGCCGATCCCGGGCCTGGGGAGTTTCTCGCTCGGCCTGGCGGGCGGCCCGCTGATTATGGCGCTCATCCTGGGCTATGTTGGGCGCACCGGCGCGCTCACATGGACGATTCCGCTGGCGGCGAACCTGACGCTGCGTACCTTCGGCCTGACGCTCTTTCTGGCCACGGTGGGCCTGCGATCGGGTGAATTGTTTGCCACCTCGGTGCAGGGTAACGGCTTACAACTACTGACCATCGGCACGGCAGTTGTGCTGGTCGTTGTGCTCAGCGTACTGCTGATCGGCAACCGCCTGTTGCGCATTCCCTACGACGACCTGTTGGGTGTCGTGTCGGGCGTAACGGGCAACCCGGCGATTTTGGCCTACAGCTCGCGGGCAATGCAAACCGACCGGCCCGATGTGGGCTATGCAGTGATCTTTCCCGGCGCAACGGTAGCGAAGATTATTATTGTGCAGGTGTTGGCGGCAATCCTATAAGCATAGGGCGACCACGAGGGTCGCCCGTACGGGAGGGTAGGGGGCGACCACGAGGGTCGCCCGTACGGGAGGGCATACCCGTACCCAAAACATCTAGCCTGGCTTCAGGAGGTCGGGGGAAAGGGGAACCGGTGGCGGCTGCTGCAGAATGCGGTACATCTCGGCAATGTCGGCGAGACGCTGCAAGCCGCTCCACATGGCTTTCACGCCCGGTTCGCCATCGCCCGTGCGACCCTGGAAGCCGCCCACCTGGGCGATCCAGCGCACGGCCTGCCGTAACGATGGTGGTTTAGATGGAGCGGTGGCCACTTTATGGATGCGACAATACAACCCTTGCCACTCGTCAGCGTCGAGCAGCACCGTACAGGGGGCGTCCGGCACCGCCCGCGCCAGCATCGTGGCGTACAGGATGCGCCAGGCAAGCACACTGGAGAGCGTCAGGCAGTTCGTGAGCCGATACGCCGTGCCAAGCTGCCGCTGCTCGATCTGACAGCCACTTTTGAGGACTTTATGCCAGACGTCGATCCCCCAGCGTGCCGCATACTAGGCCAAGCGCTCCAGCGCATGGTCCGTCGTGGTGACCGGCACCGTGGTGAGCAGCAGCCATTCCACCGGTTCGGCTCCGGGCGGTGGGGTCTGCTCGACGGCCCAGACGGCCCAGACGCTCACGCGCGCGAGGCGCTCCGTGGCGCGGTGTTTGGGTGGGCGCACCGTCACCTGCCGCCAGCGCACGGTCAGTTCTGCCAAGCGCGCCAGTTGCTTCCCCCGTTCGCCCACCTGCACCTCGAGGGTTGCCGTCACCGGCGTCGTTGCCATCGCCGCCCAGAGACAGCTGTCCGGCCCGTCTACCTTCCGATCCTGAGCGGCCCGAATGAGCAGATCCACGCCCACGGGACGTTCCACCAAGAACAGGTCGTAGACAGCGGCTTCCCGGTCACCCACACTGAGGAAGTGGGTCGCCGGGCAGACCTCCCGTACGGTGAACACCGCGTTGAGGCTCGTCAGCCATTTCTGGCTTTCCTGCTCGACCAGCGGGCGGGTCTTGTGGTTGTGCTCGCGGCGCACGTCCGGGTCGCGCGCCCACACCTGCTGCGCGAGCAGCCCCAACGGCACGTGCGCGGGGGGCAGCGCCAGCGTGGGATGCACCAGCAACCCCTGCTGGTGCGGCGATGCCAGCGGCCCCAGGCCCTTCGTCTCCGGAGAGTGGCTCTAGTCCAACACGCTGGTGTCTTGCACCGCCAACACGCTGGGGACGTTCTGCATCCGGCGCTGCGTGGATTGGACATGGCTCGCCAGAAGAGCCTCGGCCTGGACAGAGTGACTACTGAAGAAGCGACACGCGGCTTTGTGCAGGGCTGGTTCCTTGGTCGCCTGCGGCAAGGCGGCCTGCGGCTGCGCCCCCAGCGCCGCCGCCAATTGCACCAACCGAGCCGTACGCCGCACATCGCCCAATGCCGCCGCCCCAAACGCTTCCTCTGCCCAGGTGGTGGACGCTTCCATCATACTGTTCCTGCACTCGTACACCGGCTTTCGCCGCGAGCGCCTCCCCGCAGATTGCAGTATAGCCTGCAAAACCCAAAACGTTTTGGGTACGGGTATGCCGCCTGACGGAGAGGGAGTGGGAGGTGAGGATGCGCGGATCTGGGATTTTGCAACAGCCCTGGGGGACGTGTCTGCCTTCAGGTCTATCGAGATTAGAAGGAGGCGCTTTGTGCGTAGCGCTGCGAGTCCTCGGCGGGGGCGTTGGACGGTTGGGGCGTTACTTGGAGCCGTGTTGTTGATCGGCGCGGCCTATATGGCGATCTGTGTCTATGCCGCCATGGTCCTCACGGCGCCGCCGCGCAACGTTGATCCGAGCCGGACGCCGGCCCAGTTCGGCGTGGCGTTTGAGGAGGTGCGTTTTGCCTCGCAGACGCCGGGGTTGGAGTTGGCCGGCTGGTATTTACCGAGCCAGGGGGTGGATCGGGCGCTGGTGCTGGTTCACGGCCATACCAGCAGCCGGACCACCGAGTTTAAGGGCCGCTTTGTCGAACTGGTCGTCGCGCTGCATCAGCGCGGGTTCACTGTGCTGGCCTTCGATCTGCGCGGCCACGGCGAAAGTGATCCGGCGCGCACCGGCTTTGGCGCCCTGGAGCACAATGATGTGGCGGGCGCGATCAGTTGGCTAGAGGCGCAGGGGTTCGCCACAGCGCGGATCGGCGTCTTCGGTGTGTCGATGGGCGGCATGGCGGCGACGCGCGCTGTGGCCGAGATGCCGGCCATCCCGGCGCTTGTCACCGACAGCACACCGCCGGAAGTGTTAGCGGTGGTGCGCCGCGAATGGGCAACGGCTAGCGGTTTACCCAGCTTCTTCCTACCCACAACGCTACTGGCCGCACGCCTTCAGTACGGCCTCGACCTGACGGCGGCGCCGGCACGCACGATGCTGGCACAGGTTGCGCCACGCCCGGTATTGCTCATCCACGGCGCCGCCGATGAACTGGTGCCGCTTGGCGAAGCTGATCTGCTGGCTGCCGCATTGCCCAGTGCCGAACGCTGGATCGTGCCCGGTGCGCCGCACGCCGAGAGCTTTCTCGCCGATCCAACCGGCTACGCTGCCCGCGTGGGCGATTTTTTCACGCGGCATATTCCGTAGATTGTGTAGCCTTCGTCGCGGCGGCTTTGCCGGCGAGCCGAGGGCTAGAAAAAGATGAATACCTACTGGGTGATCCCACAGCGCTGTCTGGCCGGCGAATATCCAACCCTGGCCGGCGCTGAGTCGATCCGCGCTCTGCTCGCAGCCGGCGTCAGCGATGTGCTCAGCCTGGTTGAGCCGGCTGAAGTGGCGGCGCTGGGCGACTATCGGCCGTTGTGGGCGGCGGAAGCGGCGGCCTACCAGCGAACAATGCGCTTCTACAACTTCCCGATCCGTGATATGGATGTGCCGACGCCGGCGCAGCTTGCGGCAACGCTCAATACGATTGATGCAATCCTCGCTGCTGATCAGGTCGTGTATCTACACTGCTGGGGTGGCTTCGGGCGCACTGGCACGGTTGTCGGGTGCTACCTGGCCCGCCACGGCCTTAGCGGTGAAGCGGCGCTCGCACAGTTAACCACGCTGCGCAAAGACACCCCAGGCGCCGATCATCCTTCGCCGGAGCGTGAAGCTCAACGTGAGCTGGTACGGTCATGGGGATCCGGGCGATAGACGCCGGAGAACAGATGAGCGATCCTTGAGCTTAATGTTTAAGAACCGTCACACCCTCCGCTCTGCCGCTCTGCGCTTTAGAGAGTATTCCGCAGGGCATTAACCGTCACATATTCCCAATTCTTGGCGGCCAGGCGGCTAAGTATGGCGTCGGTGAGTTGGGCCACCGGCGGGCCGGTCAGCGCTTCGTGCAGTACGATCAGCGACCCACCCTCGACCTGGGCAACCACCTGGCGAATACTCAGTTTCGCAGGCTGCATCCAGTGTACCGGCATAATGCTGCATAGCACCGGCTGATAGCCCCACTGCACCAGGTTTAACATAATCTTCTGGCTCAGGTGGCCGAAGGGCGGGCGCACACTGCTAATCAGCGCCGGGTCGCGCCCTGCATGGCGCGCAATCAAATCGCGGGTCGTGTCGAGCATGCTGTGCAGCGCATCTTCACGCTCCAGCAAGAACGAACGATGCCGATAGCCGTGGATCATCAACTGGTGTCCGGCTGCCGCCGCTTCGGCCACGAGTGCCGGGTGTTGCTCGATCTTCTCGCCGAGCCACGAGAACGTCGCCGTTACACCGTGGCGCGCCAGCACCTCCAGCAGCGCCGGTGTGTCGCTGGGATGCGGGCCGTCGTCGTAGGTGAGGGCTATCTGCCGTGAGTGGGGGTCGCCGGCACAGAAAATCAGCGGAAAGCGCTGCGCGATCGTGCGTACGGCGCTATTCAGCGAGGTTGCGGCATATGTTTCAATCAGCGCGCGCCAGGGAGTTGCCATGAGCTTCTTTGCACAAGCCGCTTCAGCAGTTGGCTGCGGCAATAGAGATGCATAGCGCTTCAGCACCTGCGCTAACACAAAGCGGGCGAGGTTGCCCTCACCCGCCGCCGTCAGAACGAGCCGTCGGAACCAGTCAGTACCCGCACCCTGCATAGACCGTCTTCGGGGCCACATCGACCACATTGAGCCGTGCGCTCGCCGCTGCGTCGGCGCCTGCCGTAATGGCGAGTTGGGCCTGCGCAGTTAGCGGCGTCGCTGGAACTGCCGCCCGTTCGATGTTCATGCCGGGCAGTTGCACGGCAATTCCACCGGCGCTGATCCCGCTGCTCGTAGCGCCGGGCGTGGCGGCGGCCGAGCAGGCCGATAACGCGAGCACGATCAGAGCGATCGCTAGCGAAGACCAGAGGACGCGTACACGCTTCACAGAGGGCTCCTTCGGCTTGGCAGGGCCGCATTGGGCGAACATCAGGCTCACCTGACCCTGCAATCCTATCTCATTACTATACCCCAAATTCCTGGCCCACAGAAGGGGAATCTTCCGCAAAGATCGCTTGCGGCACTATACTCCGCAGCGGTAAGATGAAGGATACCCACTACCCTGGAAGGGCTGGTTCATGATTCGTCTGCTGCTCTGTTTGGTGTTCCTCCTCGTTACCTTCAGTTTTCCGGCGCCGCGCCTGATCTATGCCGCTGAACGTTGCTTCCCCGAAGCGGCCCCGGCGATCAGCGCTTGTATCGATGGGCGCATGCGCAGCTTCTGGGAAGCGCAGGGCGGCCTGCCGATCTTCGGCTACCCGCTTGGCCCGGCGCGCCCCGCCGATGGGCCGGCTGGCCCGATCACGGTGCAACTCTTTGAACGCGCGCAGCTTGAGTATCACCCGCAGAACGCGCCGCCCTATGATGTGCTGCTCGGTCGGCTTGGCGGCGATCTACTCGCACTGCGGAATGAGCCGCCTGCCGCTCGTGAAGCGCCGCGCAATGGTTGTCGGCATTTTTCTGAGGTGGGCCTGAATGTCTGCCCGACCTTTCTGGCCACCTATACAGGTTATGGCCTCGATCTTGGCCAACCCGGCATCAGCCCCGCCGAAAGCCTGGGCCTGTTCGGTCTGCCGCTTACTCCGCCACGCCCCGAACGCCTGGCCGATGGACGTACCTACACTGTGCAGTGGTTCGAGCGCGCCCGCTTCGAGGATCATGGCGCGGGCGGTGTGCGCCTGGGTCTGCTCGGCGCTGAACAGAGTCGGGGTGTTGCGCCGGCCATTGTCGCCGCACGTGCGCCAGCTGTCGCCCCCGGTGGGTTTGTCCAGGCCACTGGCGATCAACTTACGGTTATGGGCCAGCCGGTGTTTATCAAAGGCGTGAACTACTATCCGCAGGGGCGGCCCTGGAAGGAGATGTGGACCGGCTGGGACGCGCCGCAGATGGAGCGCGAATTGCGCATGGGCCGCGATCAGTTGGGCATCAATGCCGTGCGCGTGCTGCTGCCCTACGATCTCGCCGAGCGTGGCGGCGTGGGCATTGTCAACGAACTGGTGCTCAGCCGGCTGCGCGAGTTATCGCAGATCGCGAGCGATCTGGAGTTGCGCCTGATCGTTGCCCTGTTCGACTTCGACAACAGCTTTCCGCCGCCCGACAGCCGCGAAGATGCGGCCCACCGCGAATATTTGCGCTTACTGCTCGGCAACTTCATTGGCGACGACCGGATTATGGCCTGGGATCTGCACAACGAACCCGATAACTATGCCGCCTGGACGCGTGAAGGTCGGCAGGATCAGGTGTTGGACTGGCTCGGGCGCATGGCGGATGCAGCGCGGCAGCTTGCGCCTAACCACCTCATCACCGTCGGTATGGGCCACTACGAAAACCTGTTGATCCCTGGCCCGGATGGGCGGCGGGTGATCGACTATAGCGATCTGGTGAGTGTTCACAGCTACAACGCCGCCGATGCCGCCCGCCAACTCGACGCGGTCCGGCGCTCTACCGCCAAACCGATCCTGCTCGAAGAGTTCGGCTGGCCCACCGGCCCGGTCTGCGCCGTGCGCGATTACACTGAGGCCCAGCAAGAATGGGTCTATCGCACGTTTCTGGAGGCCTCCGCCGGGCGGGTGGCTGGTGTAGTGGCCTGGAACCTGCGCGACTATCATGCTGGCCCAACCGCGCGCTGGGACACGCGGGAAGAGCATTATGGCCTGTTCCGCGCCGACGACTCGCTGAAGCCCGCCGCCGCCGCCTTTGCCGCCACGCTGGCCCCGGCGCTGCCCAGTGCCTACAAAACCACGGTTGCGCTTACTTCGAACAACCCGCGCCCGCCTTCAGGTGCCAATGCGCCGATCTTGATTAACGCGAGCGGTCACTATGTCAAAGCCGAATTCCGCCAGATCTGGGAGCAACTGAACGGGCGCTACAATCTCGGCCTGCCGCTCAGCGACGGGTTCGTGCGCCAGAGTGATCGGCGGGTGGTGCAGTACTTCAGCGGCGCTGTGCTGGAAATCCATCCATCCGTGCGCGATGACCCCAACTGGCCCTTCCTCACGCCTGAACAGCAGTTGTTCCTGCTGGTGCGCCCGGCCGACATCGGCGCAGCCTACACTGCCGGGCGTAGCTTTCCGCCCCAAACCGGCGCACCGCGCGATCCGGGCTACCACTCGCCGGAGACGGGCTATAGTGTCGATCCAACCTTCCGGCGTTACTACGACGCGCTTGGCGGATCGTGGCGTTTTGGTGCGCCAATTTCGGGCAAGCTGGATGAGCAAGTCGGCGGCGTAACGATGCAGGTGCAATACTTCCGCAACGGGCGCCTAGAGCGCAACCCGACGAGCGGCGCGATTGAAGTGGGCAATATCGGGGTCTGGGCCTGGGAGATCCAGTGTGCATTTGCGCCGTAGGAGTACGCGGTTACCCCTGCTCCCCTTGCGCATAGCCTTACCCGAAACGTTTTTGGCCCTCACCCCAAACCCCTCTCCGTCACGCGGAGAGGGGCTTCGGACAGCATCAGGACGATGAAGTCTGGTGCGGCTCCCCCTTCTCCCTCACGGGGAGAAGGGGGTTGGGGGGATGCGGGAAATAGCGCATCAGGACGCGGTACAACATGTTTATCGCTTAACGTGATCCGTATGCCGCTACGGCCTGTCGCTGCTCAAAAGATAAATGGCTTCAACTCGTCCCAATTCGGCCCGGTTTCAACCTCAACGCCGAGCGGCACCGTGATTGGCGCGGGTTGGCCCGACTCGGCGGGATCGACGGTGAGATCATAGGCGCTCGCCATCAGGTCGCACGCCAGTTGGGCTGCGGCGCTTACCTCGGCCTCGGGCGCCTCCAGGATCAGTTCGTCGTGAACCTGGAGCAGTAAGCGGGTGGCCATGCCCTTTTTGGCGAGTTCCCCGTGTACGTTGATCATCGCGATCTTCATGATATCGGCGGCGGTGCCCTGGATCGGCGCATTGATCGCCTCGCGCGCGGCAGCCTGGCTGCGCGGGCCACGCACCTTTAACTCCGGCATCATGCGCCGCCGCCCGAAGAGCGTTTGCACATAGCCCTGCTCACGGCCAAAAGCGAGCGTGCCGTCGATGTAGCGCTTAATGCCGGGAAAGCTGCTGAACACGCCATCGATCAGCGCCTGGGCCTCGCCCCGCTCCAGGCCAAGCCGCTGCGACAACCCGAAGGCACTGATCCCGTAGATAATTCCAAACACGACAGTTTTCGCAATCCGGCGCTGGTTCTTATCAACCTCGTGCTGCTCAACACCGAACAACCGGCTCGCGGTAGCGGCGTGAATATCCCGGCCCTCCTGGAAGACCTGGGCCAGGCTTGCGTCGTTGTACCAGCGCACCAGGTAATAGGCCAGCACGCGCAGTTCAATCTGCGAGTAGTCGGCAGCAACAAACCGCTGCCCCGGCTGGGCCACAAAGCCGCGCCGGATCTCGCGGCCTTCTTCAGTACGCACCGGGATGTTTTGGAGGTTTGGATCGTTTGAACTGAGCCGTCCCGTCGCCGCGCCGAGTTGGCTGTAGCTGGTGTGGACGCGCCCGCTGCGCTCATCGACCAGGGTGGGCAGCGTATCGACGTAGGTGCTTTTGAGCTTGCTGAGTTGGCGGTACTGCAAGATCTGCGCGGCAATCGGCGCGATTGGCGCGATTTGCTCCAGCACTTCAGCAGTGATCGAGTAGCCGCCGCTCTTCAATTTGCTCAGGCCGAGTTGCTTCGGATCGAGGCCGAACGTGCCGCTCTCGAACAGCACGTCGTTGAGTTGCTGGCCGGAGTTGATATTGAAGCTGCGCTCGGCGACAGCGTGGATCGCCGTCACCAGGTCGCCGATGCGCGCCTCCAGCCGCTGGCCCAGCGCGTTAATATAGTGCGGATCGAGCGTAATACCGGCCTGTTCCATCGACACCAGCACACTTACGAGCGGCAACTCGACGCGATTGTACAGGTCGTGCAGGGCCGGGTTGGCGCGCAACTCCGCTTCCAGCAGCGGCACAAGCCGCAGGGTCATATCGGCGTCGGCGGCGGCATAAGGCGTGGCCTGCGCAATCGGCACATCGCCGAAGGTGATCTGCTTGCTGCCGCGCCCAATCAGATCAGCGATTGGGGTCATGCCGTCTTCGAGCTTCAGTTCGTAGAAGGCCAACTCCTTCAGGGCGGGGCGTTTGCCGAGCAACCCGGCGGCGATCATCGTGTCGAAGGCTAGGCCATGCACCGGCACGCCGGCGCTGAGCAGAAGCTCAATATCGAATTTGGCGTTGTGGGCGTATTTCGGCTGCTTCGCGTCGGCGAAGAAGGGCCGCAGCGCGTCGAGCACCTGCGCACGCGGCAACTGCTCGCCTGCGGTGTGGCCCACCGGCACATACCATGCCACGCCGGGTGTTAGCGCAATCGAGATGCCCACCAGTTCAGCGGCGAAAGGCCGCAGACCGCTAGCCTCGGTGTCGAAGGCGAAGGCCGCCGCGGCACTGAGCGCGTTCACCAGTTCGGCCAGGCCATCAGCCGTAGTTACGGCGCGGTAGTCACCATGGCTCACGATTGGCGCAGCAGCAGGCGCCTCGGTTTCGCCGAACATGCGCAGTTGGGCCGGCCCGGCGCCGCTGGGCGCAGCGGGCAGGTTCGCCGGCAAGGTCGCTGCGGCAAACAAATCAAGTTGGGCCGTACCGGTGGGTGCTGCGGCAGCTTCGGGCGGATCGGCCTCAGCCGGGCTACTAGCGCTGGGCGGCAACTTCTTCAGCAGCCCCGACGACGCGCCGATCTCCAACTCCTGGAAGAGCCGGATCACCGCCGCCCGGTCATAGTCGTGGATCGTGGCAGCCTCCAGATCGAGGCGCACCGGCACTTCACAGACGATTGTGGCCAAGCGTTTGCTGAACAACGCCGTTTCGCGTTGGCCCTCCAGCGGCTTCTGATAGCGCTTCGGCACTGCGTCGAACTGCTCGTAGAGTTGTTCAATCGTGCCGAATTGATTCAGCAGGTTGATCGCGCCCTTCTCGCCAATACCCTTCACGCCGGGGATGTTATCGCTCGTGTCGCCCTTCAGCCCGCGCAGATCGGCGAGTTGATCGGGGCGCAACCCATCGTAGCGCTCAAGCACCTTCGCCTCATCGTAGATCGTCGTGGTGGTGCGCTGGCCATAGGGGTTGGCCAGAATCACCTTCACGTGTTCATCGACGAGTTGCAGGCTGTCGGTGTCGCCGGTGACAATCAGCGTCTCGACATCCGCTGCGGTCGCCTGACGGGCCAGCGTGCCGATCACATCGTCGGCCTCATAACCATCGGCGGTATAAACTGGAATATTGAGTGCGTTGACCAGTTCCTTGATCCGCTCCAGTTGCGGATGAAACTCCTCCGGCGTCTCAGCGCGGCCGGCCTTGTACTCAGCGTAGAGGTCGTCGCGGAAGGTGCGCCCCACATCGAACGACACCGCCACATACTCGGGGTGTTGCTCCTGAATAGTCGAGAGCAAGATCTGGGCAAACCCGAAGACAGCATAGGTCGGCTCGCCGCGTGACGAGCGCAAACCGGCTTCTTTCAGCGCGTGGAAAGCCCGGAAGGCCAGAGCGTGGCCGTCGATCAGAGCCAGGCGCTTGCGCGGCGACATAGCGATCTCCTCAGAATTCAGAAGTCAGGATTCAGGCGGCCGGGCAGGCAGCGTTGCGCTGGTGCGCTTTGCGCTTCACATTCAGAAAAGGTGTGCTACCCGATTATACCAGAGGATGTGGGATTAGTTTCTGTGGTGGAAAGCAGTGGCGCTGTACCACTTTCCCGTTTTACCGCTGTACCGCTTTCCCGTTCTATTGTTCGCCATGTCGCAATGTAAAGCAGCAGCATGCCATAAAATTTATATGAGAGGATCAGTTGCCAATAGGGGCCGTAGAGCATGCGGTCGAAGAATGTCCACACATTGCCCTGCGCCACCAGCATAAAGGCCAGCGCCAGGCAGGCGACGACGGGTCACAGGTAATACCGATCTAGATCGCGGCCAGCAAGGCTAGGATCAACGCGCCGCCGATTGCCGTGAGCGGCAGAAACGGCGCTACCCACAGCCGCGCCCAGCCCCATCCGGCGGCCAGCGCGACTCCGGCCAGGGCGGCCACCAACCAGGCCCAGGCCGGCGGGATGCTTACCATGCGCAAGCCAACGCCAAAAAGCAAGGTACACAGCACAAGCATGATCGCTGCCGACGGCAGGAAACTGGCCGTGCCCGGATTCAGGGTTACGCGCTCGACAAGGGCCGTCAGACGGCGCGGATCATCAACACCTACATCGGGCGCATATTGGCTGGGCCGTTGAGAGTCAGCCGCACGCCCACATCGCGCCAGGTGCGCGGCGGCAAGAGGAAAGTGTAATGCCGCACCTGCTCATCGGGGAGTTCGAACCAGCCCAGATCGCGGTCATTGACGTTCAGCGCCACTTCGACGCCACCCGGCCTGCCGGCGGTGCGCAGTTCGACACTGGCATTACCCGGTACATACAGCAAGATCAGCCGGGCCTCGAGGCCGGTTCACCGACTATCGCCGATCGCCAGATTTTCGCGCTCATAAAAGCCGGCGCGCAGATATAACCCGTCCTGTGGGCTGCCCACATCCAGCACAATCGGCGGGCTGGCCCACCAGCCGGCGATCGCAACGCCGAACACGAGCAAACAAGCGATCAACGCGAACCGGCGATCGCGCGTCGGATGCAGGCTCGTGGGCCAATTGATCGGCAAACTACGCATGGCCATAGTGTACCAGATCGAAGGCGTGGCGGGCGTGAAGGCGCAGGGCTGATGCAACGTCAGCGGCAGGCACCCAAACGCCCTCACCCCAGCCCCTCTCCCGTTCAGGGAGCGGGGAGATAGCGCATTGCAATGCTGTCCGGCTCTCCCGCTCTGCGTGACGGAGCGGGGGTTGGCTCGCAGGTGGAGGGTTTTTGCCGTTGCCCGCACCCCCAACCCCCTTCGGCTACGCTCAGAGCAGGCCGCTCCCTGAGCGGGAGCGGGGCTTCCGACAGCATCAGGACGCCGAATCTGCGGCGGCTCCCCCTGCTCCACGTGAG
>JBBRUG010000016.1:0-34973 GCA_038247995.1 Chloroflexales bacterium | reverse complement strand
TAGGCCAGGATCTCATTCAGGAAGCGTGATGGTTTCGCATTCCCGCCTCGCTGACGACCCGGCGCCCACGAGAGAAAGAGCCGTTCGGCGGCGCGGGTCAGGGCTACATAACAGAGGCGGCGTTCCTCTTCCACGCCCTCGAGTATGATCAGGCTGCGCTCGTGGGGCAGCGTGAACTGCCGCCCGGCGCCTGGGACTGCACCACCGTCGGCAACCACGACCGCACGCGCTCGGCTACCTTCTTCGCCGACGGCCTCCACGACGAAGCGCGCGCCCGCCGGGCCCTGGCCCTGGTGATGCTCCTGCCCGGCACGCCGGTGTTCTACAACGGCGAAGAGATCGGCATGCGCGATCTGCCGCCGGTGAGCCCGGAAGCCCTGCGCGACGGCCTAGCGCTCTGGGCCTACGAAACGCTCCAGCGCCGCCCCGACGTCGATCCGCAACAGGCCTTCGCAATCGCTGCGCCGCCTAACTGTTCAGATAGCGCTTCAGTGCCCGGTTGTCGGAGCAATCTCAAGATACTCCCGCTCGGCGCCACTCAGCGTGCCGAAGAAGTCAAACACCGCCTTGAACAGACCATACTTTTTGTCCAGCGCTTCCTTCGCCACCGCGATTTCAGCCGCATCCAGGACGCGCGCCGAAGCCGTCACCGTCGGGCCTAGCGGCTTGCCCGCCCGATCCGCCGGACCAATTTCAACCCGCCCGCCGTTGCGAATGCGCTTCACCTTCCCGGCATTCGCCGTCGTCATTACATACGCCTTACCATTCCGTAGCGCAAACCAGACCGGCGTCTTCACCGCCTCACCGCTTTTGCGATAAGTGAAGAGGTTTGCATATTGCTGGCTTTCAAGCCCACTAAGCCCGGTTGCGGGTTCTGTCTGCGTCATTGTATATTCCTTTGCAATTGATCAATTCGAATGGACTTTTTTATTGTAACATGACCTTCGTGATCAATTCTGGCTCAATAATATCCCAGCGCCCGCCCGCGCCCGCGCTCGCCCGCCCATTCTGGGCTTCCAATGCCGGATCCCGTACGGGCGACCACAAGGGTCGCCCGCCCATTATCTATGCCAACCCAAATAACCACCTTCTGGACCATCGATCAACCCCCGCCGCCGCCTAGCGCCGCCCTGCCTGCGACCAGCGACGTAGCAATCATTGGTGGGGGCATTACCGGGCTGTCCGCCGCCCACGCTCTGGGCCGCATGGGCGTCCGAGCTACCCTGCTCGAAGCGCATCAACCGGGCTGGGGCGCTAGTTCGCGCAACGGCGGCATGGTGCTCACCGGCCTCAAACTGGACGGCGCCGCGCTCGTCGAGCGCTACGGCATCGACCTGGCCCGCCAACTCTTCGGCGCCGCGCTGGCGGCAATAGATTATGTAGAGCAATGCGTGCGCAGCGAAGGGATCGCCTGCGATTTCCAGCGCAGCGGGCATCTGATCGTGGCGGCGAAACCGGCTCATACAGCGGGGCTACGCCGCGAATCCGAGCTGCTTCAGCGCGCCTTCGGCCACCCGACACGCCTGCTCAATCCGTTCCAACTCGCCGACGAGATCGGCTCGACGGTCTATCACGGCGGGCTGGTTGACCCACTCAGCGCCGCAGTGCAGCCTGCGCGTTACACCACCGGCCTCGCTACTGCGGCCCAGCGTGCCGGAGCGCGGCTGTGTAGCGGCGTAACCGTTGAGCGGATTGAAC
Source organism: Chloroflexales bacterium (assembly GCA_038247995.1). Lineage (GTDB taxonomy): Bacteria > Chloroflexota > Chloroflexia > Chloroflexales > Chloroflexaceae > JBBRUG01. The sequence continues at coordinate 33,275 of JBBRUG010000016.1, read as the reverse complement.
GCCGCAGCGGCGGCTTCACCCTGCGTACCAATCAGGGCGACCTGCGTGCCGCCCAGGTGATCGTCGCCAGCGGCGGCTACACCGGACGGGCCACGCCGCGCCTGCGCCGTAAGGTCTTTCCACTCGGCTCATACATCATCGTCACCGAGCCGTTGCCCGCCGATCTGGTGCGTACCCTCATCCCACAGGGCCGCATGGTCTTCGACACACGCCACCTGCTGGCCTACTACCGGCTCACCCCCGATGGCCGCATGCTCTTCGGCGGACGGGCCGCGTTCTTCCCCGAAGGGCCGCGCACCGTGCGCGAAAGTGCGGCGATCTTGCAGCGGGCCATGCTGCGCGTCTTCCCACAACTGCATGATGTGCCGGTAGCCTACGCCTGGGGCGGCACCCTCGATGCTACGTTCGATCTAATGCCGCACGCCGGTGTTGATCGTGGGTTGCACTATGCATTGGGCTATGCCGGGCACGGCGTCGCGCTCGCCAGCTATATGGGCGCCCTGCTGGCTGCACAGGTCAACGGCCGCTCGGTGACGAACCCCTTCGCCACAATTCCCTTCCCTGGCGCGCCGCTTGGCCTCTACTGGGGCCAACCCTGGTTCTTGCCCTTTGCCGGAATCTGGTACAAGTGGCTTGATCTGATTGAATAAGTGGTGCCGCTTAGCCTCGCGTCACCACTTACAACTTTTGATAGACTGCGAACCACTCGTCCAGCGTTAGCGTCTCGGCACGGCGGGTGGAATCCACGCCGGCGACGGCGAGCGCGGCGAGAACGTCATCGCGCTCTCGGGCCATGCCCATTGCCGCCAAACCTTTCGGCAATGCATTGCCAAGCTGCTTGCGGGTATGCAAGAAACCGGCTTTGATCACGCGGAAGAGGTTATCCACACTATCCACATTAACCGCTAGGGCCGGGCGGCGACGCATCCGTAGGATGGCCGAGTCGACGGCAGGAGCGGGGAAGAAGCTCTGCGCCGGCACGCGCGCAACAATCTCCGGTTCAGCGTAGATCTGCACGGAATGGGCCAGTACGCTCAAATCGCCGGCCTGTGCGGTAATCCGCTCGGCCACTTCCCACTGCACAAGCACCACACTCATGAGCGGCGGTACGGTTGCCTCCAGGAAATGGCGCAACACCGGCGCGGTGATCGCATACGGCAGATTGGCAACAAGTTTGTAGGGTTGCGGGCTGCGGGCTGCGGGCTGCGGGCTGCGGGCTGAAGCAGGAGGAACGTCTAACCCGCCCTCACGCGCGCTTTGGTCTTTGGTCTTTCGTCCTTGGTCCCCCTGTCCCAACAGATCCGCCGGATCCACGCGCAGCATATCAGCCTGCACAATCGTGAGCGGGGCGTTGATAAATTCATCGTGGAGGCGAGCAGCGAGGCGCTTGTCGAGCTCGACGGCGATCACATGGCCTGCGTGTTGCACCAACTCCCAGGTGAGTACACCCAGGCCAGGCCCCACTTCGATGACCAGATCATCACGAGTCAACTCGGCAGCAGCGACAATTGTCGCCAGGGCAGCGGGGTCGATCAAGAAGTTCTGACCCATACCCCGGCTGGGCCGCAGATCTAGGGCGCGCAGGGCGGCGCGCACACGCTCGGGGTTGAGGTAGGGGTTAAGACTCAATCGGCACCACAATGCTTACCTTGGTGCCTTCACCCGGCGCCGATTCCATGGCGGCGTGCCCACCGACCAGGCGCGAACGCTCGTCAATATTCAGCAAGCCAAACGAGCCACGTTTCTCATAGGTGCGTAACACAGCGGCTTTGTCGAAACCCATGCCGTCATCTTGGATTTCAGCGAACAATGTATTTCCTTCGCGGCGCAGGCGCACCCAAATATGCTTGGCCTGGGCGTGCTTCAGGGCGTTATTCACGGCCTCTTGAATAATATTGAATAGTGTGCCCTCGGTCTTCGTATCGAGATGCACATCGTCCATACCGTCGGCCTCCAGCAAGATGGTCGCGCCGGCATCATTATTCATAAAGCGTTCGAGATACTGCTCAAGCGTTACACGTAGCCCTTGCGTCTCCAACACCAGCGGGCGCAACTCAAAGAGCATCGTGCGTACTTCATAGGTGGTGCGCTTGGCGAGCCCGCTTAGTTTTTCCAATTCTTCATTGACGCGGCTCGGATCGCGCTCCAAGAGCCGTTTGATGAACTCCAGGTTCATCGTGATCGCCGCAATCGACTGCGCAGGGCCGTCGTGCAGGTCGCGCGCCAACTGGTGGCGCACTTCTTCTTCTTTGGAGAGCAGCTTCGTGCGCTCTTCTTTAAGGTCGAAGATCAACTGGGCGTTATGCAGGGCGATAATCGCATAGTTTGCCAGGGCGGTGAGCATATCGAGTTGTTCGCCGGTGAAGGCATCCACCCGATCGCTCGCCACAACCATCAGGCCATAGGTACGCAACCCGGCCCGCAGCGGGATCACACAGGCGCTACGACAGGCCCGTAGCGTCTCGAATGCCTGGAGATCGCCATCTTTGCTGATCTCAACCAGGATCTGGCCTTCGGGTGAACGCAACGCAGCGGCAAACGCGCCGCGCAACTCGGCCACCCGGCGCGCCTGGTCGGCAACGCTAAACGACTGACTAGCAGCTACGTACAATTCATCGCCATTGCCGGACGAGAGCAATACACAGCCCGAGGTGAACGGTACAAGCTTCCGGCTCTCACGTAGAGCCGATTCAAGCACTTGCCGATAATCGGGCATTGTGGAAAGGGTGTACGCCACCTCGTAGAGCGAGCGCATCTGATCACGATAGGCCCGCGCCTCAGTCAGCGCCTGGTCGGCCTGTCGCTGTGCCACTGCAACGCTCTGCCGATTGTTCTCGCTCCACCGTTCAGCCAGGCCGCTGGTGAGCCAGGGCAAGAAAGTTAAGATCAGCGCCCGCAAACCAAGTGCGGCATAGTCGAGTTCGGTGAGTATGGTATCGGGGGCCAGAAAACGCTGCCACCCGACGAGCGCCGTAAGATAAAAGGTGGCCGCAACAATGCCGGAGAGTAAGCTCAAATTCGGCGGTTGGCGAATTGCGGTATTAATCAGCGGGAAGAGATAAAGTGGGAAGAAGATCGCCGCTTGATCGCCGCTGAAAAACGTCATCAGCGAAATAAAGGTAATGTCAGCCAGATACGCCAGACTCAAGAGGGGGGCAGCGGGGGGGATTATCAGCGCAAGAGTTGCGATCAGGCTAAAAAAGGCATAAGCCCAGAGCACAATCACCAGCGGATGGCTGTTCAGCGTAAAAGGCCAGAACGACTCACCGGTGAGTACCGGTGTTACTGAAACCAGCAATAGCAGCGTAAGCCAACGTGCCAGCGTATAGAAACGCTCGCTCCCGAGCATCCGCCAGCGGTTCATGCTCGGTTCCGGCGATCCAGATGATGGCTCAGCGCTGCTAATCGTTGAGGTTGCCTTCACAAAGCCGCCTAAAGCTACTCATAGTACGTATGCGCGTCTTAGTTTACCTGTTACGTATTACGTGTTGCGTATTCCGGTACTTAAACGCGCGCGGTATACACAACACGTAACTTCGATGCTTGGGCAAATGCAGGTAGCTTATCCGGTTACGACGCAGCTCCGTTCAACATTCGAATCTGCGATGAAGCCTGCCGCCCGGCGTATGGCGCTACAACGCTTTGAGCGTCTCCAGCGTGGAACTAACCGCCTCAGCCGACTTCTTGAGCAGTTCCAATTCCGCTTCGTTGAGCGGCAGTTCGATGATCCGCTCCACGCCGCCCGCGCCCAGCACAACCGGTACACCGAAGTACAGATCGTTCAGGCCGTACTGGCCGGTCAGGTAGGCCGCAACCGGGATCACGCGCTTTTTGTCGCGCAGCACAGCTTCAACCATCAAGGCAGTTGCCGCCGCCGGAGCATAATAAGCGCTGCCGGTCTTCAGCAGGTTCACAATCTCACCACCGCCTTTGCGCGCCCGATCGACAATCGCCGCCAGCTTCTCCGCCGAGACAAACTCGGTAACCGGAATGCCGCTAATCGTCGAGAAGCGCGGCAGCGGCACCATTTCGTCGCCGTGGCCGCCCATCAGCATTGCCTGCACGTCCTCAACCGACACGCCGGCCTCCATTGCAATGAAGCTGCGGTAGCGCGCCGCATCGAGCACACCGGCCTGGCCGATCACGCGCTCTTTGGGGAACCCACTCACCTGCGCAGCCACGTAGGTCATTGCGTCGAGCGGGTTGTTCACCATAATGATCACGGCATTTGGTGAGAGCGGCGCCGCTTGGCTGATGCACGCCCGGGTAATGTCGGCATTGACCTTGATCAGATCTTCACGGCTCATCCCCGGCTTGCGCGGCGCACCCGAAGTGACCACAACTACGTCGGAATTGGCCGTATCGGCATAGTCGTTGCTGCCGATGACCCGTACATCATAACCTTCGATTGGCGTAGCCTCGTACAAGTCGAGCGCTTTGCCTTGCGGTACACCCTCAACAATATCGAGCAGAACAATGTCGCCCAACTCTTTAGCTGCCAGCCAGTGGGCGGTGGTCGAACCGACAAATCCGGCGCCGATAATGCTGATCTTCTTACGCATATGGCGACCTCCTCAGTCCTTGAAGAGCAACTGAAACGCTTCCGCGTTTCCTTGTGTTGCGCAGCGGTGAAATTCCGCGCCGCGTGCATTGTAGCACAGACTGTAGCGAGAACTCCGCTGCAGTAGGGGCATTGTAACGCGCCGGATCAGGGTTACAACATAGAAGCGTACGTATGGATACCAGACGATCGAACGATCGAGTGGACGATCAGACCGCCCCGGCTAGCCCGCCTTACGCAACCGCTCCAGCACATACTGCAAATCAGCGGGCAGCGGCGCCTCAAACGTTCGCCAGGCGTCGTCTTGAGGATGCTGAAAGCCAAGGCGGTAGGCGTGCAAGAATTGGCGTTCGAGGCCGAAGCCGGCTTGCCCACGCCGGACGCCGTAGAGTGGGTCGCCCAGGATGGGCCGGTTGCGATGCTGCATATGCACGCGGATCTGATGGGTACGGCCAGTCTCAAGCCGCACTTCGAGCAAGCTATAGTCGCCCAACTCCTCGCGCACCCGGTAGTGCGTACGCGCATCGCGGCCACCGAGCAACACCGTCATCCGCAGCCGATCGTGCGGATGGCGCGCAATCGGCGCGTCGATCACGCCTTCCGGCTCTTTCATGCGCCCCTCAACAATTGCCAGGTAAGTCTTTTGCATGGTACGGGCGCGCTGCTGCTCGGTCAGATGCCGCATCGCCTGATCATTGCGCGCCACAACCAGCAAACCCGAAGTACCCTGATCGAGGCGATGCACAATGCCCGGACGCAGCGCGCCGCCCACTGTTAGATCGGGGTAGCGGGCCAGCAGCGCATTCACCAGCGTACCGCTGTTATGCCCAGGCGCCGGATGCACCACCATGCCGGCGGCTTTATTCACCACGACTAGGTCGGCGTCTTCATAAACAATTTCGAGCGGCAGGTCTTCGGCCAGAATGGCCACCGGCTGCGGCGGCGGGATCACCACTTCCACTACATCGCCGGTACGGAGGGCGGTACCGGCGCGTGCTGGGCGCCGATTGACCGTAATCAGGCCGTCGCTGATCAACTGCTGGGCGTATGAGCGTGAGAGATCAGCCATATTACGCGCCACGTAGCGATCGAGGCGTTCACCGGCCTCAGGCGGGGCGATCGTGAAGATCGTTGTATCAGTATCCAAGTCGTCCTTAGTCAACATCCTTGCTCAACAGATCGCGCAGTAAGCCGTCGTCGCGGGGGAGGGTGCGTACGGCAGGCTGCGGCTCATCGCCGACAAAGATCAGATACCCGGCCAGCATTGTCACGCCCACGGTGATTGCGCTGTCGGCGAGGTTAAACACCGGCCACCAGCCAACGGCGATAAAATCGACGACATACCCCAGGCGCAGCCGATCAACAATATTGCCGATCGCGCCGCCAAGCAGCAACCCCATTGCTACTTGCACCCAGGGCTGCCGGTTGGGCAAATGTGCGGCATATGCGTAGATCACGCCGGCGGTGATCACAATCGAGGTAATGGTGAAGAAGAGCGGCATGCCCTGGAAGAGACTAAAAGCCACCCCGGTATTTTGGGTATAAACGAAGCGCAGCCACTCCGGGCCAAGCGGCATCACCCGCGTATATGGCTCGGGGCCGAGCGTAGCCACCGCCCAGACCTTCGTTAGTTGGTCGAGCGTCAGCACCGTCAGGCCCAGGCCGGTTGGCACGGCCCAGCGTTGGAGGGAGGCCGGGCGGGCATTCATTGCGGCGCCGCCACCTGCTGATCACGCCGCTCGGCCTGATCGTCGCGCAGGAATTGCAGCATCAGCAATGCCGCCCCGACCGAGATCGCACTATCGGCGACATTGAAAATCGGGAACCAACCGACCTGAATAAAGTCCACCACATATCCCAGGCGGATCCGATCGATCAGGTTACCCAAGGCGCCGCCGAGGATCAAACCCAGCGTCACCTGCATCAGGCGGCGCTCGTTCGGCAAATGTTTGGCGTAAAAGTAAATCGCGCCGCTAATAATCAGTAAAGCGCTGATGGTGAGGATCTGCGGATAGCCCTGAAAGAGGCTGAAGGCCACGCCGGTATTATGCGAATAGGCGATCCGCACTGTATCGCCAATCAGGGGGATAAAATTCGTCATCGTCGTGGGGCCGAGTTGTTGCACAACCCACAGCTTTGTCGCCTGATCGGCGGCAATAATCAGGCCGGCAAGCAGTGCCGGTACTCCCCAGCGGCTCAGGCGTACGTTGGACACACAACCTCCGCGAGTGAATGTGCAGGCGTAGCTTCGCCCACAGTGTAACGCTTCAACTATTATAGATCATCATCCGTCCCTATGCCGACGTATTTCTTTGCAGCCCCTCAGAGACGTGCTATAATAGTGCGAAGTGTGTTTCTATGGGTGTAAAAGAGCCGTCCACCGCGCTATTACGCCCTATGTATGGAGAGTTGGCGCGTGAAGGTTACGACAGAAAAGCTACCCCAGAGCCTTTTATCATTGCAGATTGAGCTCGACCGCGACCGTCTGGAGCGCGGCCTTGATCAGGCTGCCCGTCGGTTATCGCAGAAGTATCCTGTGCGCGGATTTCGCCCTGGTAAAGCGCCGCGCTTTATTATTGAGCAGACGTACGGCCGTGCTGCCCTGCTCGAAGAGGCCACCGAAGATCTGATCAACAAGGCCTACCGTGATGTGCTGAAGCAAGAGCAGATCACGCCGGTCGGCCAGCCGAACCTAGAAGCGATCACCTCCGCCGAGCCGTTTACCTTCAAGGTAACCATCCCCGTCCCGCCGACGGTGACTGTCGGCGATTATCGGGCGATCCGGATCGACATGGACGTTGAGGCGCTCACCGACGCGCAAGTTGAACTAGCGCTTGAAGCGCTGCGCGACAAGCATGTGGTGCTCCAGGAGATCGACGAAGCCCGCCCGGCTAAGGAAGGCGATCAGCTTAAGGTCAATCTGGCCACAATCGTTGCGCCGGATCCCGACGCCGAAGACGCTGAACCGGACGAAGAGGCACCCACCGAGCAGACGCTCGATCTGGTGCAGGGGCGCCTGATCGATGAACTCCACACCGCCTTGATCGGGGTTAATATCGGCGACAATGTCGAAGTTAGTTCACAAATGCCCGACGATCACGCCAACGCAGAGGTGCGCGGCAAGCAGATCACCTTTAAGGTTGAAGTGCTGGGCATGCAGGAGCGCCTGCTCCCCGAGTGGGACGATCTGCCGGCCCTGGAGAACTTCAGCGGTACTGTGGAAGAGTTGCGCGCCAAGACACGCAGCGACCTCGAAACAACCGCAAAGACGGCTGCCGAGCGCAAACTACTCGATGCTTACATCGCAGAACTAACCTCCGGCACCGAATATGATGTGCCCGAGGTGATGGTACACGAACTCGCCGAGAGCATGCTTCAAGATCAGGGCCGCCAATTCGAGCGCTATGGCATCACCCTCGATCAGATGCTCCAGTATCGCGGCAAGACCCGCGAGGAGTCGATTGTCGAACTGATGCCCGATGCCGAGCGGCAGACGAAAACTACCCTGGCCCTGCGCGAAGTGGTTGAGGCCGAGGGCCTGCAGGTTAGTCCTGAAGAGCTTAAGGCTGAAACCGAACGTATGTTGCTTGAGTACCCTGAAGAAGAGCGCGGCAATGTGGCTCAGATCTTGAGTACGCAGCTCATTAGTACGGTAGCCAATGCGGCCCTTGATCGTAAGCTGCGTGAGCGCCTCGTAGCGATTGCAACCGGTACCGCTCCAGAGCGCCCGGCTGACGAGAGCGCAGCGCCTGTCGATACTGAAGCTGAAGCGCCTGCTGATGCTGAAGCTGAAGCGCCTGCTGATGCTGAAACCGAGGCAACTACCGAGCCTGTTGCTGAGGCGCCGACAAAAGAGTAAGGTTGCCCCCCGGCGCGTCGTCTCGGCGCACCCGCACCCGCACGGGCGCACCAACGGTGCAGCCCCCAACTGAGAGGCGAACCATGAAGTGGAGTTCCCCTGATAGCGGCACCTGGATCACGCAGGGCCCCCATCCTCAGGCCCTGATCCCGATGGTGGTTGAGAGTACCAACCGCGGCGAACGCGCTTTCGATATCTATTCGCGGTTGCTCAAAGAGCGGATCGTGATCCTCGGCACGCCGATTGAAGACCAGATCGCAAACCTGATTGTCGCGCAGTTGCTCTTCCTCGAAAGCGAAGACCCCGATCGCGACATCTGGCTTTATATCAACAGCCCCGGCGGTTCGATCACAGCGGGCCTGGCGATCTACGACACGATGCGCCATATCCGCCCCGATGTGGCCACGATCTGCGTCGGCATGACCGGTAGTATGGCCACCCCGATCCTGGCCGGTGGCGCCAAAGGCAAACGTTACAGCCTGCCCCACTCGACGGTGCATATGCACCCGGCCGGCGGCGGCGTCCGCGGCTACGCCCCCGATGTCGAAATTATGGCCCGTGAACTGCTCCGCGAACAGCAACTTATTCGCGAGTTGATCGCGCGCGACACCGGCCAACCGCTCGAGCGGATCGCCAAAGATTTCGACCGTGACCTGTTCATGACCCCTGAACAGGCCAAGGATTACGGCATTATCGATGAAATCCTCAACCGCGAGGATCTATCGATGAACGCCGAGAAGAAGTAATCTGGCGCCTGCGGCAGGGCACCGCTAAATCGGTCTGCCGCAGGTTATCCATCCCCTCTGGAGAGCTCCGATGACTCGATCCCGCAATAGTGGCGGCAACCGCGGCGCATATGTCTGCTCGTTTTGTGGCCGGGGCCAGGATGAGGTACAGCGCCTTATCGCCGGCCCCGGCACCGTCTTTATCTGCGATGAATGTGTTGCACTCTGTAGTGCCATTATCGCCGAAGAGACCGAGCAGCAAATGGCGGCGCCGCGGCGCAATACACCGCCCGGCCCGGCTCGTCTGCCCACCCCGCGCAAGCTGCGTGAGAAACTCGACCAGTATGTGATCGGCCAGGAGCGGGCGAAAGTTGTGCTCGCGGTTGCGGTGTACAACCACTACAAGCGGGTGCGTGCCGGCTCCAAGATCGACGATGTTGAGATTGCCAAGAGTAATATTCTCCTGCTTGGCCCCACCGGTAGCGGTAAAACGCTGCTGGCGCAAACGCTGGCGCGCATCCTCGATGTGCCGTTTGCCATCGCCGATGCGACGGCGCTCACCGAGGCGGGTTATGTCGGTGAGGATGTCGAAAATATTCTGCTGCGCCTGATCCAGGCCGCCGACGGCGATGTTGAGCGCGCCCAGACCGGGATCATCTATATCGACGAGATCGATAAGATCGCCCGTAAGTCAGACAACCCCAGCATCACCCGCGATGTGTCGGGCGAGGGTGTGCAGCAAGCGCTGTTGAAGATTCTTGAAGGCGGCGTGGCCCACGTGCCGCCGCTCCCTGGGCGCAAGCACCCCCAACAGGAGTACATCTCGTTCGATACGACAAATGTGCTCTTTATCTGCGGTGGCGCGTTCGAGGGTATCGAAGCCCAGATCGGCACCCGGCTGAACGGCAAGAATGCGATTGGCTTCTCGCGCAAGGATCAAGCCGATGATGCCGAGCAACGCCAGTTGATCAAGCAGATCAGCCCCGATGATCTGATGCGCTATGGCTTCATTCCCGAGTTTATCGGGCGGGTACCGGTTGTTGTGGCCCTGGAGCCGCTGAGCCGCGAGGCGCTGCTGCGCATCCTTACCGAGCCGCGTAATGCCGTTGTGAAGCAGTATCAGAAACTGCTTGCCCTCGATCATTGCGAACTGGAGATTACTCCCGACGGTCTCGACGCGATTGTCGACCGCGCAATGGTGGCCAAAACCGGCGCCCGCGCACTGCGTAGTATCGTCGAAGAAGTGCTGCTCGACGTAATGTACGAGGTGCCGGCCCAGGAGCATATCGGGCGCTGTATCATCAACGCCGAAGTTGTCGCCGGGCGCGGCCATCCGATCCTCGTCCCCCGCACCGATTATCGCCGTCGTTTGGATGAAGCTGTATAAACAATGCCCAAGGCAAAATGAAAAACGCAAAATAGCCCGGCGCTACGCCAAGCTTGCCTTTTACATTTTGCCTTATGCCTTATGCCTTACTTATGCCTCCACTGCGTCACACAAACGATCGCGCCGCCGATTCACCGCCTGAACCGCGGCGGATCCTGATCGCCGACGATGACCCCTCTATCGCAGCGCTGATTAAGGTGACGCTCGAAGACCCCCGCTACTCTTTTACTGCTGTTGCGAACGGCCTTGAAGCGATCAAAGCATTTGAAGACGAGCCGTTCGACATGATTCTGCTCGACGTGATGATGCCCTACGTCGATGGCTTCGAGGTTTGCCAGCACGTGCGCGCCGAGAGCGATATCCCGATTATTATGCTCACCGCGCGCGACGGCACCGACGATATTGTGCATGGCTTCGAACTGGGTGCCGACGACTACATCACTAAGCCGTTTAAGACAGCCGAGTTGATCGCACGCGTTGAGGCGATCCTGCGCCGCGTCGAGGGCTACAAAACCCGCCGTGCGCCGCCGATCGTGCGTGTCGGCGATCTGGAGATCGACGAGCCACGCCATCGGGTGAGCGTGCGCGGCAACGACGTGAACTTGACCCCAATGGAGTTTGAACTGCTCTATTTTCTGGCTGCCAACGCCGGCCAGGTCTTTGATCGGGAAACACTCTTCCGTGAGGTTTGGGGTTATGAGTACGTCGGTGAAACAAACCTCGTCGATGTGTGCGTCCGGCGCCTGCGCGAGAAGGTCGAAGTTACCCCGTCACGCCCGCGGATCATCCTGACCGTACGCGGGATTGGGTATAAACTGGCTGATGCCTAGTACTTCGTGCGTGCTGCGCGCCGGGAACCGGCGCGCAGCACGCACGAATTCACTCCTATGCAAGATCAAGTTCATGTCTCAAGCCACCCGCTTGTGCAGCACAAACTTGCGCTGCTGCGCAGCAAGGTTACCGAGCCGAAGAAGTTCCGCGAACTGGTGCGCGAGATCGCTCAACTGCTTTTCTACGAGGCGACTCAGGATCTAAACCTGGCCCCGCTTACCGTGCAGACACCGCTGGAAGCGTGTGAAGGTTTTGAGGTAGCCGAACGGGTTGGTGTCGTGCCGATTCTGCGCGCCGGCCTGGGCATGTCCGAGGCGGTAATCGACATTCTGCCTACTGTACACGTCTGGCACCTGGGCCTCTATCGCGACCACGAAACGCTTCAACCGGTGACCTACTACAACAAATTGCCTGCCGAGCCGGAGATCGACCTCTGCCTGATTGTCGATCCAATGCTCGCCACAGGTGGTTCGGCGGTAGCGGCCGTAGATATTCTGAAGCGGTGGGGCGCCCGCCGGATCAAATACCTCGGTCTGCTTGCCGCACCTGAAGGCGTACAGGCGCTCAGCAAGGCCCACCCTGATGTGGATATTTACCTTGCGGCGATCGACAGCCACCTCAATGAGCTTGGCTATATTGTGCCCGGCCTCGGCGATGCCGGCGACCGCCAATTTGGGACAGGATAGGAGTTGCACCGCTGGCAGCAGTAGGGTAACTACAGCTACACTATGGTCTGGCTTGCGCTTGCGCTCACCTTCCTGATCGCCTTCGCCGTCACCGTGACCCTGATCCCGCCGCTTATGCGTTTTAGTGTACGCAGTGGCTGGGTAGCCGTGCCGCGTGCGCGCGACATTCATCGCACACCAACGCCGCTCGTGGGCGGCCTGGCGATTATTGCCGGCTTTGCGGCGGCGCTCCTGGCGAGCTTCCTGCTCGAAGAACTCGCCCCTGAACTACAACGCTCGCCGTTTGAAATCTTACGCCTCGGTCTTTTGCTGTTCGGCGCCGCCGTGATTGCCGCCGTCAGCCTGATTGATGATGTACGCGATCTGCCGGCACTGCCGCGCCTAGGTATTCACGTTTTGGCCGGACTCATCCTCGTCGGGCCGTATCTCTGGGATCAGACGCTCTATCCCGACGCGCTCGGCGCAACCACCGAGGCCCGCGGGATCATTCTGACGGCCTTCAATTTCCCCTTCGTGCAGCAGATCCATCTGCACAATCTTAGCCCCTGGATCGCGATTGCAGCGACGATTTTCTGGATCGTCGGTATGGCCAATATGGTCAACTGGGCCGATGGCCTCGATGGCCTCGCCGGTGGCTTGGTGCTGATCGCCGCAGTTATTCTGACCCTGCATACCCTCCAACTCGACCCACCGCAACTAACGATCGCAATGCTGCCGTTGGCCCTAGCGGGGGCGTGTGCGGGCTTTCTGCGCTTCAACTTTTTTCCGGCGCGCATCTTTATGGGCGATGTTGGCGCAATGACGATCGGTTACATTTTAGGGGCGAGTGCGATTATCGGCGGGGCTAAACTGGCAACCGCGCTGCTGGTGATGGGCGTGCCGCTGATCGACATGGCCTGGCTGATCCTGGCCCGGCTGCGGCGCGGGCGTTCGGCAGCACAGGCCGGGCGCGATCATCTGCACCATCGGTTGCTCGACCTTGGCTTCAGTCAGCGCCAGGTGGTGTTGGGCTATTACACGCTCGCAGCAGTCTTCGGCGGGATCGCGCTGCTTGATCTCTCACCACTGATCAAACTGCTGACCTTGCTCTTCCTGGGCGTGATGGTGCTCAGTGTGATCTGGTTCGCCGCCAGCGCAACGCAGCAAGTAGCGGCTGTAACAAGTGACAAGTGACCAGCTGCCGCCCTGGGTGACGAGCGCGTTTGTCGCCCGCTGTGCCCTGAAGGACGCAGCTCAGGGCGTGCGTTTGCGGCCGGCGGGCTAAAGCCCTGGGCCGCATATGTCTGGTTATGGTGGATTTCAGGCCTCCGGTAACGCCGGGCGCGGCAACAAGCCGGCCCGTTCAATAATCGCCGGGAAGGAGCGCGTCCAGTCGACAGACATGATATGGACGCCGGCCACCCCCTCGACGCTTAGCAGGTCGTTCACCAACTCGGCGGCCAGCGCAATTCCCTCGGCCTCGCTATCGACGGCGTTCTGCATGCGGTCAATCACCGCCTCAGGCATTAACGTACCGTGCAGATGATCACGCAGGTACAGCGCCGATTTCGGGCGGCGCAACACCATCACGCCGACCAGAATAGCGGCACGTTGATGCAGACCGGCGGCGCGCACGTCGGTCATCCATTGGCGGAAACGCTGCGTATCAAAGACAAGTTGGGTCTGAATGAACTCGGCGCCGGACTCGATCTTCTTCTCCAGGCGCGCGGCGCGTTCGACATTCGGGTTGGCCACGCCGCCGATGAAGAACGTCGGCGCCTGCTTGAGCGGCGTACCGGATTGAAATGTCGCTTCATCACGCAACGTACGTAGCGTACGCAGCAGTTGGAATGAGTTTAGATCGAGCACATTCTTCGCCTCCGGATGATCGCCAATGCGTGGATGATCGCCGGTCATGCAGAGAAAGTTCCGAATGCCCAGGGCAGCCCCGCTCAAGGCGTCGGCCTGAAGCGCGACCCGATTGCGATGCTGGCACGTCATCTGGACGATGGTTTCGATCCCGAGTTGCTGGAGGATCACCCCGGCGCCAAGGGCCGACATGCGCGCCACGCCGCGCTGATTGTCGGTAAGGTTGATTGCATCGACGTAATTACGCAGATTCGCGGCAAGCTGCTCAAGGTTCTGGCTATCCGCGCCCTTCGGCGGGGCGATCTCGCCGGTAACAACAACCTGGCCCGCAGCAAGGCGGCGCTGTAAGTTTGAGTGCATAGTTTAGTTTAGTGGTGGATACCGTTGGAGTGGCTCGCGAGCCGCCCGTACAGTGATTTTTAGTGGGTAGCGTTGGGGCGGCTCGCCGCGCCGCCCGTACGGTTGTTTGAAGAATAATTGCGGCGAATTAATCGGCCAATGCCTGCCCCAGATCGGCAATCAGGTCGTCGGCGTCTTCGATGCCGCAAGCATAGCGCACCAGATTATTGCGAATGCCGACAGCCAGGCGTTCTTCGGTGGTAAGTTCATAAAAACTCATCAGGGCCGGTTGTTCGACCAGGCTTTCGACACCGCCCAGGCTCGGCGCAATATACGGAATGCGCAGCCGGTCGATCATGCGCGCGGTAGCCTCCAGGTCGCCGGCAACCTCAAACGAGACGACGCCGCCGAAGCCAAGCATCTGCGCGGTTGCCACTTCATGATCGGGGTGGCTTTCCAGGCCGGGATAATGTACCCGTTCGATGCGCGGGTGAGCTGCGAGGAAGCGCGCCACAGCCAGGCCGTTCGCATTGTGGCGCTCCATACGCAGGCTAAAGGTCTTCAGGCCACGCAGGAGCAGATACGCGCCGTGGGGGTCGCAGATTCCGCCGAGCATGCCCTGAGCCTCGCGCAGCGCGCCGATAATGCCCGGTTTGCCGATGACCACGCCTGCGAGCAAATCGTTGTGGCCGGCCAGGTACTTGGTACAGCTATGCACAACCAGATCGATGCCGTGCTCCAGCGGACGCAGGTTGAAGGGCGTCGCGAAGGTAGCGTCAATCATGGTTTTCACCCGCTGCGCCCTGGCGATTGCGGTTACCTGGGCCAGATCGGCCACCCGCAGGTATGGATTAGTGGGCGCCTCGCTGATCAGCAGGCGGGTGCGCCCAGGTTGGATGGCTGCGGCGAGGGCGGCATAATCGCCGGCGGGAACAACGGTATGCGCAACGCCAAGGCGAGCGAGCATCGTGCGGGCGAACTGGCGTGTGCGCCGGTAGCAATCGTCGGTGAATACAAGGTGGCTACCGGAAGGTAGCATAGCCAGCAGCACCGTGGTGATCGCATTCATGCCCGAGGCGCAAAGCAAGGCAGCCGCCATATCAGCGGGGGCTTCGAGGGCGGCCAGGCGCGCTTCGGCGGCCCGAACCGTGGGGTTGCCATAGCGACCATACTCCTCACGAGCGACGCGGCCCTCGTGGAAATCGATCAGATCGGCGGTGCTGGCGAAGGTGTAGGTAGAGGTCTGAACGATCGGGGCGGTGATCGAGTCATGGGCGCGGCGACGTTGATCGCCGCTGTGAACGGCGGCAGTGCCGGGGCCGTGGGGGCGGCCCGAATCAGAAGTAGCCATAGATTGCCTCTCAACAGGTGAGAGGACGAGAGCATGCATTCGCGGCACAACTCGCTCGCTACGGGCCGCATCAGCACTCTCACCTCATCGACCAGCGTATGCTGCCGGAGTTGCCACCTTCCGCGACGAATGCCAAGATTGGGCATCGCGTTACGGGGTTGGCGCGGTTTCATCGGGCCGGTCCCTCAACCGCTCTGGATGAGTGCAGCGAGCATCGAACCGGGCGTGAGTATAGCAGGGCGCGCCGGGCCTGTCAACGCCCGCTAACAGCTTTTCAACCTTTGACATGCCCGATCCATGCTGCTACAATCGCGACTTCAGGCGGTAGAACGGTAAAAACGGTAAAGCGCTAGAATAGAATGATGTAGACGTTGTTCATGTTGTTCTTATAAGGAGTCGCTGTTGTGATTGTGCTATGCGAGAAGCATCTGCGTCATCCATTCGGCCTTATATTCCTTGTGCTGATGCTTCTGGGGTTAGTGGGCTGTACACCACCTGAGCCGCCCGCAGCGAACCTGCCGACGCTACCGGCGGTACTCGACATTACTCCGGCCCCCACGCTCGACATCGACGCAACCGCCACGGCCTTTGCCAGTGAAGTACGTCCATCGCCGACGGTAGCTGCGCTGTACACAGTTCAGCCGGGCGATACCCTCAGCGGCTTGGCTGAACAGTTTGGCACGAGCGTTGATGAACTGGTGGCCGCTAATGGCCTCACCGATCCCGATGCGCTGCAACCCGGCCAAACGCTGCTCATTCCATCGCTCCTCCGCACGCCGGTTGTGCCTGCTCCAGTCGGCACACCAACTCCAACGTTAGCAACACCCTGATTTCCGTCAAAAGACGCACGATTTTACTCTTGACACGCTGGCCTGAACTAGGTATATTGTTTGTGAGCGTCGTAACCGTTAGTATATGCCGATTAGGCACAAAGGAGGTGATGCCCATGAGTCACAGTAGTAAGCGTTTGGGTGTCACCGTTGGTGAGGCCCTGTAAGGCATCACCGAACCGGTGAGACCCCCTTCTGTGAGAAGGCTCCTGCAATTGCAGGAGCCTTTTCCGTATGCATGGGCCGGAAGGCGAGCAAAGCTTGCCGCGCCGAACCATAAAAAGCTATGCGGCAACTCTTACGCGCACTAGGTGCGCTTCTAATCATTAGTTTAATCGGGTGTAGTATGCAGCCGCGGGTCTATACACCGCGCGGCCCCGGCGATGTCTACCTTGCGCTCGGCGATTCGCTGGCCTGGGGTTTTCAGCTCGACGATCGGGCGGCCGAGAGTTATCCGGCGCTTGTCTATAACGAATTAGTCACCGACGGGCCAATCAACTTCACCAGTTTGGCCTTTCCCGGTGAAACGACAGAGTCGTTTCTGAATGGGCAGCTCGCCCGCGCAAAAGATGTGATCGCGGTAGCACAGCGTGATGGCCTGCGGGTCAGCCCGATCACCCTGAATATTGGCGGGAATGATCTGCGGAATGTCGAGCGTGCCGGCCCGGACGTACGCGCAGCCGCGGTTGCCGCAGCGCAGCGTAACCTGGCGCGCATTCTGACTGAGCTACGAGCCGCTGCGCCCGATGCCGATATCGCCGTGATGACCTATTACAACCCCTATGGCGGCGACCCCACTACGATAAATAGCGACGCTTATTGGGTGGCTCAACTTAATACAGCGATTGTTGCCGAAGCCGCCCAGCGCGGTATAACCATTGCCGATGCCTTTACGCCGTTCGAGGGCGGGCGCGCCTATACGCACACCTTCATCCTCTTGGGCGATGTGCATGCCAATGCCGCCGGGCATATCCTCATGGCCGAGGCATTTCAGCAGGCGCTAGCTTATGAGTGAATGGAGAAGACAACCAACGACCAATTGGGTGCTCGGTGGTTGAACTGCGAACTGTCCGACTGTGCCGCTGAACACGGGTACGGATCTTGCTGCTTTCTTCCTTGGGTACTATGTTAACCCAAGGAGGATCTAATGAGCGACTATCGTGAAACCGTCCAAATACTACGCGATCATGTTGGCGCCCGGCTCGATGGAGGTCGTGATGAGCTTCAGAAAAGCCTGCGTGAAGTACTTAAACTAGATTCGGCCGAGGCTGAAGCGACCCTTGACGCGCTGATCGGCGCGGGCCTGATTCGTTATGTGAAGCCTTCCGGAAACGATGTTGAGCAGCGCGCCGCTGATGAAATTCAGGTTGGCAGCGTAGCTACCGGCGCCGGCGCCGGATCAGGGGCGCCAATGGTGGCCAGTGGGTTGTATGAGCAGGGTTACTGGGAAATTGGCGGTACCGAGTTCAACGACACGCCCAATGTTCGTAAGGGTCAAGTAAAGCCAAAGGGGCTCTAAGGGCAAGTGCCGAACGTATGAAGCACAATTAGCTAACAGTGCATCCCAAGAATGCCCCATCCACGAGCCGTGCCCGCAAAGGCACGGCTTCGTCGTTCACACCCGCCGTTCGGCACAATAGACGACACGCGGGGCATGGGCATCGGCAGGTTCCCAGCGCGGGGTGCGTCGGGCCAGCAGCCGCAGCCCGTTATCAGCCAGCGCGTTTAGTACCTCGGCGTCGTACCAGGCGCGCTCGACGTGAATTTCTTCGTCGCGCCACCAGCGCTCATTGGTGTCGCGCACCAGCCAGACGATCCGCCCGCTGGCGCGCCGCTGGTTGGCCTTGTAGCTCAGCCGGTTGTAGACAAAAATGCCGCCGGCATCGTGTACTACTTGATCGTCTTCGTCGTCGCCCCAACTCAAAAATTCCGCTTCGGTATTAAGATCAAAGACAAACCTTCCACCGGGACGCAGCAACGTAGACGCTGCGGCACAAACGGTGTGGAGGTCGTTGTCGTTGAGCAAATAATTGAGGCTATCGTAGAGGCAAGTAATCAGGTCGAACGATGCAGGCGCAAGCGGGCCGTCGGCAGCTACAGGCAGACGGAGGAGGTCGGCTTCAAGGAAGTGCACCGGCACATTCCGATCGCGGGCTTTGGCCTCAGCGATGGCGAGCATCGCGGGCGAGCGATCCACCCCAACGACAGTTGCGCCACGCGCCGCAAGGACAAAGGAAGCCGCGCCTGTGCCGCAGGCAAGATCAAGCGCATGCTCCGGCGACGTGGGCAGATCGGCGAGAATGTGCTCGACTAATTCTTCAGCGAAACTGCCCTGGCCAATGGCTTCGTAGATGTGGGCGTAGGAGGAATACATGGATTCAGGCTGCCAACTGTTCCCACTGGGCATACTTCCCGGCTAGCAGGTGCTCCAACTCGGCGTACTGATTGCCCAGCGCCGTGATCTGCGGCAGATCTTGCGCAACACTGGCCGCCTCAAGATCGGCTTTGAGCTTGGCTAACTCTTGTTCGAGTAACGCCACTTCGGCTTCGATCGCAGCGATGCGCTTCTGGCGCTGCTTATCGGCGCCGGAAGACGGGGGCCGTTCGGCCTTAGTTGGGAGCGGCACAGCCTTGCTCATGGGCGCGGGTTGCGCTTCTTGCTTGCGCTCGTTCGCTGCCATTTGCGCCTGGCGCGCCATAAAGTCGCTATAGTTGCCGTAATGTTCGCGCACCCGGCCTTGATCGACGAGCCAGACCTTGTCGGCCAGGGCGTCAATAAAGTAGCGATCGTGGCTGACGAAGAGGATCGAGCCGGGATATTCCCGCAGCACGCCCTCCAGCGCTTCGCGTGCGCCGATGTCGAGGTGGTTTGTCGGTTCGTCGAGCACGAGTAAGTTACCGGGCAGCAGGGTGAGTTGAGCCAGCGCCACACGCGAACGCTCGCCGCCGCTCAGATCGCCGACTTTTTTGAACACGTCATCGCCGCTGAAGAGGAAGCGCCCAAGCAGCGTGCGCGCCGCACTTTCGCCGAGGCCGGGCGACACGCGGGTCAGTTCAGACAGTACAGTATTCTGCCAGTTGAGCACATCGTGGCCTTGCGCATAATAGCCGATCATCACCTTGTGGCCGAGGCGCGGCTGGCCCTGGAGCGGCTTCAGTTGATCCACCAGTGTGCGCAACAGCGTCGTCTTGCCGCTACCGTTGGGGCCGAGTAGGGCTACGCGCTCGCCACGCTGGATCTCCAGGCCATCGGCGCGCAACAAAACCTGCGCCGGGTTAAACACCTGCGGCGTTTCACCACGCTCGACACGCCGCTGATTGGCCTCGGTTTGCTTGTCGCCGGGATAACCGACGACCAGATTATCGAGGCTCAACACCAGATCGCCGCTGCGCAGCTTGGTATCGAGGAAGAGCTTGAGCTTCGTCTGCTCTTGCGGGCGCTCGATGGAATGATCGCGCTTGAGCCGATCGAGGCGCTTCTCGCGGCCCTTAGCTTCGCGGGCGCGCTGGCCGGCCTTGTAACGCCGAATAAAATCTTCGGTTTTGGCAATATAATCTTGCTGGGCCTGAAAATCCTTGAGCCGGCGCTCCAGGCGTTCGGCTTTGAGTTCGAGGTACTTGTTGTAACCACCGGGGTAATCTTCGAGCTTGCCAAAAGCGATCTCTAGAGTGCGCTTAGTGACCCGATCGAGGAAGTAGCGATCGTGCGAAATGACGATCAGCGTACCCTCCCAGTTGCGCAAGAACTGCTCCAGCCACTCCAACGCCTGCATATCGAGGTGATTGGTCGGTTCGTCGAGTAACAGTAGATCGGGATCAGAGAGCAGCGTGGCGGCGAGGGCGGCGCGGGTCTTCTGGCCGCCGCTAAAATTGGCCAGGCGCTGATGGTACTGCGCTTCATAGAAGCCGAGGCCCTGGAGCGTGCGCTTGATCAGCGGTTCGATCTCATAGCCGCCGCCGTGTTCAAAGCGCGCCGCCACCTCGCCATAACGCTCCATCGAGACATCCCAATCGGGGGCGTCGGTGTCGGCGATGCGCGTTTCGAGATCCTTCAGTTCGGCCTGGAGTTCGTTCAGGTGCTCAAAGGCGACTTCCATCTCGGCCCAGAGCGTTCGATCGCCCTGGAAGCGCACCTCCTGGGCGAGGTAGGCCACCCGCGTGCCGCGCGTCGGAGCCACGACGCCGCTATCGGCGGTGTCGATGCCGGCCACGATCTTGAGCAGGGTGCTCTTCCCGGCGCCATTTACGCCGACGAGGCCGATCTTATCGCCTTTGGAAACCTGAAAACTCACATCCTGAAAGATCTGCTCGGCGCCAAAAAATTTGGTCAGGCTGCCGACACTCAGCAAGGTCATAGTATTCCTCTGATGATCGGGAGCAAGAGCCAGGAGGCGGGAGGCAGGAGACGGGAGGCAGGAGGCAGGAGGCGGCACTTGCCCATTGCCAACGTCGCCCGCGATCACAATTCTCACCACACTAGATGTTCTGCACACCGCTCCGTACTAGATTCTAGCTAACTTAATAACATCACCGACCGAATGATCGGCATACACCTCGCATTATGACGAGCCTTGGGCAGGCTGTCAACCGACTGGAGACGCATAGGTACGGTGGTTCATTGACAGGCAGGATTGATGTGACTACAATGTAATCACACTGACTATTCGGAGGAGCATGGCGATGAGCACGATCATCAAAACACGGCTCATAAAAATCGGGAACTCCCAAGGCATTCGCATTCCCAAAGTACTCCTCGATCAAATTGGGTTAACCGACGATCTGGAACTTGAAGTGCAAGACGATCACCTGGTTCTCCGGGCAGTCCGTCGCCCACGCGAAGGATGGGCCGACCAGTTTCGTTTGATGGCCGAGCGGAACGATGATCAGTTGTTGGATCCCGCTACCCGTTCCGGATCTTCATGGGACGACGAGGAATGGACGTGGGAATAACGCGCTTCGCGGTCTATCTGATCGAACTCGACCCAACTGTGGGTCACGAAATAAAGAAAACCCGCCTGTGTCTCGTCATTTCACCAGACGAAATGAACAGCAACATTCAGACGGTGATCATTGCGCCGATGACCACCAAGTCCCGCGCCTATCCGACCCGCATCGCATGCACATTTGAAAATCGACAGGCATGGATTGTGCTTGACCAGATCCGCACTGTCGATCGCCAGCGCCTGCAAAAGCAGCTTGGCGCCATCGACCGCAGCACGCAACAGGCTGTGCTGGCCGCCCTGGCCAAACTCTTTGCCGAATAGCGTTACGTGCGCTTAGCCTTCACCAGTTCCAACCCAATCCGCTCGATCGCATTACAATGTTTGGCCCAGGAGTAGTGCGCGACCACGCGTTCGCGCGCGCGGGCGCCCATAGCGCGGGCAGCGACGGGATCGGCGAGCAGGCACTTGATGGCGGCGGCAAGGGCGGGAACATCACCTTCGGCGAAGAGCCTACCTTCCTGGCCGTCGCGAATGATTGTGGTGAGGGGTGGAATAGCCGCCGTGACAACGGGCAAGCCGGCCGCCATATACTCGTAGATCTTCAGCGGCGACCAGAAGAAGCCGGCGCTCCGTAGAGCCGGGTGGGGCGCGGTATTGAAGGGCGCCACACCAATCGCGGCCTGGGCGAGCAATGCCGGAACTTCGGCATACGGCACCATGCCGGTGAAGCTAAAGCGGTCGGTATGCGCCGCGACGCGGGCCTCGGCAGCGGTGCGCGTGGGGCCGTCGCCGATCAGCGTAAAGTGTAGATCGTGACCTTGTTCAAGCAACAGGAGGGCAGCGCTGATAAAATCGTTTACGCCATGCCAAGCCCGAAACGAGCCCATAAAAACAACATTTGGTGAGCCTGAGTTAGGCAATGTGGGCAGGCACTGCTGCGCCACGGCGGCGAAACGCTCGACATCAGCGCCCCAGGGCAACTCAACGATCTTGGATCGCGGAATACTCGCCGGCACCGTGGTGTGCAGCGGCGTGATGATCCGGCTGGCCGTACGACATTGCCACTCGGCCCACCGGCGCATTGGGCCGCCGAGGGCGTCGTCGAGGCGGCGCTTACGCACGGCGGGCGGATCGACGATCAGGGCGTTGACTTCGAGTAAGCTCGGAATGCCCAGCCGGTGGGCGGCGATCAGGCCTACCCCGGCAAAGTTGTAGTAGCGCTCAATGATCAGATCGGGGCGGAGGGTATGAGCTAGGCGCAGGATCGGCGCCGCACCAAGCAGCGTAAGCGCCTTGGGCACATCCTGCTGATGCAGATGGAAACCGTCGAGCAGTTGCGAAACAGGGCGGGCGAAGGGGGCGATGCCGGCGTAGCCTTCACGCGTAGCGGCGACAAGGTGTACAGTATGACCAAGGTGGGCTAACCCACGCGCAACCTCATAGGCGTGTGTACTGCCGCCAAGGCTTCCGGGCACCGGAATGCCGGCGGCAATGTAGAGAACCTTCATAATGCAAAACGCAAGACGCAAAGCTTATTTTGCGTTTTGCGTTTTTAATGCTTAGAGTCGTTCGTAGCGCTCAAGATCCATACTAACCGCGAGCGTGCCGGGGGCGGCGGCCTTCACCAACGCCTGCGCCTGATCGACCAGGTGATCCTCGACGCCGACAACCAAGGTAGTATTACCACGGCGCAGAAACCCTCCGGTTGTGGCCAGGCGGGTAACCCGAAAGCCCTGCTCAACCAGGGCATCGACCGTTGCATCGGCGTGGGCGTCATCGGTGACGAATACGAGCAGTTTCATAGGCCATACTCCAACACTTGCGCATCATTTTGGGGCATTATAGCGGCGCGAGCAGGGCAAGTCAATGGAGAGCGGCAGGCAATAGCCGGAAGCAGGCTGAAAGGCGGTGAAAGCGCCTCACGGCCTGCTTGGTAATGAGGAGGCTCAGCGATCAACTAGATTCGCCACGGTCACACCGTCGCCGCCTTCACGGCCACCACTCGTATAGCCAGTTACGAGTGGATGGGTCTGGAGCATGTCGCGCACAACCTGGCGCAATGCGCCGGTGCCCTTGCCGTGGATGATCCGTACCTGGCCGAGTCCAGCGAGGTAGGCGTCGTTGAGGTAACGGTCGAGCTTATCGGTCACTTCGCCGGCGCGCCAGCCGCGCATATCGAAGGTCATGCCGACATCGGGGGCCGCCGGCACGACAATCGCGCGCTCCTGCCGATAGCTAGGCCGGGCCGGTTCGCCGGCCTTTTCCCGGCTCAATTCACGCAGATCAACAGTCATACGGAAGCCGCCGACCTGCACCTGGGCCTCACTGTCCTCTGCATCGACACTGACGACCTCACCACGTAGCCCTACCGAGCGCACGAGCACATTGTCGCCGGGCTGAATTGGGCGCGGGGCAGCGGGCGTCGCAGGGGCAGGGGGCGCGGGCCGCGCAGACTGTTGACGCGAGGCGCGCACTTGGGCATCGGCGGATTGCATGCGCTGCTCGGCTTCTTCGAGCCACTGGCGCGAGAGCGTGACGCTGCGGAACTCATCACGCAGGCGGCGCAACTGACCGCGTACTTCGCGTAATTCATCGTCGAGCACCTGACGGGCGGCATCAGCCTCAGCTTCGCGGCGATCTTCGAAGGTACGCAACTCCTGATCGAGCCGGTCGCGATACTTCTCCGCATCGGCACGCAACTCTTCGGCGCGTTGCAGCGCGGTAGCAGTGGCCTCACGCTCCTTGTGGATGCCCGCCAGCAGATCTTCGACGGCGGAATCTTCGCGAGCCACAGTTGAGCGAGCGCGCTCAACAATCGTCGGGTCGAGGCCAAGCCGCGTGGCGATGGCTAGTGCGTTGGAGCGGCCCGGCAAGCCGATGCTCAGGCGGTAGGTCGGCGCCAGCGTTTCGACATTAAATTCCACCGAGGCGTTTTGCACGCCGGTGGTGTTATAGGCGAAGGCTTTAAGTTCGGCGTAGTGGGTAGTGGCAATGCCGAGCACTTCCAATTCCAGCAAGCGCTCGATGATCGCGCGGGCCAGTGCCGCGCCTTCGACGGGATCGGTTCCGGCGCCGAGTTCGTCGAAGAGCACCAGGGCCGGCGGACGAGCTTCGTTCAGCAAATCGTAGCGGTCGGCATCCCAAATATCTTCGTCGATCGCCTCGGCTTCAAGCGCACGCAACACTCTGATGATCGTGGTCATGTGCGAGGAGAAGGTCGAGAGACTCTGCTCGATACTCTGTTCATCGCCAATATCGGCGAAGATATGGCTAAAAACAGGTAGGCGCGAGGGCGCGTCGGCGGGGATATGCAGGCCGGATTGGGCCATCAGCGCGAGCAGGCCGGCGGTCTTCAAGGCAACGGTTTTACCGCCGGTATTGGGGCCGGTGATCAACAGCAGGCGAAAATCGGCGCCAAGCCAGAGTGTCGTGGGCACCACTGTACGCTGATCGAGTAATGGGTGGCGGGCGTTGGTGAGGAGGAGGGGGGCAGATGCATGTTCTTCGGGGCGGACACGCGGGTCCGCCCGTACAGCCGCCCCAGCCGCCCGCACAGCCGCCCCAGCCGCCCGCACAGCCGCCCCAGCCGCCCCAGCCGCGCGTACAGCCGCTCCATCCGCCTCAGCCGCCCTATCCGCCCGTACAGCCGCCCCAGCCGCCCGCACAGCCGCTCCAGCCGCCCGCACAGCCGCTCCATCCGCCTCAGCCGCCCCAGCCGCCCGCACAGCCGCTCCAGCCGCCCCAGTCGCCCGTATAGCGTCTGCGCTCAGATCAGCCACCTCCGGCGCGACACAGTGCAACGCTTCGGCATATTTGGCACGGGCGAAGGCAAAGTCGATCGTGGCGAGTGTGGTGACGGCATCGGTGATCTGGTTACCGGCGGCGCCGACCTGAGCAGAGAGCGCAGCGAGGATGCGCTGAACTTCTTCCTCTTCGGCGGATTGCAGTTGGCGCCAGCGGTTATTTAGTTCGACAGTCGCCATTGGCTCGATGTAGAGCGTGGCGCCTGAACTCGACTGGTCGTGGACGAGGCCGCGCACAGTGCGCCGGCTATCGGCCTTGACCGGGATTACATAGCGCCCGTTGCGCACGGTAATAATCGGCTCCTGGAGCGCGCCGGAGATTGTGCTGTTGGCGATCAGGTTCTGGAGCTTTTCTTGCAGGCGCGCAAACGCAACCCGGATCTCACGCCGGATCGTGCCGAGCGTGGCGCTGGCGCTATCGAGCACCAGGCCATCATCGCCAATGGAATGGAGGATCGCCTCCTCGATTGGCTGGAGCTGCGGCAAGAAGGCGGCGAGTTCGATCAGCAACGGGTAGCGGGCGGCATCGAGCTTGATCAGGCGCGTACGTAAGGCACGGGCGGCGCCAAGCGTACCGGCGACTTCGAGCAGTGACGGCCCATCCAGTACACCGCCGCGGGCAGCGTGTTGGGCGGCGCGGCGTACATCACGGGCGCCACCAATACTGAGATCGGGGAAATCGCCCAGCAGATCACGTGCCTCGCTCGTCTCGGCCAGACTCTGCCGTACGGTGGGCACATCGATAGCTGGCCGCAGCGCAAGCACCAATTCCCGCGAGGCGGCAAACGCAGTATGGCGGGCCAATTGCTCACGAATTTTGGGAAATTCGAGGGTTTGGAGAGTTTGTTCGGCGATGGGCATATGTATAATTCAGGATTCAGGATTCAGGATATCCAACATTTCGATACTGTACCGGAATACCGCTTAACCAGATCCTACATTCCGAACTCCGCAGGCGGAGTCTTGAATACTGAATACTGGATTCTGACTTCTGGAATAACGGTACCATAGGTTCAGGGACGCAGGCTATCCATCATGGGGCGGAATATGGATTCAAACACCCAGACAATCTTGAAGAATCTGCACGCGGAAGACGGGGCGGTACGCTACGAAGCACTCAACGCGATCCTGGCGATCACGGCTGAGCCAGTCGATTGGGCCTATACCATTGGGCCTATACCATATGGGATGAACTGGTTACGGCGCTAACCCACAAGGACGCGCATCAACGGGCAATTGCCGCGCAACTGCTCTGTAGCCTGGCGAAAAGCGATCCTGAGGGACGGATGCAGCGCACGTTTGCGGCACTCTGGGCCGTAACGTACGACCCAAAATTCGTTACGGCGCGCCACGCATTGCAAGCAATCTGGCAGGTGGGAGCGGTGAGGGCACAACATCAAGCTCTGGTAGTGCGCCATTTCAGCGAGCGCTTCAGCAGTTGCAGTGCGGAAAAGCATCCAACGCTGATTCGCTACGACTTGATCGCGGGGCTACGTAAGCTCTACGCTACAACGCACGCCGACGAATTGCGCACAACAGCATTGGCACTGATCGCAACCGAAGCCGATGCCAAGTATCGCAAGAAGTATACGTCGCTCTGGAGCAAACCATAAAACAATTGGGCGCCAACCTCATTACTGTACCGCGAAGATCAGCGATGCACCATCGGGGAGAATTGGATCCAGAAATGCATAAACCTCAGGCAACAGGAAGTTCGCAAAATAGCTGAGCATCGTCGAGGAGGCGATGGCGCTGCCGAGGCTGCGCATAAAGGGGAAGTCGATCGTGCGTCCGCCGCGCACAATCATCAAGTTCCAGAGCAGGGCAGAGAAAATACCCACCAAGAGTGCGCCAAGTACCATGCCGAGCAGGGTGCCGATGATCCGGTCAATATACTGCAACTGGCCAGGCAATTGCGCATAACGAAAAGTGTAGATTCCAGCGGCGGCAAGGGCAATAAAGCTAAAAAACAGCACGAGCGCAAAGCCGACATATTGGCCGACGAAGCGCTGGGTATCGAGGCGGCGCACAAAAAACTCCCCGACTGCCGGATAGTAGAGGCTTGCCAACACCAGGCTGAGGTAGAACGCCAGGATCAGTACAACCAAGCGGATCATGCCCTGAAAGAAGCCCAGGGTGAGCATACCAAAAAAGAGCAGAATGAGCAGAAGATCGATAAAATTCACGCGCACCTCGCAGTGAGTTGTAGAGCGCATAGGCTAGAGCACTGAGCAGAATGACTGAGCCGCAGAGGCCACTGAACCGGGTAGCGCGCTGCGCTCGCGCCTGGTTATGCAGGCTCAAGCGATCTGAGCAATGCTGTAGCCCGACGTGGGTGGATTATAGCACAGGCAGGTATCAGGCGGGCATCAGCCAGGATCGGCCTTAGGCCCCGTTGACAGCCGACGCGAGTGCGTTACGATCTAGTTGGGTAGCGCCCCGATGCGCTCCGGCGCCCGACGTGCGGGCAGCACAGGCTTGCATAAGGAACGACACTATGGCCACCCGCACGCAGGTCGCATTGCCTGCCAACCCGCCTGCCCGCCCCGTGGCGCCCACTGCGCCGCCTGAAACAATAACCGACGACCAGCGACCAACCTTTCCTGATCCGGCAATCGATGCGCAGCCAAGCGATGCAGCGGGGACCAATGGATCAGAGGATGTACAGGCGAACCTGCTTGTTCAGCCCAGCGACATAATCCACGATCAGAATGTTGCTGATCGATCAAAAACCACAGCACCAAAAACCATAGCACCAATAGCCGGGCTACCGGCAACCGCCACCGCCCGCCCTGATGAACCTGGCGCACCGCCTGCACCGCTTCACCCGACGGAAGTGCGGCGCGGGCTGCGTCTGTCGATCATCGAAGGGGCGCTGGCGACGGTCAATATCAGTATTACCGGCGCGATCGGCGGCAGTGTATTTCTTACCGGCTTTGCCCTTTTATTGGGCGCGAACAGCTTTCAACTGGGCCTGATGGGCGCGCTGCCTTTTATCGGGCAGGCCTTCCAGTTTGTCGGCGCCTACCTTGAGGAGCGGGTTGGCAACCGGCGCGCACTGACGCTTTATGGCGCGCTGACCGGTCGCCTCGTATGGCTGCTGTTGCTGGCGCTGCCGTTCCTGAGCTTTCTGCGCGGGGCGGAACTGACCATTTTTATGGTCGGCCTGGCAATTTCGTACGCTTTCAACGGGATCGCCGGCAACGCCTGGCTGAGCTGGATGAGCGACATGGTGCCGGCGCGCCAGCGCGGCAGTTACTTCGGGTTGCGGAATACGGTGGTTGGGGTGGCAACAATGGCCAGCACGTTTGTGGCCGGCCAGATGCTCGATAGCTTCCGGGGGCGCGGCGACGAAGCCCTGGGCTATGCAGCAATCTTCGGCATGGCCATTCTCGCCGCACTTGGCTCGGCGGCGCTGGTAGCGCGGCAACCGGAACCGCCGTTGCGCCCCAAGGCCCGCGTAAGCGTGCGCGACCTGTTGGCCGGCCCAACCCATGATCGACGCTTTCGCAGTTATGCTCTGGCGGCAGCCGGTTGGGCGCTCGTAACCGGCATCGCCGCGCCCTTCTTTAACGCATATGGGCTGAGCAATTTACAACTAAGCTTCTCCATCCTGGCCCTCACGGCGATCGTCACCAGCGCTGTGAGCCTGGTATTCACGCCACTGACCGGACGGCTGCAAGACAAGCTTGGCGATCGGCGTGTGCTGCTGGTCTGCCTGATCGGCACGATTCCGCTGCCCTGGGGTTGGGTGCTTTCGACGCCGGAGAATATTCTGCCGCTCTGGCTCACAGCGATCTTTTCCGGCGTCTTCTGGCCGGGGGTCACCCAGGGCATGATGAATGTGCTGATGGATCGCGCGCCGGTGGCGCAGCGCGGCGCAGCAATGGCGAGTTACAGCGCGATCACCGGTATCGGCACGCTGGTGGCCGGTTTGCTCGGCGGGCTGATTGCCACACTGCTTGGCAACGTCCAGTTCAGTATCGGATCAATGGAGATCGCCGGCATCGCGGCGCTGTTTATCTTCTCCAGCCTGGGGCGTGCAGCAATGATCGGGGTCTTCTGGCGCACAGTTTAGATCTCTGAGTAACATCCGTGAACCAGTGTAGCAGTGAGTCTGTGGGGCCTTGTGCGCGTCAGTTAGAGCACTGAGCAGCATGACTGAGCCGCAGAGGCCACTGAACCGGGTAGCGCGCTGCGCTCGCGCCGGGTTGTGCAGGCGCAATCGATCTGAGCAATGCTGTAGTCCAACTCGGCGGAAGTTCGCCAGGGTCTGTACGCGGGTTTGAGCCGCCACAGTGCGGCGTCCGCCTACGGCGGACGTACGCTTTAGCGTACTAGTTCAGCACTACCCTAAGGAAGTGCTCAATAGCATAGGTGCTGAGTTGCCCGCTTGGGCCATTAAAATTCCAGTCGGCGCCGTGCGTGGCCCAGGGCAAGCGCAGCAGGAAATGCGGGCGCCGCGCCGCTAGAAGTTGTGCGGCCAGGCGCTCACTTTGCGCATAGCGTACCAATTCGTCGCGGGGCCCGTGGATGAGCAGAGTGGGCGGCGTATGCGCCCCGACAAACGCGATTGGTGAGGCGGCAACATAGGTATCAGATGCGCTCGTGGGTGTGCCGCTGAGGTACGCCTCCAGAACACTGCGCGAGTCGAGCACGCGTGGATTGGTCGGGTTGGCATACCCCCAGGCCATATCGGTAGGGCCGTAGAACGACACAGCGCCGCGAATCGCCGGATCGGCGGCGGTATAAGCAACCAGCAAGGCCAATTGCGCGCCGGCCGAACGCCCGAGCAGCACGATCCGCGTTGGATCGAGGCCAAGTTCGGCGGCATTGGCGCTGAGATAGGCCAGCGCAGCGCGCACATCCTCGGCGGCGGCGGGAAAGGGGGCCTCCGGCGCAAGGCGATAATTTAGCGCGGCCACTGCATAACCTCGGTCTGCGAGATAGGTGTTGAGCGCGGGCAGTTGGGTACTGTCACCGCTTTGCCAGGAGCCGCCGTGAATGACAATCACAAGCGGTGCCGGGCCATTTGTGTCTTGGGGAGCGTAATAATCCAGTTCCAGATCTCGATTGATACCTTGCGTGTAAGTCAAGCGCCGGGGCGTACCGGCAGGAGCACCTTGCAAAAAAGGGCCGACGCGCAACGCTGCACCGGATGAAACTGCGGCGGGGCCAAAGGCTGCCGTGAGTTGGGTCGGGAGCGCCTGGGCGATTGGCAACGCACGCGCAAGCGGCGAGAGGGCGAGCACGGCAGCGGCGAGGCCCAACCCGGCGCCGATCCGTCCGGCTCGCGTATGCCGCCACCCCGGCCAGAGCGGAGCGAGCGCGATGACCGCCAGGACGTGTCCATATTCCGTGACGGCAACGGCGGCCTGCCAGAGCAGGTAAGTGGGCGCGGGAACGATAGCCAGCAGCGCCAGGCTAAACGTCGCTGCGCCGCCGATGAGGCGCACTAGGGCGAATGGGGTACGTGGAGATTGGAGAGCTGCCATAGGGGTGTTGGAGATGCCAAGATTCAGGATTCAGAATTCAGGATTCAGGAGGAAGGATAACACGGGTATGCGCAACCGTGAAAGCTTTTGGTTGGGCAGCAGGATCGGTTGCGGGGCGCCGCAGCGTGGACTATACTGCAAGCCAATGAAAAGTCGAGCAGCATGACCAAATCATCATTCAGCATGTTCACCTCCTGAAGTCTGAATCCTGAATCCTGTTTCCATGGCGGCATTCCCAGCTTCTCAACCCAGCCTGCACTACTGCGCTGCCTGCGGCGACCTGCTTGAGGGTGAATACTATACCCTGATCGGTCGGTCGGATCGCTTCTGCCCGGAGTGTATTACCACCCGCCCGCGCTGTGCGGCCTGCGGATCGCCGCTGAGCGCCCAGCATTGGCAACTCCACGATGGACGACTGCACTGTCCGGCCTGCCATGCGACAGCGATTTACGACCCTGGTGAAGCGCTCCGGATCTATGACGAGACAGTCGCCGGCGTGATTCAGCAGCTCGGCCTGACGCTTAATGTCGGCGTGGCGTTTCGCATGGTCGATGCGCCCACGCTGGAGCGTATTCGCGCCGAGGGCGGTTCGTCGGCGCCGGATGGGCAAAGCACGCTGGGGTTGTACAAACGCCAGGGCCATCTGCGCACGATCTACATGCTCTATGGCTTACCCCGGCT
This sequence comes from Chloroflexales bacterium, assembly GCA_038247995.1. Lineage (GTDB taxonomy): Bacteria > Chloroflexota > Chloroflexia > Chloroflexales > Chloroflexaceae > JBBRUG01. Next base: position 1,936 of record JBBRUG010000016.1, on the reverse strand, counting down.
GACCTTTCGCACGACTGTGGCGCACGAGTACGCCCACGCATGGCAAGGCGAGCGCTGTCCGCTATTGCGCGACGAGGATCTGCGCGAGGGATTTGCCGAATGGGTCGCCTACCATCACCTGCGCTGGTTGGGTTGCGCGCTGGCGGCGGAACGCATGATCACCACACCCCATCCCTACCGCGAATTGCTGGACAGGATGCTCGAATTGGAGCACCGACTAGGCATTCCAGGGGTGATTGGATTTATCAAGCAGGCTGAGTAGGCGGTTGAAGGCAGAAGGTTGAAGGCAGAAGGCTGAGGGCTGAGGGCTTATAGATAGCAAAGGCGGGCGAATCCACGGATCCGCCCGCCTTTGCGCTTCATCCTACTGACTCACTAACGGTAAGAAGACTCGGCTCATGCCCACACTTACGGCAGAGCTGCGCGTAACTGTAGCGCCGCCGGGATTGGTCAAGCGTAGGCTGTAAATCCCGTCGGCCATATCTGCCGGCAGGTTCAGCGTCAAGCGGGTGGCGCTTACCACAGCGGCAGGTAGCGGTGTCGCTTTACCGGCTCCATCAACCAGAGTCACGGTTGTGCCGCTTTCAAAGCCGGTGCCGGTAACCTCCACCAGAGCGGTTGTGTTGCGCAACACCATCCCCGGGCTTACCTGGCTAATCGTCAGGGGCGCCGCTGCCCGAGACAGGCTGGTAGCGACCTGCCATTCAGTCCGCGGCTGCGTGGCATCCTGGCGGAAGACAAAGCGATGTTCACCTGCGGTAAGCGGCACGCGCAGGGTGACACTGCTGCCGGACTGCGGTTGGGCCTGGATCACACTCGGCGTTGGCGTCGGCGACTCCTCAATCAGCAACTGACCGGCGCCGAGGGTCAGGGTCAGTACCACAGTGTAGATGCCGTCGCTGGGCGCGTTCAACGTAATCGCCGAACTGAGGCCATCGCCAAGCGCAACACCGCTCCATGTGGTCGGAATACTGCCGACCCCGGTAAGCTCAACCTGATATTGCATCGCTGCGGTGTTATCGTTCAGCGCCGCGATGCGCAACAGATTGGTGCCCGAAACGAGGTCGGTGCTGGCCCAGAAAACCTCGCCGCGCAGCACATTCGCCGCATTAAAGGCGGCATTCTGCTGGCCTGGGCGGAAGAGTTGCACCTGTAGGCCATCGCCGTCGACACTGCCCGTCGCGGTTACTTTGATGTTCACCCGCCGGTTTCCATCGCTGCGAATGGGCAGCCATTCTTGAGCGAAATCGTTAGCGGCGCCGCCCAGCGTGGTTCCACTGCGCCGGAAGGGCAGGCTGTCGTTTACAGCGCTGCTGGGCGCGATCTTCACGCTCCAGGTTGTGTTCGTGCGCGAGTCTTGATCGACGACAAGCGTATGGGTGCCTGCCGGCACATAAGCCGTTAAGTCGGCCCCGGCGCTTGTGACAACTTTTTGAAGTTCGTTCGTATTCAAGCGCAACTGGTAGCGTCCGGCGCTTGCGCCAAGCGTAAAGCGATAGAGGCCGGCCGCGGCGAAGCGCACGCGGATGCTGGAATTGGCCGGACTTGCGCCGTAGGAAGCGCCCGTCCAGGTGATCTCCGGTTCGGACAATGCGCTGATCGTCACACTGTAGGCGAGCGGCGCGCTATTGCCGCCCACGGTAACAACGCGCAGCGCATTCGCGCCGGCGGTTAACTGGGAACTGCCCCAGACAATCTCGCCGCCGGCAACGACGGTGCTGGTATACACCTTTGTGCCGCCGTTGAAGAGTTCAACCTGGAGCCGATCGGCGGCAGCGCCCGTGGCAGCAATGCGGATACTCCCCGGCTGGGCCTGCGACCACTGGATGGGTACCCATTCCTCAGTGCAAGCACCGCCCAATTCGGCGGCGTTCTCAAGGTAGGGCAGGCTATCGGCAGCACCGGCGGCGGCAAATTGCACACTCCAGCCCGTTAC
>JBBRUG010000015.1:0-35178 GCA_038247995.1 Chloroflexales bacterium | reverse complement strand
GTTCAGTGTGCTCAGTGTGTTCAGTGGTTCAACCGATTGGTTTCATGATGCTTACTACTACGCGTACTATCATGCGCCCCTTCACGCCCGCCGATATTGCCCTGCTCGCGCCAATCCTGGCTGATCCAATCACACTGTCGTTCTGGCCCCAGCCGCTCGATGCAGCGGCGGTGGAAGCCTGGGTGCAGCGTTCGATCGCCGCGCATGCCGCTAATGGGTTGGGGCGCTGGCTGATCTTAGATCACGCTAGCGGTATCCCCATCGGCGACTGCGGCATTGTGCCCACGACGCTCGACGGTGAGGCGGCCTGGGATCTGGGTTATATCATCCATCACCCCTTCTGGCGCCAGGGCTACGCCGTCGAGTGCGCTCGCGCCTACCTTGCATATGCGCGTGATCTTGGGCGTGTGCAGCAGGTCGTCGCCAACATGCCCGACGATCACATCGGCTCGTGGCGCACCGCCGAAGCGCTCGGTTTCCGCTATGTGCGCAGCTTCGCCAACCCGCGCAACCGCAACATCCGCACCCGGATCTACGCCCTGAGTTGGCTGGAATCAGCATCTACGCAATCTGCGTCATCTGCGTCATCTGCGGATTCTGCTCGACAGCCCCCTCTGCGCGTGCTATAATTACATCGACTGAGATTGATGTAAATTGCTGGGAGGGTGGAAATGGCGATCCGGATTGGAATCAACGGCTTCGGGCGGATCGGGCGGCTGGCGCTGCGCGCGGCGTGGGGTTGGCCGGAGCTGACCTGCGCTCACATCAACGAGATTGCCGGCGACGCAACCACCGCCGCCCATCTGCTCTATTTCGACTCGGTTCACGGGCGCTGGGATCGTGCAACGCGCGGTGAGGGCGATACGCTTTTTGTTGAGGAACACGCCGTCGGCTATAGTGCGCTCAAAGACCCCGGCGCCGTGCCCTGGGCTGATGCCGGTGTGGAGCTTGTGCTGGAGGCGAGCGGTAAGTTTCTCAAGCCGGAGCAGCTTGAACCCTACTTTAAGGCCGGCGTGAAGAAAGTAATTGTCGCTGCGCCGGTGAAGAGTTCGACCGCCCTGAATGTCGTTATGGGCGTGAACGACCATCTGTACGATCCCGCGCAACACCAGATCCTCACTGCTGCAAGCTGCACTACCAACTGCCTTGCGCCGGTAGTAAAAGTGATCCACGAAGGAATTGGCATTCGGCACGGTATGATCACTACCGTACACGATATGACCAATACGCAGAGCATTCTCGACACACCGCACAAAGATTTGCGCCGCGCCCGCGCCTCTTCGCTCTCGCTCATTCCCACCAGCACCGGCTCGGCTACCGCGATTGGGCTGATCTTTCCTGAATTGCAGGGCAAACTCGACGGCCATGCCGTGCGCGTGCCGCTGCTCAATGCCTCACTCACCGACTGCGTCTTCGAGGTGAACCGCCCGACCAGCGTTGATGAAGTGAATGGCTTGCTTAAAGCCGCCGCCGCCGGCCCGCTCAAGGGCATTCTCGGCTACGAGACGCGCCCGCTCGTCTCGGTGGACTACAAAGACGATCCGCGCTCGGCAATTGTCGATGCGCCTTCAACAATGGTCACCGACGGCACCCAGGTGAAGATTTTCGCCTGGTACGACAATGAGTGGGGCTACGCCAACCGCTATGTTGAACTGGCGCGTAAAGTCGCTAATCTTGGCTTGTAAGGACGCAGCGCGTTGCACCCTTACAAGCCGCATACATCTATGACCACCACCGATGATGTCCGCTCATCGACAGCGACGCCCGACCAGGCTGCTCTGGTGCAGCAGCGGGCCAATCTCCGCAACTATATCCTGGTTACCGGGGCGTATTGGGCCGATACGCTGACCGACGGCGCGATCCGCATGCTGGTGCTGTTTTACTTCTACCAATTGGGGTTCTCGCCGTTTCAGGTCGCCTCGTTATTCCTCTTCTACGAGATCTTCGGCATTATCACCAACCTTTTCGGCGGCTATATCGGCGCGCGCTTCGGCCTGAAGACGACGCTTTTTATGGGCCTGGGCACACAACTCGTGGCGCTGAGCCTGCTCGCCTTCGCCCCGCCGGCGTTGCTCGTTGTGCCCTATGTGATGGTTGCGCAGGCGTTTTCCGGCATCGCCAAAGACCTGACCAAGATGAGCAGCAAGAGCGCAGTGAAGCTGGTTGCCGGCGCGACGCAAGGCCAACTCTACCGCTGGGTGAGCATTCTCACCGGCTCGAAGAATGCGATCAAGGGCGTCGGCTTTTTTCTTGGCGCGTTGCTGCTCACCCTGGTCGGTTTTCAGGTTGCCTTGATGATCCTTGCCGGGTTGGTGCTCGTCGCCCTGGTGCTCGCGGCTGTGCTGATTAAGGGTGACCTCGGCACGGCCAATGCGAAGGTAAAGTTCAGCCAGATGTTCTCGCATAATCGTGCGGTGAACATGCTCGCTGCGGCGCGAATCTTCCTCTTCGGCGCGCGTGATGTCTGGTTCGTCGTCGGCTTGCCGGTCTTCTTCATCAGTGTGTTGGGTTGGGACTTCTGGCTTGCCGGTGGGTTCATGGCCGCCTGGACGATCGGCTACGGCTGTGTGCAAGCGGCAACACCGGGCCTGCTCCGGCGCCGCGTGGAGGGCGCCCACGAGCCTGATGGCCGCACGGCGACCAGCCTGGCGTTCGGGTTGGCTGTGTTTCCTGCGGTGATCGCGCTCGCGTTGATGAACGGGATTGTGCCGGTATTTGCTGTTGTCGGCGGCTTACTCGCCTTTGGCGCCGTTTTCGCACTCAACTCAGCGGTACACAGTTACTTAATTCTGGCTTACACCGATAGCGACAAAGTGGCCATGAACGTGGGCTTTTACTACATGGCCAACGCCATGGGCCGCCTCGCGGGCACAGTGCTTTCCGGTTTGCTCTACCAGATCGGCGTCCAAGCCGGGCCAAACGGCGGCCTGGTGGCCTGCCTCTGGGCATCGGCGTCCTTCGTACTGGTCGCCGGCCTGATCTCGTTGTTATTACCCACCAATACAGCGTCGCGCACCCGCCCGATTGCGCTCAAGGATTTGGGGGAGTGATTTAGTCGGGCAGCCTGACAGTCGGGCAGCCTGACAGTCGGGCAGCCTGACAGTCGGGCAGCCTGACAGTCTGACAGTCTGACAGTTCACAGAATCAACTATTCATCACTCATCACTCAGTGATCTTGCTTCGCTACCTTCCGGCGCGGCGCCGGTTTGGTTGGGGGCGGGCCGAGCATCAGGTCGAGTACGGGGGAAATTGTATCGACGAGGTGGACGGTGAGTTTGGCCCGTACAGCCGCCGGAATATCGATCAGGTCGTGGCTGTTTTTGGCGGGAAGAATGACGATACGGATGCCGGCGCGGTAAGCGCCGAGAATCTTCTCGCGCACGCCGCCGATCGGCAGCACACGCCCGCTCAGCGTGATCTCGCCGGTCATCGCGATGTCGCGGCGGGCTTCGCGCTCGGTAAAGGCCGAAATGAGTGCGACAGTGATCGTCAAGCCGGCCGACGGCCCTTCTTTCGGCGTGGCGCCTTCGGGGACGTGGATGTGAATATCAACCTTCTCGAAACGGCGCGCGTTGATTTTGAGTTTGGCGGCATTGGCACGGATGTAGGAGAGCGCGGCCTGCGCCGACTCTTGCATCACCTCACCAAGTTGGCCGGTCAGCGTCAGGTTGCCCTTGCCTTCCATCAACACAACTTCGACGGGCATCGTATCGCCGCCGACGCCGGTGTAGACCATACCGGTCACCACGCCGATCTGGGCCTGCGTTTCGATTTCCGGGCCTTCGAAGCGCGGCGGGCCGAGGTAGCTTTCCACGAGGCGCGGCGTGACGACGCGCGCGTGGGTGCGGCCCTCAACTATACGCCGGGCGGTCTTGCGGCAGATCGCGGCGATCTCGCGTTCGAGGTTGCGCACCCCGGCTTCATAGGTATAGCGCTGCACAATCAGTTGCAGCGCACGATCATTGAAGCGTATACTTGTCGGTGGTAGGCCATTGGCCGTGTACTGACGCGGTACCAGGAAACGGCGGGCGATGCGCAGCTTTTCGTCTTCGGTGTAGCCGGTGAGCTCGATCATCTCCAAGCGATCGGCCAGCGCTGGCGGAATATCATCGCCGTAATTGGCTGTGGTGATGAAAAAAACCTTGCTCAGGTCGAACGGCACTTCTAGGTAATGATCGGCGAAGGAATGGTTCTGCTCAGGGTCGAGCGCTTCCAGCAGCGCAGCCGACGGATCACCGCGAAAATCGCTGCCGAGTTTGTCAATCTCGTCGAGCATGAACACCGGGTTCATACTGCCGGCTTCCTTCATGCGCTGCACAAGCCGCCCCGGCATCGCGCCGATATAGGTGCGCCGATGGCCGCGAATTTCGGCTTCGTCGTGGACACCGCCGAGTGAGAGGCGCACGAACGGCCGACCGAGGGCGGCGGCGATGCTCTGGCCGAGGCTCGTTTTGCCCACGCCGGGCGGGCCGACGAAGCAGAGGATCGGCGCTTTCAGTTGATCGGAGGCCAGTTGGCGTACGGCAATAAATTCGAGAATGCGCTCCTTGACCTTCTTCAGTCCGTAGTGGTTCTGATCGAGCAACCGTGCGGCAGCCCGCAAGTCGGTGTGCTCCTCGACCGTGCGCTGCCACGGCAGGTTGATTAGCCAGTCCACATATGTGCGCACCACGCTATATTCAGGCGAAAGCGGTGCAAGCATCTCCAGGCGGTCGAGTTCTTCATCGGCGCGGGCGCGAGCACGCTCAGTAAGGTCGGCGGCGGCAAGCCGATCGCGCAGGGCGAACATATCGCGCTGCTGCGGATCGTGCTGGCCAAGCTCCCGCTGAATGGCCTTCATCTGTTCGCGCAGAAAGAACTCGCGCTGCGAGCGATCGACTTCCTTCTGCACCTGGTTTTGAATGCGCGACTCGAGTTCGAGCAGGTCGAGTTCCTGCGAGAGCAGTGCGCCAATGCGATGCAGCCGTTCTTCAGGGTCGATTGTTTCGAGGATCTGCTGCCGATGGGCCGTGCTGAGCGGCAGTGTGGAGGCGATCAGATCGGCGAGGCCGCCGGGATCTTCCACATTCATTGCTGTTGTATAGGCGTCGTCGGGGAGCAAACGTGAGAGCCGCACGACCTTCTCGTAGAGCGCCAGCACGGCGCGCATCATCGCCTCGACGGCAATCGTACGGTCAGTATCGATATAGAGCGAGGCCGCACGAACGCAGAGCAGCGAGTCGTTGGTAATTGCTTCGCTCAAGCGCATCCGCCGCCGCCCCTCCAGCACAACCGATGTCGAGCCGTCGGGGAGTTTGCGCATGCGTTGCACAATGGCTTCGACGCCGATCGGGTATAACTCGGCGAGGAGGTTCTCGGTGGCGCCGCCCTCGCGACGCGCAACGGCAAAGACCAATCGATCGCCGGCGAACGCAACTTCGAGCGCACGCACGGCCTGCTCCTCCTCCACAATCAGCGGCGCAAGCATCTGGGGGAAGATCACAATGTCGCTCAGCGGCAGAAGCGGAAGGGTTCGCTCGGCCATCGCCGATTCGTCCGGCGCGGGCGACGCACCAGACGGAGTAAAGTTAAATAGAATCGGCATCTCCTCGGCCACAGCAGTTCCTCTCGTACGCCGTCATGGTTCAACGACCAGGCTAGCCATACATGTTTTAGGGGCGACGTAGCTGCATTATAGCACAACGCAAACGCCGTTTCAGGTGTTTGGAGTGCCTTAAAGCTGTGCATTCACCGGCAAGGATGGGGGAGTGATGAAGGGATAAAATTCACAATCCAGGAGGCAGCAGGCAGAATGCTGGAGGCAGCGGATCGGTGGTAGCAGGCAGAAGTCAGGCGGCTAGGCATTCCGGCTCCTGACTTCTCCTGTCTGAAGCTTAGCGCAACAGCGGTGCAACCTGCTCGGCAAAGATGTGCATCGGCTCGTGGTCGTAGGCAATCCGCGGGAAGTAGGTGATGAAGTAGTTCGCTCCGGCGTCGGCCTGGGCGCGCAAGCGATCGGCCACCTGCTCGGGTGTACCGACAATTGCCGAACGGTACAGGTCTTCCATGCTCCAGCGGTAGGTGGCGCGTATGGCCTCCGTCGCCCGCTCCGGATCGTCGTCCGGCTTCAGGAAGACGATATTGGCGTTTGTGGAGCGAATGATCGCGTTGTAGTCGCGGCCGAGCGCGGCGCAATGCTCCTGAAGCACGCCAAACTTGTGCTTGAGCGTCTCCGGATCGCCGCCGACATTACAGGCGTTACCGTACTGGGCCACGAGTTTCAGAGTTACCTGCTCACCGCCACCGCCGATCCAGAGCGACGGATACGGCTTCTGAACCCCGCGCGGCTCGTTGATCGCGCCGTGGATCTGGAAGTACTCGCCCTCGAACGTGGGCGTCTCCTCGGTCCACATTTTGACCATAATCTGGGTCGCCTCGCGGAAGGCGCGCATGCGGTCGCGCGTCTCGGGGAAGCCGTAGCCGTAGGCACGCCACTCGTGCTCGTACCAGCCCGCGCCAATTCCGCAGTAGAGCCGTCCGTGGCTAAGCACATCGACCGTCGAGGCGATCTTGGCCGCCAGGGCCGGGTTACGATACCCGATGCAGGTTACCATCTGGCCGACCTTGACTCGCCGTGTATCGCGGGCCAGGGCGGCGGTGATCGTCCAGGCCTCAAAGACGGCTTCCTGCTCGATGCGTGGCACAGTGTGGAAGTGGTCGTAAACCCAGATCGAATCGTAGAGCGGAATGGCGTCGGCCGCCTTCGCGACGCGGGTCATCGCCTCATACTTCTCGATCGGATCGTCGATCTCGATCAAATCCAGCCGCCAGCCTTGCGGTACAAAGGTTCCAAATTGAACAGTCATCAGATCTCCCTTGATTCGTGCGCTGCTTCTGCCCTCGTATTGTACTGCAACCTGCCCAGATTACGGCTTATACGCGTTTTCTGCATATTGAAGCCCTTCACGCAACGTTGGGAGCGTAATAATCCCGCTCATATCGGCGCCAAGGTGAACAATTGTCTGCGCGATCTCGGCGCTGATGCCGGTAAGAATGACCTGGGCACCAATCAGTTTAGCGGCCCGCGCGGCGCGGAGCAGCGCATCGGCAACCTGGGTATCGACAACGCGCACCCCACTAATATCGAGCAGAGCGATATCGGCCTGATACTCTGCGATACCTTCGAGCAGGGTTTCCATAATCTGGCCCGCCCGGCGCGTGTCGATAGCGCCCACCAGCGGCATGGCCACAACATTATCAGTCAGCGGGATCAATGGGGTTGAGAGTTCGCGCAGAATATCTTGCTGCGCAGCAATGGTGCGCTCCTGATCGGCTAGGCGCTCTTCTTCGGTATGGCGTTGAGCAGTGATATCCTCGTAAGTACCAAGAATGCCGATGAGTGTACCATCGGCACTAACGAGCGGCAGTTTGCTTGTGCGCACCCAGGCGGTTGATCCGTCGGGGCGATCCTGGGGTTCTTCATAGTTGATCCGCGCCTGGCCCGAATCAAGCACGCTGCGATCGTCGCTGCGGTAAGCGTCGGCTTGGTCGGCCCATGTCATCACGTAATCCTCCAGGCCAATCAGTTCCGCCGCTTCTTGACGGCCACCATCCTGGGCAAAGGCACGGTTGCAACCGAGGTAACTCAGATCAGCGGCGCGCTTCCAGAAAATGCGGATTGGTAAGGTGTCGAGCACGAGTTGGTAACGTGTTAGTTGCTCGTGCAGCGCGGCTTCTTTTAACTGCCATTCCGCTTCGCGACGCTCAAAATCGGTTAGTCGTGCCGTAAGGTCGTCCGGTGATTGCCCGTTGTCCATGCACCCTTCCTCATAAATAATCCGCTCTATGCATAAACGCATGCGGTCGTCTGTAGCGATTATAGAACATTGATCGTACGAGGAACGCGCACAGGTGCGATCACTGAGCGCTGCGTTGGAGTTCGCTCCGCATTATCGGCCGGCCGCGCGCCTCCCAGCGCCGATGGTAATGCGATTTCAGCAGTTCGCTCAGGCCCTGAGCGCCTTGCTCGGCGGGCATGGGTACAAGGTTGGGAATACCCAGCAGAATTGCCTGGAGTTCCGCGTAGAGATCGGGTTGGTCGGTAAGAAAGCTGAGCCGCCCGCCGATCTGCAACGCACGGGCAAGCTGCACCAGCAGGTCGGGCGCGACGAGGCGTTGGCGGCGCTGACGGTTGCGCAAGAGCGGGGCGGGAAAATGCAGATAAGCCGCATGCAAGGTGGCATCGGGAATACGTGTGAGCGCAAGGCGGATATCGGCGTGGATGAACTGTACATTCGGCAGATCCGCTGCGGCTGCCGTTTCGACGGCGCGATAGAGTGGCTTAGCCACACTATCGACGCCGACAAAGTTTGTTACCGGATGCAATGGTGCAATGGCGCAAAGGAAATCGCCGACCGCACAGCCAATATCGAGTTCCAACGGATGCGCATTGCCGAACAGCACCGGGGAACTTAGCGGCCCGAAGCGCTCAGGATGTGCATACAGTTCATGTCCCGGCCACGCGTGATAATAGCGCGCCGCCGTCGCCCGCTCAGGGGGCGCGACATTCAGGCGGGCAGGGTAACGGCCTCTACTCATGCGTTCAGTTTCCAGTCGGACAGCGATAGATCCGGTTTTGGATGCGATCCGTCAGGTGACACAGCGGCAGTTGAGCGGTCGGTATTCCTCATTCAACGAGTGGTAGCCGTACCGTAAAGACGCTGCCCTGACCCTCCACACTCGTTACCGTCATTTCGCCGCCGTGGCGCTGTACGATCTCGTGGGCCAGGTACAAGCCAATCCCCAGGCCGCCGGTATACGTGGCATTGGTATTCGACGCACGGTAGAAGCGCTCAAAGAGTTTCGGCAGTGCGGCGGCAGGAATGCCGATGCCCTGATCGTGAATCGATATGGCTGCGTGGCCTCCGTCTTGTTGGGCGATGACCGTGATCCTTGTGCCGGGGTTGCTGTACTTGGTTGCATTGATAATCAGGTTGCTCAGCACCTGAGTGAGCAGTTCTGCATCGCCATGGATCGGGAGCGGTGTTGCTGCGGGTTGAACAACCAGCGTGTGTTGGGTGAGTGTCGGGCCGAACGCGGCACTGGTTTGCGCAATCAGGACGGCTACATCGATCGGCTCTTGTTTGATCGTGAACTGCCCGCGTTCGATCCGCGTCAGATCGAGCAAACGCTCGATCATTGCCGCTAAACGGTCGCCTGTCTCGTCGATTGCTCGGATCGCCCGTAGATCGCGTTCGAGAAATCTGCCGCTTTCTCCCGAGCGGCGCAAGAGCAATTGGGTATTGCCAATGAGAGCGGTTAGCGGGGTGCGCAGTTCGTGAGCGGCAATGGCGATAAATTCGTCGCGCAGGCGCAGTGCAGTCTGCGCTTCATTGTAGAGGCGCGCAACATCGCTGGAAAGTGCAGTAAGATTATTCTCCTGGGTGGCCACAATCTGTTGCAACGTGCGGCGGGCCTGTTGGGTAACCAGCAGATTACGCAAGCGAGCGAGGAGTTCGGTTGCGGAGAACGGCTTGAGCAGGTAGTCTTGCGCGCCGCTCTGGAGTAATTCGAGGCGCAGTTCGGCGTCGGCGCGCGCCGTGAGGATCACAATTGGCGTCTGATCCAGTTCGGCATGCTCGCGTAAGTGCTGGACAAGTTGGTTGCCGCTCATGCCGGGCAGCATCACATCGCTGATAATCAGATCGGGCGGCTGGGCCAGCGCCTGCTCCACTCCGTCGGCGCCATTGGGTGCAGTGGTGACGGAGTAATGTTCGCCCAGCGTTTCCACCAGGAACTGGCGCACCTCAGCATTATCCTCGACGACGAGTATATGGGGCTGCTCTGTGCTCGCGGCTTCTGAATGCCGGTCGAGGGTAACGACCTCGGGCTCGGTTTGGATGTTTAGCAACGCCGGGGGAATGCTTACCGGCAGGGCTACCGGCCGATCAGCCGGCAGCCTTGCAGCGGGATTACCAATCGGCAGGGTGATCGTAAAGCAGGCGCCGCCAAGGGTACTTGTGCTCACGCGGATCGTGCCGCCATGCAGCACGAGCAGTTCACGCGCAATGGCTAATCCAAGGCCGGTGCCGCCATAGCGCCGGGTTGTACCGCTGTCGCCCTGGTGGAAGCGCTCAAAAATCGTTTCCCATTGATCGACGGGTACGCCTGGGCCGCTGTCTTCAACAGTGAGGATTGCTTGCGCATCGGTTGTGTGGATGCTTAAGCGTACCGTTCCGCCATCGGGGGTGAACTTGATGGCATTACTGAGCAGATTCACCAGCACACGCTGGATCTGATGCGCGTCGGCCTCAATTCTCAGTTTCGGCGGCGCCGCAACGTCGAGGGTCAGTTCACGTCCATCGGTCGCCGCTCCAAAATAGTCGGCTGTGAGATGGGCGAGTTGGCTCAAATCGACGCTGGTTTGATCCAGTTCCAGGCGTCCGGCCTCCAGCCGCGCTACATCGAGCAAATCGTCTACGTGACGCTGAAGTAGTTGTGCATTGCGTTGGATCGTCACCAGATCGCGCTGCTGTTCGGCAGGCACTGCGGCGAGCAGGCGTTCCACCGGGCCGAGAATAAGCGTCAGCGGGGTGCGCAGTTCGTGGCTCACATTGGCGAAAAGCTGGCTTTTCAGGTTGTCGAGCTCGGCGAGCCGGGTGTTGAGTTGGGCCAGTTCCCCATTCGCCGCTTCGAGTTGCAGCTTACGCTCATTCGAGACGCGCGCGTCGTCGACGAGGGCCAGGATGCGCGGAATAATCGGCGGCAGGGCGATAGCCGTGGTTACCGAGGCAATGGCCGTAATCAGCTTGGTGTAGCCGGAGAGCCAGTAGAGCGGCGTCCAGAACGTCCAGGCCTCCATAAAATGGGTACTGCCACAAGAAACAATAAACAGTCCAAAAGCAAGCAGCACCCAGGGGAAGGGTAGGTCGCGTCGGCCACGGTAGACCAGGTAAGCCAGGCTACCGGCAATCGCCACATACGACGTGCCAATCAGAATATCGTTCGTGACGTGAAACCAGAGCAAGTTAGGTTGCCAGAGGATGCATACGCCATGCGGCGCAAAACCGTTCGTTTGCAGGAGCGAAGGCCCGATGCCGGGAATGAAGAAAACGCCGGTAGCCAGAAGCGCAAGTACTGCGCCATAGATGAGGAATGGACGCGGACGCGGCAGTGTCTGCATGTATGCTTCTCACGACTTCTATCGAGTGCCAAGCTCGAAGAGGCTACAATGCCGTCGATGCGCCTTTTGCACCGCAATACTGCCCGACAATCGCGAGCAAACGGTCGATATCAAGCGGTTTGGCAAGGTGTTCAACAACATCAAGTTGGACCGAGATGCGCAGGAGATCGGCATGCGCCGAAATCGTAACTACGGGGATGGCAGCGAATTCCGGACGCTTGCGTTGGGCCTCACGAAACTCCCAGCCGTTCATTTGCGGCATCATGAGGTCGAGCAGAATCATACACGGCGGCGCCGATTGTTGCTGTAAGACCAGCAACGCTTCAGCTCCATTTGCTGCCGGCTCGGCTGTATAGCCCTCATCGGTGAGAAGCTCCATAATGACATCGCGGATATGCGGGTCGTCGTCAACAACGAGTACGTCCATAACAATTTTCCTGTGGGCTAGCTTGTGCGCTTGTTCGTACAGAACCTTTACAGCATAACAAGAACCGTGCCGCTATGCCGGGAAATGAGCCCACAGTACGCAGAACGCAGCAGTTTCCACTGCGCCTATTGCCGTAGCGCACTGAGCAAAACGATTGAGCCGCTGAGGGCACCGAACGGTGTGGCTCGCTGCGCTCGCGTCGCCCGTATGCTGGGCTGGCTCAATGGATCTGCCCGGCGCTATAGGTACAGCGGTATCCACCATATGGTACCACGATGTGGCAAGCGCGCAGCACAAACAAAACCCCGGCCTGCTTACGATCCTCATGGCGCAGAGCATCCGGGGTTTGAATTGGCTGACGAGACTCAGCGCCGGTTATTCATAGCGCAGGGCGCCGACAATGTTCAACCGGGCGGCATGGCGCACGGGCAGCATCGCGGCTACGATGCCGAAGATCAGCGCTACCAGGGTGCCGATGACTACCCCGAGGGTCGGGAAGCTGTAGCTGAAGTCGAACCCGGCTGCGCCAAGCGCGCCGATCATTGCGTAACCGAGGCCAATTCCAGCCAGAATGCCCAGCCCAGCGCCCAGCCCGGCCAGGAGCATGCTTTCGGCCAAGAACATACGCCCGATCTGGCGGCGGGTTGCCCCGAAGGCGCGTAACAATGCGATCTCGCGCGTACGTTCCAGGGCGCTGATGCCCAGCGTGTTCGCCAGAGCCAGCAGGGCGGGCGCGGCCAGGAAGGCCATCAGCACATACAAAATGTTCGTACGGGTCTGGTTGGCCCCAAGCTGGCTGGCGTGCCAACGCGCATAATCGAGCAGCGCAAAGGCGGGATACGCGCGCACCAGGTCGAGCAGGGCCGCCTCAACCGCCGCCGGGTCGGCATCCGGCGTGCGGTTCGCCATCAGCAACACGTCATTGGTTACACCGAAATGCTCGGCCAGCGCCGCATGGCTCACATACGCCGTCGCGACCCGCGAGTTCAGGTAATCGACGCCCACGCCAACCACGGTATAGGTGTGCGGGCCGGTCGGTGTCGCCAGCGTAAGCGTAGCGCCAACACTTGGCGTGGCCGGCGCGCCGACGATGCTGCAGCAGCGTCGATTTGCCGCAGCCGCTCGGGCCCATGATCGCAACAAATTCGCCGGCGTCGACGTGGAAGTTTACCTGGTCAAGCGCAGTGACGGCGGCGGCGCCCTGGCCGTGGATCTTCGTTAGGCTGCGCGTCTCAACAATTGTCATGATGCTGCCCCTTTCGGCGGGCGCCCACGTGGGCGGGCTTCGGGTTCCGGTACAGGTTGGCGACGGATCTCATCAAGGCGGGCCTCAAACATCTCTAACCAGCGCAGATCGGCTTCAAGTTGCATCATGGCTCGATCGAGCAATAACACATGCGCCAGAGCGCGCTGCGGGTTAGTTTCGCCCCGCTGTACCGTGGCGGCGTGCAGTTGGCGATAGAGCGCCGTGCGCTGGGCGGCGATCAGCTTGTATGGATCGACGACATCCGTGGCGATGCTGAGCATCACCTTGAGAAAGAATTCGTCGCGTTGCGGTTGGGCTTCAACCGGCGTCAGCATCCAGTCGATCAGCTCACTCCGGCCGGCGTCGGTTAGCGCGAAAATGAGCTTCTCCGGCCCGTCGCCGGGCTCGGTGCCCTGGCGCGTAACCATGCCGCCGCTCTCCAGCCGACTGAGGGTAGTATAAATTTGGGCCGGCTTGACTTCCCATACCTCACGTCCGCCGGTCAGCGCCGCGAAGGCGCTATGAAGATCGTAGCCGTGGCGTGGACGTTGAGCTAGTAAGCCCAAAATGGCGTTGCGAACGCTCATAAGTGATAACTACTCTACAAGTTAGCTCTTTCTCTATTAAATATATAACAAGTTACTACTTTGTCAAGAGGGGAATCAGTCGGCCAGTTCGCAGTCGGCCAGTTCGCAGTTGGCCGACTGCGAATTCGCAAGTGGCTACTACAGCAATGAGGAAGCAAAGACGAAAAATGAAAGACCAACACCGTTATTCGGCATTGGCCCTTCGTCCTCGGTTCTCGGTTCTTCGGCGTTAGCTCTTTTGCGTTTTGCCAGTTGCCTTGTGCATTCCTACCGCACGCCCTCCAACTGATCCTCCAGATCGGCGTGCAGTTCACGCAGCCGGTCGAGCGTAGCCTCGTCGGCCTGCCACAGCCCGCGACTGCTCGCTTCGAGCAAGCGCCCGACGGCGTTGCGGGCCGCTTCGGGGTTCGCCGCCTCTAGGCGCGCACGCATGGCGTCGTCGAGGATGAACGTCTCCGCAGCCTTGTCGTAGACCCAGTTGTCTACCGCACCAGTCGTTGCGCTCCAGCCAAGCATGTAGGTGAAGCGGTGCGCGATCTCGGCGGCGCCGTTGTGGCCGTGCTTGAGCATGCCTTCGTACCACTTCGGGTTGAGCAGTTTGGTGCGGTACTCGACGCGCAACACCTGCTCCAGGCTCTGCACCTTCGTCTCGGCAGTAAAACTTTCAACATAACTCAGCGGCACACTCTGGCCGGTGGCGCGTTCGGCGGCGGCCTTCAGCGCGCCGGAGTAGCCGTAGTAGTGCTGCATATCGGTCAGGCCGTACTCGACGCTGTCGATCTCCTGGGCCACGCGAGCCACAGTGCCGAGCAGGCCGCGCAGCACTTCGGGCTGGGCCGTGCCGCCCTGCTGCCCGCCGAACGCGAATGCATTGCGCTTGATAAAGAGATCTTCGAGCTCCTGGCGTTCTTCCCAGGCGCTGCCCTCGATCGCCTCGTCCACGTCGGTGCCGTACGTGCCGCTCGCTTGCGAGAAGATCCGCGCCGTGGCCGCCTCACGCGGCGTGCCGGCGGCTATTTGTGCCTCCACATGCTTGCGAATGAAGTTCATTGCTTCCGGCTCATCGGCGGCGGCAGCTTCACGGATCAACCGATCAAGCATGTCCATTGTGCCGGCGAAGGTATCGCGAAAGATACCCGACACCGTCATCAGCACATCGATGCGTGGCCGCCCCAACTCTTCCAGCGGGATCAGCGCGTAGCGCCCGATTTTGCCCTGGCCATCCTTCACGGGCACGGCGCCGATCAAGCCCAGTACGGTGCCAATCGCCTCGCCCTTAGTCTTGATCGCGTCAAGGCCCCAAAGCACTTGCGCAATTGTTTCGGGGTATTCCCCGCCGTTTTCATTACGATGAGCCTCAATCAGCGCCGCGCCGATCTTCACACCGCGGGTGAAGGCGCTATCAGTCGGCACACGAAATGGGTCGAGCGAGTGGATGTTGCGCCCCGTCGGCAGCACAGCCATGCCGTCGCGGATCAGGTCGCCGCCGGGCGCAGCCGGGATGTAACCGCCGCTCAGACCCTTGAGTAAAAAATCTAATTCCTGCGTGTTGTCTTGGAGGGCGGCGAGCATCTGCTGGCCATGCTGGGCGAGCGTGTGGAGTGCTTCTTTGCTTTGCGGACTAAAGTCCGCAGCAGCGGTTGGGGGGCGGCGGTCGGCAGACTGAAGTTCGTGACCGCCGAATACCGCCTGCTCAACGAACTCGGCACAGGCGGCTTCCACCTGATCACGGAGGGCCAGTGCCGCCGGATCGCCGGTACGGGCCAGCGCCAATAGTTTGGCATAGGTTTGCGGCGATCCGGCGGTCGTCCGTCGTCCGTCGTCCGTGGCCTGCAACATGATGTCGCCCAACCCCGGCTGCCCGTCACGGGGGATCTTGAGCGCCTCGACGATCAGCGTGCGCTGTTCTTCAGCATGCGGCGCGCTGCCGAGCACATGCAGGCTGTCGGTGATCATGGTGTTTTCCAGATCACGGAGGTAGGCATAGGCCCGCGAAGCGAACGCGGCGAAGGCTTCATCGGGGCGCTGGGCCAGTTCGGCATCCAGGTTCAGCAGCGCGATCTTCTGGAAGACCGCCTCTGTCTCAACGGATCGCTCTTCCACACTCCTGAATCCTGGATCCTGAGCCCTGAATCCTTCAAGCAAATCCTTCAGCGCCTGTAGCTCTTTGTACAGCCCGGCGCGCCCGTAGGGCGGGATCGCATGGCCGACAATTGTGGCATAGCCGCGGCGCTTGGCGATGTTCGCCTCTGCGGGGTTGTTGATCGGGTAGACATAAAAGTTAGGCAGCGCGCCAAGTAGTGTATCCGGCCAGCACTGGTCGGTAACGCCGAGTTGCACGCCGGGCATCCACTCCGCTGTGCCGTGCATGCCCATATGAATTATAGCTTTAGCGCCGAAGCCTTCGCTCAGCCAGCGATAGAACAGCGCGTACTGATGGTGCGGCGTATTTTCTTTGTCGAACAGCAGCCGCATCGGGTCGCCCGGCATGCCAATCGCGGGCTGCACGCCGATATACACATTGCCGAGCAGCATCCCGCCCAGGCGCACCGCATCGCGTCCGGCCGGAGCCATATCGCCGGGGAAGGCGCCCCAGCGCGCATCGATGCGCTCCTGATCGCCGGGACGTACCCAGGCATAGAGTTGTTCACGACTGGCCGTAATCTGCGGCGGCAGCGGCGGGTGGCCGGGCGGCAATTCCGGCTCCGGCGCGATCGAACCGGCGATACAACGCGCCATTGTCTGGGGGTCGCGCGGATAGTCGCCGACGTTGTAGCCTTCAGCGCGCAGCTTATCGAGCAGGGCGATCAGGCTGGCCGGCACATCCATCAGCGCCGCCGTAGCCGTATTACCCTGGTTGGGCGGGTAGTTGTAGACCACAATCGCCAGCTTTTTGTGCTGGTTGGCCGTGCGGCGCAGCGTTACATACCCAACTACCTGCTGCGCCAGCCGATCGAGCCGGTCGGGCACAGTGCTGATCTCCGAGCCGCGCATGCCGCCAAGCACCACCGGGGCGATTGCGCCGTCCATCTCGGGCAAGCTGTAGAGCATTGTGGCCTGGAGCGGGCCAACGCCATGCTCGCGCCAGTGATCTTCGTCTTGCACAAACAGCGGCGAGGCGACAATATATGGTACATCGAGCTTGGTGAGCAGTTCACGTGCTACAGCAACGGTGAGGCCCGCCTTCGTGGAGCCGGCCGGCCCGCCGACCAGCGGGAAGCCCATCGTGTTCACAATCAGATCGACGCCCATACGTCCCAGCCACTCGCGTACGGCCACATGGCTCTCGATGCCCATCACAAAAATCGGGATCACGCGCAGGCCCGCCGCTTCAAGTGCGCGCACCACATCGTTATGGTAGTGCGTGCCGCTGAGGATATGGGCGCGGAATGAGAGCACGGCGACGGTCCCGAGGGGCGATGAGGTGACCCGGTGACGGGGTGACGCATCCGCAGGCCGGCGGGCTGAACCCCGCGATTCAGGCTGCGCATGGGCACCGTTCGGGCTGAAGCCCTCCGGCGCCTGTGCTTGATCCCCTTGTCCCTTTGTCGCCTTGTCCCCCTGTTGCCTGGTTCGTTCCCACTTCTCAAATTCCTCAGGCTTGCTGAAGAAGCGCGGCGCGTCGGGGTGGGCGAAGCCCATGTTCGGCAGTTCTTGCACCGGGTCGATGTGCAAATGCGGCATGCCGCCGTGCTCGCGCAGGATCAGCTTGAACATGTTGGCCGCATTAGCCACGCTACGGTTGTTCCAGTAGGTACTGACATTCGTCCAGGTGCGGAAGTCGTTCAGGCGTTTGCCGGGAAGAAAGTTGATCAGCTTGCTGGTGATCTTTTGCATGCGCACATAGCCCAGGTAGGCGTCCTCTTCGCGCCCACCAACGAGCAGTCGGGCGATGTTCTGCACCGGCTTGGGCATGCCCTTGCCGCCCTTGAGGGTATACCCGCCAACCTTGTTCAGGCGCATTACTTCGGGCAGGCCCTCAAAAGCAAAAACGACCGGCGGGTCGTGGCGCTCGACGACCGGCATCAGCCACTCGGCAGTTTCGGCGATGGTAATCAGCGACAGCATCAGACAAGCGCAGTTTGCGATTGCAGCCTCAACTTCAGCGGGGCGGCGTTCGATGTCGCGATCTTCAAAAATCTGGAGCCGAAAGTTGGGCACTTCTTTGCGCACCGCCGCCTCGGCCCGCTGAAAAAAGTCCTGGCTGTAGCGCTGTAATCCGAGCACTAAGACTACATTGATTGTCTGAGCCATAGCTTCCTCGCTATTCACCACCGAGATTGCTTGCAGTTCTGTCCATTATCATATATTTACAGAAAAGTACAAATAGTGCATTTTGTGTTCATTTGGTGTGCGTGGGGGCGAAAGACGAAAGACGAAGGATGAAGGACGCTGATCCGTGGTTCGCAGTTCGTGGTCAGCGCCTCCGTGGTTCCGTGGTTCCGTGGTTCCGTGGCTCCGTGGTTCCGTGGTTCCGTGGCTCCGTGGCTCCGTGGTTCCGTGGTTTCGTGATCCTAAACCCCCAGCACCGCCCGTGCAATCAGCAAATAGATCGCCAGTCCGGTCGCATCGACCAGCGTAGTAATCAGCGGCGCCGAAACAAGCGCCGGATCGAGCCCGATGCGCTGAGCGACGATCGGCACGACCGCGCCCATAGTGTTCGACCAGGTGCAGATCGCTAGAATCGCCAGGCCCACCACCAGTCCCAGGTTGGGCGGGTTACCGAGCGCAAGCGCCAACCCGAAGGCAACGCCACCGAGGATCACGCCGATCAGGAACCCGCTCGCAAACTCACGCCAGATCACGCGCCAGATATCGCGGGTGCGAATCTCGCCCATTGCAATGCCGCGCACCATCGTCGAGACGGTTTGCGCGCCGGTGTTGCCGCCGGTGCCAATCAATAATGGGATAAAGAACGACAGCGCTACCACTTGCGCCAGTGCGTCTTCAAATATATTGAGCACACTTACGGTCATTGTGCCGGTGAGGAAGAGGATGAGCAGCCAGCCGATGCGACGGCGAATCTGGCGCTGAATGGGAATATCAAAGTAGGACTCATCGGTTGGGCCAACTTGCACGCCGCCGAGGCGAAGCAGATTTTCGGCGCTCTCTTCAACCAGCACGTCAATCACATCGTCGACGGTGACAATCCCCAGCATGCGGCGCTCTTCGTCGAGGACTGCAATCGCATAGAGATTGTACTGTGACACGAGTTGAGCCGTATGTTCCTGATCGCTCAGCGGGCTTACCGTTACCACTTCACGCACCGCTATCTCGCCGAGGCGGCGCTCAGGTGCAGCGACCAGCAGATTCTGGAGCGTCACGACGCCCTCGAACCGGCTTTCGGCATCGAGCACATAGATATCCGTTAGCGTCTCTACACGCGCGGCTAGTTGCCGCAATAGTTGCAGCCCTTCAGCGGCCGTCATCTGGGCGCGGGCGCGCACAAAATGCTCACTCATCAGGCGTCCGGTCGTGCGCGGCGGGAAGCTCAGCCGATCAAGCGTTTTGCGCGCAGCATCCGGTTCCATTGCGGCGAGCATACGCTCACGATACTCGGGGAAATCTTCGCCGAGAATTTCAACCACATCGTCGGTCGCCATCAGGCGGAAGATCTCGGCAACCCGCGCTTCACCAAGATGCTTGATCAACTCGCGGGTTGAGTCGACATTCGTTTCGGCCAGCACATCGGCCGCTTGCTGCGGGCTAAGCAGTTCAAAAACGGCAATTTTCCCGGCGTCGTCGAGCCGGTCGATCACATCGGCGATATCGGCTGGATGCTGTCGGGCGAGGATGGTGCGCAACTCGTCGTGCTGCTCGTTCGCGAGGGCGGCCCGCACCTCCTGCTCAAGCTCTTCGATTGCAAAAACAACTTTCACCGGCACACCCCTTGCTTGATCAACGGCGGTAAAATCTGTGCAGATGGTAGCACAATCTGTAACATAGTCGGTGTCGGTGCGGACAGGAATAATGCGACATGCCCGTCGGTGCCGTTGTTGCGCTACGGTAGCGCGCGCGCGTGGGGCATCTGCGTAATCTGCGTCATCTGCGGATGACGTTGCAACAGGAGCAAATAATGACTGAGCAATTCGACGCAATCATCATCGGGTCGGGGCAGGCCGGCGGGCCATTGGCAACCGCATTCGTCCAGGCCGGGCGCAAAACGGCGCTCGTGGAAGCGACCCACGTTGGTGGAACGTGTATCAACGAAGGCTGTACACCAACCAAAACCATGGTCGCCAGTGCTCGGGTGGCGCACCTGGCGCGGCGTGCCGCCGATTATGGCGTGCATACCGGCCCGGTCAGTGTCGATCTGGAAGTGGTGCGCCGGCGCAAGCGCGAGATGGTGGACAGTTGGCGCGGCGGCAGCGAGCGGCGCCTGGTGGATGGCGGTGTCGAGTTGATCATGGGCGAGGCGCAGTTTAGTGGGCCGCAGACGGTTCGCGTGGCTCTCAACAGCGGTGGTGAGCGTGAGTTGCACGCCGCAACAATCGTGATCAACGCCGGCGCGCGACCCAGCGTGCCTGATCTGCCGGGCCTGACGAACGTGCCGTTCCTAGACTCAACGTCAATTATGGAACTAGGCGCTGTGCCTGAGCACCTGCTCGTGCTTGGTGGCGGCTACATCGGCCTGGAATTTGGGCAGATGTTCCGCCGCTTCGGCAGCCAGGTAACGATTGTGCAGCGTGGCGAGCGCTTACTGGCCCGTGAGGATGCCGATATTGCCGATGCGGTAGCCGCTATTCTGCGCGAAGACGGCATCGAGGTGCTGCTGAACAGCGCTGCTCAACGCGTAGCGCAGGGCAATGCTGGCAGTGTTCAGCTCACGATCAGCACACCCGACGGCGAACGCACGCTGACCGGATCACACCTGCTTCTGGCGGTGGGCCGCACGCCGAACAGCGATCGCTTACATCTGGCCGCTGCCGGGATCGCTACCGACAAGCGCGGCAATATCACCGTCGATGCGCGGTTGGCTACGAACGTGCCCGGCATTTACGCCCTGGGCGATATCAAAGGCGGCCCGGCCTTCACCCATATTTCGTACGATGATTATCGGATTCTGAAAGCGAATCTGATCGATGGGGCTGATCGCACAACGCAGGGGCGGCTTGTGCCCTACACTGTGTTTATCGATCCGCAGTTGGGGCGGGTTGGGCTGAGCGAAGACGAGGCACGGGCAAAAGGGCGCCCGTTCGAAGTGATGACGTTGCCAATGGCATCGGTGGCGCGGGCGATTGAGGTTGACGAGACACGCGGGCTAATGAAGGCCGTGGTTGATCGGGAGAGTAAGCAGATTCTTGGCTTTACAATGCTGGGGATCGCGGGCGGCGAGATTATGAGCGCAGTACAGATCGCGATGCTGGGCGGCCTACCCTACACGGCCCTGCGCGATGGCGTCTTTGCCCACCCTACGCTCGCCGAGTCACTCAACAACTTGTTTGCCTCCCACTAAGGCCGAAGCACCAACGCAGTTGATACTTCGGCCTTGCGTTCCGAAATCTTACTGCCCGGTGCTGTCGACGCGTGACTGCACCCAGAAGTTCTCGTTCAGGTCGCCGGTTGCCACAAGCGTGTAGCTCCAGCCACTCTCGAAGGTCAGCCCTGGCGTTGTGAAGACCACGCTCGCGCTGCCGGCCGGGCTGATGTCGAACTGATAGCTGCCCGCATCAACCTCAAGGATGGCCGCGTCGGTGAAGGCGGCGCCGGCGACAGCTACAACGTCGGTACCGGCAAGCTTGATATCTACCGCCGGAGCGTTGGGGCTGGCGTGAATAATCCGCACCCGCGCCTGACCGGCCGGAACCGGACTGACATCCTCTTCGTAGGCATACACTTCAAAGTTGCTCACAAAATTCATCGCTGCAACGGTCAGCGTCTGGCCACCGGCCACCGCGAGGTCGCCAACGAAGACCGCAGCGTCGGTACCTGCGCCGGCAGGCGCGATTGCCACCTGGTAGGTTCCGTCGGGCAAGCTCAGATAATCGCTATACGCAAAGAATGGTACATCGGTGAGCACGGCCTGGCCGTTAACAAAAATGTCCACATTCGGCGCGTCGGGCGAGGCGTGCATTACGCGCACGCGGTTTTCCGTCTGCGCACTGGCAGCCGGCGCAAAAATGACCAGGGCAAACAGCGCGAGCAGGGCAAAAGCGAATCGTCGCATCAGTCAAACTCCTTAACGCTAATAAGGCTTCCCGAACGGGTTCAAATCCGATCCGAGCGCAGCACAGCCTAATGAGGCTACCCAAGAGTGTGTAGCAATATTTGGGCCAGTGGCAGCAACGCCTGATCGAAATCGTACCGTGTTCAGTAAGTACTACGGGCAGGAGCACTGCATGGATGTATACGGAATATGGCAATGTCGCCCATTTGGCATGCTCAATTCAATGGCTGGCCCAGGCCAGTAATTGCAGCGCCATCAGCGCAGCCATTGTAGCGGCGCCAGGCGCAGGCGAGTCGCTGTGGCTGAAGCGCAATGCTGTATAAAGCGCCAGCGGTAATGCGCCGAACGGCGGTACGCCAACATATTCGTCCACAAAATGCGCCGCCAAATGAGCGAGCATTGTCAACGCCAACCCGCCCCAGAACGGCGCCCACGCCAGTGTGCCGGTCGTGCCGAAGGCGATCGCTGTGCCGAGCGCATAGGCTAACACGCCGCTCGGTAAAATAAGCGGGCGAGACATACGCACGATGGCGCGCAGGGTAAGCAGATCAATCCATCTGAATCCTGAATCCTGAATATGGTACCATGACCGTCGTTAGTTCGCAGTTTGCCGTTCGCAGTTTGCCGTTCGCAGTTTGCAGTTTGCAGTTCGCCGTTCGCCGTTCGCCGTTCGCCGTTCGCCGTTCGCCGTTCGCCGTTCGCCGTTCGCCGTTTGCAGTTCGCAGTTTGCAGTTCGCAGTTTGCAGTTTGCAGTTTGCAGTTCGCCGTTCGCCGTTCGCCGTTCCTTAGTTCTTGGTTCACTGATGCGCTATCTATTCGCCATCCTCATTATCGCTCTATTGGCGGCCTGTGCCGGCCCGCCGCCGGTGCCAACGCCGGTGCCTGCTGAAACGCCGACTGCCGTTGCCCAGGCTGCCACGCCAACCTCGCGCCCGACGCGTGTACCGGCTACTCCGGCGCCGCCCACACCAACGCCGGCGCCGCAAGTCCTCACGCTTTGGGTCGCTGAGAATGAAGCGGGCCTGGCCTTTGCAACGGCACTGGCCGCTGAATTTACTGCTGCCGGCGGCTCGCCCGTAGACGTTGTCGCCCGCGATGCGGATACCTTGCGCCTGAGCCTGGCCGCTGCCGAACTTGCCGGTGAAGCGGCGCCCGACCTGATCTGGGCTGATCAGAACGCGCTGGTTGGCTTGTTCGCCGATGCGCGCATCCAACCGCTTGCTGCGGGGAATCTGGCCGATACGATCCCGGCCTTGCGCACAGCCGCCACATATGCTGATACGCTCTACGGCGCCCCGATCGCCGCCGATGGGGCCCTGCTGCTGCTCTACAATCGGGCGCTTGTGGCCGCACCGCCCACCACCTCCGATGAGTTGATCGTCCGTGCACGCGCAGCGTCAACCGCCGACACCGCCGGGTTAGTGATGTTCTGGGACGATGTGCGCTGGTTGTTGCCCTGGTTTTATGCCTTTGGCGGCGCATTGGCCGACTCCGCAGGTGCTCGTCCGACGCTCGACACGCCGGCAATGGAGCAAACACTCAATTTGCTGCGTGAACTATACAGCTCCGGGCCGCGTGAAGGTGACGCTTACATTCCCGGCCAGCGCCGGTTTGCCGCCGGTTTCGCCGCTCTCGCCGTCGATGGTTCGTGGGCCTTGCCACGTTATGCAGCGGTAAGCGACACGCTTGATCTGGGGATCGCGCCGCTGCCGCGGGTGCCTGCCACCGGGCGTGCGGCGGCTCAGGTACTCAATGGCACCTATCTAATGGTCGCTGGTGATCGCGGCAGTGCGGCGGCTGCGCTGGCCGAGGAGTTGATTGCGTTTGTGCAACGCCCTGAAGTGCAGGAACGTATTCCAGCCCAACTTGGGCGCTTACCGGCATTACGTACGGTGCTTGTTAGCGCAGCCGTACGCGACGATCCGGCCCTCGCTGCGGCTGCGGCCCTTGCCGACAGCGCGCCGAACGTGCCGCCGAGTATCGCTGCGCGCTGCGCCCTCTTTGGGATCGGGGTCTGGTTGCCGGTGACGCTGGACGGGCGCATTGATCTTGCCGAAGCGCCGCAGCGCATGCAACGTGAAGCCGAAGCGTGCGTAAATACTAGCGAACGCTAAGGAGGTGCCCTGATGAACTGTCCTTCCTGCGGGAGCGAACTCCCTGCTGATGCCCAATTCTGTATCGAGTGCGGTGTAGCGATCCGCCAGGCCAATACCAACCCCACCGTCGCACTGCCGCGCACGCTTGATCCGGCTCTGCGTTGTGCTGCATGCGGCAGCGCCAATCCGGCGCACGCGATCTTTTGTGTGCGTTGCGGCGAGCGAATTGATGCGACCCAAAGCCCAATACTTTCCCGCTCGCCCTCTGAACCGCTGCTGGCCCCTGCACCGCCACCATACTCGCCGCCAGTACCACAGCGCCGCCCTTCGATCGCTGGTGGTTGGCCATTTGGCGGTGCGGTCTTCCTGATCGGCATGGGGCTGATCTTCTTGCTGAAATTGCCGTTCATGCCGGCGATTCTCGTGCTGATCGGGCTGACGAATTTTGTGAGCTTCGCCCTGCGCGGTGAGATTTTGAATGGCCTGAGTCCGCTGATCTGGATGTTCGCCATTGCGATGTTTTTCTTCAACTCGCGGCTGGCGATGCCGGCGATCTTCGTCGCGATCGGATTGCAGGTCATCCTCTCGGCAGCGCGGCGTCAGGGCTTTTGAGCGAAGCGGTAGAGCGGGAAAGCGATAAAGCGGGAAATGGGCTGTACTACCGTTCTATCGTTCTACCGTTCTACTGTTTTGACACGCGCCAGCGGTTCGTCTACACTTGCAGGGTTGCAACCGTTTGCAGAGCGGATTCTGGTCGGACGGAGCCGGCAGCCTATGACGCGCATCATTGCAGTTACCAATCTCAAGGGCGGCATCGGTAAAACGACGACCGTCGTAAATGTCAGTGCCGGTCTGGCGTTGAAGGGTGCGCGTGTGCTCGTAGTTGATGTGGACGCGCAAGGCAACCTGGCCATGGCGCTGGGGTTGCATCCGCGCCGCACACTCTATGAGGTGCTTGTTGATGGCGCGAAGGCCGCCGACTGTATTACGCCCGCTCGCCCCAACCTCGACATTCTTGCCGCTGATGAAACTCTGCTCACCGCGCAACCAACGATCGCCCGGCGCTCCGACTGGCCGCGGGTGCTCGAACAGGCGTTGCGCCCGATTCGGGCCAATTACGATTTTATCTTTATCGATTGCGGCGGTTCGCTCACTGTACTGAACCTGAATGCACTCAATGCCGCCAACGATGTGCTCGTGCCGACTACGGTTGAACCCTTCTCGGTGAAGGGCCTGGAGATGCTGGTCAAGCAGATCGATCGGGTGAAGGGCTCGCGGCGGGCGCTGCGGGCGATTGTGCCGACAATGTTCGACCCGCGCCTGAAGCAGTCGCAGGCGCTGCTCGAAGAACTCCGCGCTACGTACGGCGATCTTGTGCAGGAGCCGATTCGGACCAATGTGCGCCTTTCGGAATCCTCGTCGGTGGGCCAGACGATTTATGAGTACGACCCGCGTTCGCGTGGCGCCCACGATTATGCGCGCCTAGTGGAAACATTAAGCCAGGCCTACGGCTTTGAGCCCGTTCCCCCGCCGGTTGCGCGACCGATTACCCCCTCACCGACAGCGGTTAAACCGCTTGCATCGGCAGCGCGTTCCCCCGCTGCCGGCCCGGTTGTATTGGGCGCCGGCGAAGTGCTTTCGTCAGTCTGTCCCCAATGCGGCGCAACCTTGCACCGGGCGACGGTTGCCGGGTATCGGGTGGCTTACTGCGACAAATGCAAGTATCGTCGGCAAGAACTGGCCGGCGGGACGACCCGCTGAGTTCAGGGCGCAAGCGGCAGGGGGAACGTGGGACAGGGGAATAATGTGGCCCATGATCCGAACGTGCAGCGACCGAATACCTCGGCGCTCGCTCAATCTGTCATCCCAATCCTCCTGGGTTTGCTCCTTAGTACGGCTCTATTTGGCGCGTGGATGGTTCGGGCCGCACCGCTTGAACCATCCTGGGCGCGCGGTTTGCTCCGCCTCGATGGCCTGACGGCCTGCTTCAGCGTCCTTACCCTCGCAATAGCGTTAGCGGCTCCTCAGCCTTCAGCCTTCAGCCCTCAGCCTTCAGCCTTCAGCCCTCAGCCCTCGTTCTTCGTCCCGATAATCCTTTGCGCGGCCTATCTGACAACCCAGCTTGCCGTTTTGGGTGCGGGTCTGCTGCTTGCCGCGCTTTTGCTCGGCCTCCGCCGCTGGGAAAGTTGGCTGGCGGCGTTGCTTGCTGCCGGCGGCTTGATTCTGATTGCGCTCCGGGCCGGTACCTGGCGTTATGCGGTTCCCGATGCGGGCCTGGGGTTGAATAGCTTAAGTTTCGGCCTGATCCTTTGTGCCGTTTTGCTTGCCGGCGGTGTCCCTTCACTCGTGTACGGACGGACGCCGCGCCCCTTTCTCTTACTTGCCACCGGCCTGGTCTATACCTTCTACCGGCTGTTTAGTCTCGGGCCGTGGAACCTCGGCTGGATGCTCGCTGCATTGTTGCTCGGCGCAGCCGTGGCCCTTGGCGCAGGTTGGCGTGCGGCGCTGCACGCTGATGCGGGCCTGGCGGGGTGGCTGGCGATCTTCCAGTTCGGCATGGCAATTGTCGGCGGCGGCCTCGCCTCGGGTGCGGGCCTGGCGCTTGGCGCCTGCGCGTTGTTGGCGCTGGCGCTGCAACAGGCGGCGCTTGGTCAGGGTTCATGGTTCAGGGTTCAGGATTCAGCAGCGCCGGCGGCTCGGGCACCGCTTCCGGCGCGCTCGCTCTGGCTTGTGTCGGGCGCCGTGCCGTTGACTGTACCCTTTGTTGCCGGATGGTTGGGGGTTGCCGGAGCCATGGCCGGCGGCATTACGGTGCTTGCCGTTGTGCTGTGGGCAAGTTTGTTGCTTGCTGCTGCCGGTGTTGCGCGAGTGGCCGAGGCAGGGCGTGAGGATCAGGGGCCACCGGGGCACGCGGACGACGGACGATGGACGACGGACGACGACCAGCGACCAGTGATCAGCGATCAGCGACTATCGTCCATGCTCCCCCGTCCATCGGCTATCGGCTATCGGCTATCGGCTATCAGCATCGCTGCCGTCCTCAGCCTCGTGCTTGGCATTACTACGCCGGCCCTCTTTGCCCTGCTTGTCCAACCAATGGTTGATCAGCTTCAAGGCGGTCTGACCCCGTTTGGTGAGGTGACGCTCTGGCCATGGGCCGGCCTGCTGGCCCTGAATGCTGCCCGCCAGCCTGTAGCGACCCTGCCCTCGCTCGCTCTTGCTGTACTGATGCTGATTCTGACTGCATTAGCCTGGCTGGTTACCCAGTTTGTCGCATTGCGCCGCCGGCAAGGACCGGGCGAGCTGTGAATGAGTTGCTCGGTGCGCTGGGGTTGGCCTGGCCGCGCCTGCTGATCTATCCGGGTGGCCTTGCTGCGTTGTTGAGTGCGTGGGTGTTGTCGCGCTGGTGGAGCTACGCAGGTTATCGGCAGTTGCGGAGTGTACCGGCGTTGAGTCTCATCGATCTACTGCCGCCGTTGGTTGTGCTCACATTGCTGCCGTTGCCGCCCGCACGAAGCTTCCCATACGGCCTGGATCTGCCCACTGCGCTCTTGCTGGCCGAATGGCCGCGTTTGCGCATTCTGGCGCGCAGCGGTGGCCTGGCGCCCGAACAGTTGCGTACGCTCATTCCGCCGTATGCCTTGCTGTTAATCGGGGCGGGCGCAATGGCAACGGCGTTAGATAGCCTGGAATTAACCGCGCTCACCCGCTGGCCGGCGGCGCTAGGCGATCAGATGCTGCTGGGCATCGGTATGCTGTTCTGGCTCGCGGCATTGCCTGCGCTGGGCGGAACAACTGCCGAACTGGCATGGGCCTTGCGGTTGCGTGCGCTCACCTTGCTGGCTATACCGGCCCTGGTGCTGATCGGCGCACTGGCTGCGCTGCTCAATGCGTGGATTCCAGCGGCAATACTCGGCTGGGTGCTTCCACCACTCGCGCTCATTGGTTTGGCGCTTATGCTTGCCGGCTTGGCGCGCGTGTCTGAGCCTTGGCTGCGTCGGGCGTGACAGGCGTGGGAGCGTTGGGGGGCGTGTGCAATTCTGCAATGCCACCCGTTACAGGCGACGGAGGGGTGGCAACCACCGGTAGGGGCGCGTCGCGCCTGTGCAAACATCAATCAGTCACGGAGGGGTGGCAACCACCGGTAGAGGTGTGTCGCGCCGCGCCTGTGCAAACATCAATCAGCCACTATACTCGGCGTCAGGATGCGGCGGTGCAACCCCATATCGAGCCGCCAATCGGCGATTTCGGCGCCCATTGCGGCTGCGTAGATCTGCTCTGCCTCGGCGGCTGCGTCGTTCCAGTTATGGTTTTGCTCGACATAACGGCGTCCGGCGCGGCCAAGCCGCCCGCGATAGCTCGGATCGTCCAATAATGCCAGCACCGCAGTGGCGTATGCGGTAGCATCGGCGGCGAGAACAAGATCATGACCATCGCTCAGTTGTGTATCCTGAGCGGCCTGCACTATTGCTACTACCGGTGTGCCCATTGCCAGCGCTTCAAGCGCGCTTGTCGGTAAACCAGGCGTCGGGAACGGTGGAATACATGCCAGCGTGGCCTGGGCGAGCGCCGGTTGACGATCGGCATTCGTGGGTAGTAGCGTCACCCGTGGGTCGCGCGTCAGCGTTCGAACGCTCGGCGTCACCGGCACACCAACGAGCGTCAGATGCACATCGGCGCGGGCCCGCCAGACGCGCGGCATCACCTCGCTGCCGATAAAATCGATCGCTGGATCGGCAGTTGCTAATGGAATGCCGCTTAGCACCAGCCGATTTGGCTCGCGGTGCACTGGCTGCGGTGCAAAATGCTTGAGATCGACGCCGTCGGCCAGCACACGGATCGGCGCTTGAGGTTCGGCGCCAAGTTCGCGTGCCAGCGTGCGCAGCGCCCATGCATCGCTTGAAGTAGCGGCAATCAGTCGCTCGAATTGCCGGCCGAGTTGGGCTTCATAACGCCGTGTACGGCCAAGATCGAACAGGGCATGGACGCGCTGGTGTAGCTTGGCCGTGCCCATAAGTGTGCGCAAATGGATCATACTGGCGCAATGGCCAAGATCGAGCACCGCCGGTAGTCGCCGTAGGGCTACGCCGAGCGGCGCTGCGGCAAGGCCGGCCAGATGCGCAACGGCGTGCGGGTTCGCACGCGCCGCAGCCTGTACCAGTGCGATCAGTTGCGGATTCAGTCCGGCCGCCGCCGCGAGCGGCAAGCCGGTCGCTCCGACGCGGAGCACAGCGCTTAGGCTCGATAGGGCTGGAACCGGTGCTGTGAGTACCTGTTTACAAAGCCGGCGTAGCTGCGTAAGGCTTGCTTCTTCTTGCGGTGTTGCCCCGCAAACGAGCGTGATCAGATTGCCGCGCTGTGCCAGCGCTTCAATCAGGTGGTATGTGCGCGGATCAGTTGGTCCAGGTGCGCGCACGCTTACAAACAACAGATCCATAAATACCTCACAGGCGGTCGCTGAGCGGTGCCAGTGTACGTTGCGTACGTTGGCTCATGCTCGGCGTGATCCGGGTATAGACGACGTCGATCGCTGGGCAGACAACATTCCAAGCATAACGCTCGATCACCTGGCGACGGCCGGCTTCGGCAAGCCGCAGGCCAAGTTCCGGATCGCGGAGGAGCAAGCTTACCGCATCGGCGAACTCGCTGGGTGTGTCGGCTACAAGCAAATGTTCACCGGGTTGCAGGTCGAGCTCGGCACAGCCGATGCTCGTTGCAACAACCGGAATGCCCCGCGCCAACGCCTCTAGGATTGTGACGCGCATACCGCCGCCATTGCGCAGGGGTACGATCAGACAGCCCGCTGTGTGAATAAACGGACGGGGATCATCGATATGACCATGGACCAGAATTGTCGGGTCACGTTCCGCCAGATCGCGAATCGCTGCCGGCGGTGCGGCGCCGCAAATATCGAGCCGGCTCTGGGGTGATTGGCGCCGCACCAATGGGTACACATCGCGGGCGAACCAGCGTACGCCATCGGCATTGGTTGAACGTCCGAGCGCAGTCAGGCTGAGGATATTCTGGGCGTTCGTCGCACGCGGAAGGGCGTATTCCTGCACTGGTGGATCAACGGCAATCGGGATCACGCTAATCGTGGAGCCTGGTTTGAGGAGTTCAGCCAGGGTTCGTCGGTCGTCTTCGCTCACCACAGTAAGTGCATCAAACGCGGCGGCGATGCGGCCGGTTTCGTGCCGCAGGGCCTTTATCTCGCGTTGCAACAACCAGCGGGCGAGCCCGGTCGCCGTTGCGATTTGCCCCTCTACATCGGCCCAGGGTAGGTGGTGGAGATCGAGTAGGCGCGGGAGTTGGAGCGGGGTTGCAAAGGGCGCCATCACGATTTGATCTGCGTGCACAAGCTCAAATGGTTCCCCCCGTGTTGCCGCCTGCTCGCTAAGCATAGCCAGAAGATTGTGCATCTGCTGCACGGCTGCGCGGGTGGCAAGTGGTAGTGGGTTGGGCGACCAGTTAAAGGACCGCGTTTGGACGCTCGGCCCAACTGAACTGTGGGTGTGGATGGTATGTACCTCAGCGCCGAGTTCACGCAGCCTTGTAACGCCGGCCAGGTTGGTTCCAGCGGTGAAGCTCACGAGCGTCACGCGGTGTACCTGCGTGAGATGCTGGAGCAGATTGTAGGTTTTTGCCTGCGGCCCACTGTCGGGTGGGAACGGTAGATCGGCGGTCAGGAAGAGAATATGCATCGGGGTCACCTATTCTACGCCTGACCGACGCTGCTGAGACGCGAGCTTGATAAGCGGGGGCGATACCAGGTATTGTAGGTCGCTGAGATGACAAACGCCGAAATAGATCGGGACTGGAAGATGAATACTCCGACATAACTGCGCCGAGACAGGAGCGGCAGAATGGTAGCGCGGAAGAAACATCAGATCATCAGATCATCAGATCATCAGATCATCAGACGAATATTTCACATCCGCCTTAGCGTTTTTCGGTATGCCGGCCTATGCTACTATGTGTGGGATCAGCCTGATGGAGGTAGAGCGCGTGCCTGAGCAGATGATTGCCCTGGTGGGCCTGAGTGGCGCTGGCAAGTCGACGGTGGGCCTTGCCTTGGCAGAACGCTTGGGTTGGCCCCTGGCCGATACCGATGCGCTGGTGGTTGCGGCGGCGGGATGTAGCATAGCCGCGCTATTCGCGGCTGAAGGTGAAGCGGCTTTTCGTGATCGCGAAACGGCGGCGCTTACCGCAGTGCTGGCCGGCCCGCCCTGCGTGCTGGCTACTGGCGGTGGGGTTGTGGTACGCCAGGCCAACCGCGAACTATTGTCTTCCCGAGCCTTCGTTGTCTGGCTCGACGCGCCGGACGTGCTGATTCTGGATCGCCTGGCCGCCCACGCCGAGCGCCGTCCGCTGCTGGAAGCCGATCCTGCGGCGCGCCTGGCTGCGCTACGTCAGGCGCGCACTGCGCTCTACGCGTCGCTTGCGCAGCTTACCATCGATACGAGTCGGTTTAGCCCGCAGGCCGTAGTAGCGCAAATTCTGAGCAAAATAAGAACGTAAGTGCTACAATGATCTCTTCGTATGGCGGATTGCGTATTCCGCGCCAGTACGTCGCAACACACAACCCGTAACCCGCAACACGCAATACACAACCCGCAATCCGCAATCCGCAATCCGCAATCCGCAACCCGCAATCCGCAATCCGCAATAGCTGAGGAGCGGTCCACATGGCCAGATTAGAGCAGCATCAATGGTACCGTCAATACCTCAAATTAAAAGCCGAGGCGCCGGATAGCGTGCTTTTGTTTCGCTTCGGCGACTTTTATGAAACCTTCGATGAAGACGCCAAGCTGATCGCTGAATTACTCGACGTTACGCTTACCCGCAAAGATTGCGGGGTCGATAAATCGCTGCCCAAAGATCAGCAGAAGATTTACTCGCCCATGGCGGGCATGCCCTACCACGCTGTCGAGCGGTATGTTGTCGATCTGGTGGGGCGGGGCTTTCGGGTGGCGATTGCCGAGCAGATCAGCGCGACGGAAGCTTCGCGCACCGATACGCGCCCGCGCTCGGTTTTTGCCGGTGGCTTGAATCAGAGCGAGCGGCAGACCGGCATGGTGCATCGGGCGATTGTGCGCGTGATCACGCCCGGCACAATTACCGATGTTTCCATGCTTAATGCGGCGGTGAATAACTATCTGGCCGCCGTGATTGTCGAGGGTGATCGGGTGGGCCTGGCCTACGCCGATCTCAGCACTGCCGAGTTCGCCGCCGCCGAGTTTGTCGGCGAGCGGGCTGTTGCGCAGTTCCAGAGCGAGTTGGCTCGGCTGCAGGTGGCCGAACTGCTCGTGCCCGACGATGCGGGGTTACGCTTGCCCGACTTTGTCCCGGCGGAGGCCCGACTGAGCCAGGATCTCGCGCCGATGACCAAAGACGAGCGCGATCTGCTGCTGCCCCACGAGCGGGTTGCTCGGCGGGTTGGCGGTGAAAATAGCGCCCGCTGGACGCGCGGGCAGATTACGGCCTGGCCGGCCTGGCGCTGGGATGCCGACACGGCGGAGGAGGCCCTGCTCCAGCAGTTCCAGATCGGCTCGCTCGGCGCGTTTGGCCTGATCGAGCGCCCGCTGGCCGCCCGTGCCGCTGGTGCGCTGTTGCAGTATGTGCATACCACGCAACGTCAGCGGGCGGCGCAGTTCAGCAGTTTGCGCGTCTACACCACCGGCAGTTTCATGGTGCTCGACCCGCAGACGCGGCGCAATCTGGAGCTGTTGGAGAGCAATCGGGCCGGGGCGCGCACGGCGCTGGTGAATGTGCTCGACCACACGCGCACGCCGATGGGCGCACGGCTGCTGCGGCGCTGGATCAACCAGCCGCTGCTCGATCTTGCGGCTTTACAAACGCGTCAAAACGCTGTCGCCCGCCTCGTCGACGAAACCCTTTTGCGCGCCGAGTTACGCGCCGCCCTCGGTGGTGTGGGCGACATGGAACGCGCAATCAACCGGGTCGCCCAGGGCGCCGTCGTCGCGCTACCCCGCGACCTCGTGCAACTCCGCTCGTCACTGCGCGCCCTGCCCGCCGTCCTTGCCGCCGTTGGCGCTGGGTTAGTTGAGTTGCTTGGCGAAGCGCAGGCCGCAGGGGGACAGGGGAATAGGGGGGCGGACGAATTGGGGAC
This sequence comes from Chloroflexales bacterium, assembly GCA_038247995.1. GTDB lineage: Bacteria > Chloroflexota > Chloroflexia > Chloroflexales > Chloroflexaceae > JBBRUG01. Next base: position 2,364 of record JBBRUG010000015.1, on the reverse strand, counting down.
GGACGAATTGGGGACGGACGGATTGGGGACGGACGGACCCGCGGATCCGCCCGATGAAGATGATCTCTTCGCGGAAGCAGACATTTTTGCCGAGGAAGATGCCTCGTCTGTCGTCCGTCGTCCGTCGTCCATCCTCGACGCCTGCGCCGACATCCTCGAACTGCTTGAAACTGCCCTCGACGACGATCCGCCGGCCCTGCTCGGCGCATCGAACTACCTGCGTTCGGTCGAGGAGGGCGGCGAGCGCCCGCGGCGCGTGATCCGCCCCGGCTATAGCCAGGAGATGGACAATGTCGTGCGCGGCAGCCGCCTGGCCCAGGAGTGGATCGACAAGCTGGAAGATCGTGAGCGCAAACGCACCGGGATCAAAAATCTTAAAGTCGGCTTTAACAACGTCTTCAACTACTACATTGAAGTGTCGCGCGCCGATGCCGACCGGGTGCCGACGGGCTACGAGCGCAAGCAGACGCTGGTCAACGCCGAGCGTTACATCACCGCCGAGCTCAAAGAGTTTGAAGAGAAGGTGCTCTACGCCAAACAGCGTTTGTCCGACCTTGAACGTGACGCCTTCAGTCAGATATGCGATACGCTCCAGCCCCACGCCGAGCGCATGCGCGCCGTGGCCGGCGTACTAGCCCGCCTCGATACGGTGGCATCGCTGGCCGAAGCGGCTGTGCGTGGGCGCTACTGTCGGCCGGCCCTCTTCGACGATACCCGGCTTAACATCAGCGCCGGGCGGCATCCCGTCGTTGAAACGATGATCGACACGCCGTTTGTGGCCAATGACCTGCGTATGAGTGCCGAGGATGCGCAACTGCTGATCATTACCGGCCCAAACATGGCCGGTAAGAGCACCGTGTTGCGCCAGGCCGCGCTGATTGTCCTGATGGCGCAGATCGGCTCGTTTGTGCCCGCCGATAGTGCCGAAGTCGGCCTGACCGACCGCATTTTTACCCGTATCGGCGCGCAAGACGACATCGCGACCGGTCAGAGTACCTTTATGGTTGAGATGACCGAAACAGCGGCATTGCTCTTGCAAAGCAGTTCGCGGAGCCTGATTATTCTCGACGAAGTAGGGCGCGGCACCAGCACCTACGACGGTATGGCGATTGCTCGCGCAGTAGTGGAATACATCCACAACGAGCCGCGTCTGCGGTGCCGGACGCTCTTCGCCACCCACTATCATGAACTGACAGCGCTCGATCAGACCCTGCCGCGAGTGCGTAATTACCACATGGCCGCCGTGGAACAGGCCGGCCAGGTCGTCTTCCTGCATCAGTTCCGTCCTGGCGGCGCCGACCGCTCCTACGGCATTCATGTGGCTGAACTGGCCGGCATTCCGCGCCCGGTGATCCGCCGTGCCGCCGAACTGCTCGCTGAACTCGAAGGCGCTAGAGCGCAGGGGGGCCGCGGGACAAGGGGACAGGGAGATGCGGCGGCTGAAGAGCAGGCCGCTGCGGCGCATGGCGATCCGTACGGGCGGGCCCGGGTGTCCGCCTCTGGCGCCTCATCCGCCCCTGCCGGCGATGGCGGGCAGCAGGATGGCGCAGCGGGCAATCGCCCGGCGATGAATGGAGCGGATGCCGCCCCTGCCGGCGGTGGCGGGCAGCAGGATGGCGCAGCGGGCAATCGCCCGGCGATGAATGGAGCGGATGCCGCCCCTGCCGCCCCTGCCGCCCTTGCCGCCCCTGCCGCCCCTGCCGCTCCCCATGACCGTGCCCAACTCTCATTCTTCGACGCAATCCCCTCACCGCTGACTACCTACTTGCGGCGGCTGAACATCAACGAACTAACGCCGCTCGATGCATTGAACAAACTCTACGAATTACAGCGCCTAGCGCAGGAGGATACCTGATGGCCACCCTTGCCCGCGCCCTGACGATTGCTGCGCTTGCCCACGAGCAGCAGCGCGACAAAAACGGTGCGCCCTACTTCTTGCACGCCCTGCGCGTGATGCAGCGCCAACCCGCCGCCGATGAAACTGCGTGCATCGCTGCTGTGCTCCACGATCTGATCGAAGACACCGACTGGACCCTGGACATGCTCGCCGCTGAGGGCTTTCGGGCTGAGGTGATCGACGTTATTGATGCCGTAACTCGGCGTCCCGACGAAAGCTACACGGACTTTGTCGAGCGGGCCGGCCTGCATCCGACTGCCCGCCAGGTGAAGCTCGCCGACCTGGAAGATAACATGGATCTGCGGCGCCTGGCCCAGATTACCCCCGCCGACCATGAGCGGATGGAGCGCTACCATAAGGCGTGGCGCTATTTGCGCAGTGTGGGCTAACCCCAATTTGACAGCTTCGCGACAGGGTGCTATACTCCGCGACGTTGATGAACGGCGCGTCTCACTCACCTACGAGGT
>JBBRUG010000014.1:0-35484 GCA_038247995.1 Chloroflexales bacterium | reverse complement strand
ATCTGCCCGTTGTCTCGGCGCGGGAGGGCACCCTCTACGAACACTGCGCACGTGCGATCGACTATGGTTTGGGCCGGATGGGCGCCCACGGCCTGCCCCTGATGGGCGCCGGCGACTGGAACGACGGCATGAACCTCGTGGGCGAAGGCGGCACAGGCGAAAGCGTCTGGGTCGGCTGGTTCCTGATCAGCGTGCTGACCCCGTTCGCCGACCTGGCCGACGAGCGCGGCGACGGTGTACGCGCTGCCCGCTATCGCACCGAGGCCGAACGGCTGCGCGTTGCGCTGGAAGCCCACGCCTGGGACGGCAAGTGGTATCTGCGCGCCTTCTACGACGACGGCACACCGCTGGGATCGCACACCAGTGCCGAATGCCGAATCGACTCGCTCACCCAATCATGGGCGATCATCTCCGGCGCAGGCGATCCGGCGCGCGCAAGGCAGGCGATGGCCGAGGTCGAGGCCCAACTCGTCGACTACGAGGCCGGCCTGATCCGGCTCTTCACGCCGGCGTTCGACACAACCGACCACAACCCCGGTTACATTAAAGGCTACGTGCCGGGCGTGCGCGAAAACGGCGGCCAGTACACCCACGCCGCGATCTGGGTAATCTGGGCCTGGACGCTGCTGGGCGACGGAGCGCAAGCAGCCGAACTGCTCCGGCTGATCAACCCGGTGCGCCACGCCAACGAACACGCCGAGCGCTATCGTGTGGAGCCCTACACGATCGCTGCGGACGTGTACACGGCAGCGGGGCACGCCGGACGCGGCGGGTGGACCTGGTACACCGGATCGGCGGGCTGGCTCTACCGGCTCGGTGTCGAGCAACTGCTCGGCCTACGGCGTGAAGGCGAAACGCTGCGCATCGCCCCGTGCCTGCCGCCGGAGTGGCCGGGCTACACAGCACGTTACCACTGCGGGGCCACAACCTATCAGATCACGGTCGAACGTGGTGCAACGGCAGCCGTCACCCTCAACGGCGTCGGCGTGCCCGACGGACGGATTCCCCTGACCGACGACGGCGGCACCCACACGGTGCGCGTGACCCTCAGCTAGAACACTGAGCCACACGATTGAGTCCCTGAGGGCACTGAACCGTGTGGCTCGCCACGAACGACACCCCGTTTTAGAGCGTCTCTAACCAGATCCCCGATCCCCGATCCCCGATCCCCGATCCCTGATCCCAATGATCGCGCTGTAACCAAATTGTCATTATTCTCACGTTGGTTCTCATGTCCCCGGCGAACCGCTATACTGTAGCCATAATCGTTCAGCCCGCCAACCGCACATGAGGAACGATGCGCCACTCCGATCCAAGCACATGGGCGCACAGCAGTGCCGTCGAGGCGCAGCGCACGCAGCTACGGCGCTACCTGGGCACGGAAATCGCCGACCGGTTGTTGGCCGGCAAGGCCCGTCGCCACGACCTGTTCACGGCTTTCGCCCAGCTTGCCAGCACCCGCTACGCCATCGGCACTTACCTGCCGCAGCACCTGATTACCCGCGCCCTGGCCGGCAGTGCATCGCCGTGGCTGGAATGGGTAGCAGGTACGCTGCTTTTTGCCGATGTCAGTGGATCTACAGCGCTTGCCGAACGGCTTAGCGCGCTCGGGCGTGAAGGCACCGAGATTGTCACCGCAACGCTGAATGAGTACTTCGGCACACTCATCCACGCCATTCAACAAAGCGGCGGCGACCTGATCAGCTTCGGCGGCGATGCGCTGCTGGTACTGTTCAGCGGCCCCGATCACGCCCGTACAGCCGTAGCGACGGCCTACAACCTGCTGCATGAACTGGCCGATTTTCAGCGTTATGTGCCCGGCAGCGGCACCTTCCCGCTCCGGATGCATATTGGCGTGGAGAGCGGAAATGTAGCGCTCGTCAGCGCCGGCATGCCGGATGCGCCGCGTTATAATGCGATGGGCGCTACGGTTAACGCTGTGGCGCGTGCCGAAAACCTGGGCACTAAAGGTGAACTGGTGCTCGGCCCCAATGCCTGGGCGGCCGTCGCCGATATTGCCGCCGGCGAACCGGTTGCGCCAGGGTTTGTCCGCCTGACTGAGTTTAACCTGAGCACGCCCCCTGGCAAACCCGCACCAGCCGCAGCCGCCCCAACCCTCACCCGCGAAGCACTCCTGAGCCTGTCAGAAGAGATCAGTCGCCTGGCGCCCTACTTGTTGCCTGGTCTGATCGATCGCATCCTGACCGACCCGCAGCGCCCTGGCGTCGAGGCCGATCTGCGTCCGGTGACGGTGATCTTCGCCCAGATCGACGGCCTGACCAGTGCGGTCGAAAGGTTGCCTGCCGCTGAAGCCGCCGCCACCGTCGATGCCGTGCTGCGCCCAATTCAGGCTGCGGTTCAACAGTATGGCGGGTTGATCAACAAGATCGACCTGGCCGAAAGCGGCGATAAGCTGCTGGCCATCTTTGGCGCACCCACTGCGCTGGAAGATCACGCCGAACGCGCCGCCCGCGCAGCGCTTGCTATTCACGCCGGCCTCCGCAACGGCCCGTGGACGCTGGTAGAGGGACCACTTGAACCGCAATCTGCCCCGGCCGACAGCCACCAACTGCGCTTAGCACTGCGGATCGGACTGAACACAGGCAATGTATTTGCCGGCAACGTCGGCGCCGAAGATCGCCAGGAATATACCGTTATGGGCGATGCGGTGAATGTCGCCGCCCGCGTAATGGCCAGCGCCGCCTGGGGTGAACTGCGCTGTTCGGCCACGACCGCCACCCAAATTGCCGACACGATCCTGGTCAGTGATCCGCAGGCGGTGCGCGTGAAGGGTAAGCGCGAGCCACTGGAACTGCTGCGCATCGACGGCGAACGCATGATCGAACTGCCGCGCGCTTTGCGCAGCGGCGATCTGGTTGGGCGTGATGCCGAACAGGCCTGGCTCGAAGCGCGCCTGGCACGAACACTGGCCGGCCAGGGCTATGCGCTGCGGATTAGCGGCGAGGCCGGGATCGGCAAGAGCCGCCTGAGCGCCGAAGTGATCGACACAGCCCAGGCCCACGGCGCACGGGTGATCAGTGTGCGTTGCCTCTCTTTCAATACAACTGTACCGTTTGCGCCCTGGGGCGATTTGCTGCGTGAACTATGTAGCATTCACGCCGACGCAACGCAGGCCGAACGCGCCGAACGCCTCGCCGATACTTTAACCTCCGCCGGGATCGCCGCCGCCGATTGGCTACCGCTGCTCGCCGAACTGGTGCGGCTCGATAGCGCCGATAACGTGATTGTGCGCAGCCTCGACCCGCAGCAACGCCAGACGCGCCGCTTCGAACTGATCACCGAACTGCTCAAAGCAACGGCCCACCGCGCCGGTAGTATGGTGCTGCTTTTCGACAACTTGCACTGGGCCGACCAGGTTTCACTGGCGCTCTGGCAACAGGTCGCCGCCCAGATCGCAACCACGCCGCTGCTCTTGATCGGCCTGCATCGCGGCACAATCGCCTGGGCGGGCGCGCATTCTAGCGACGGCGCGGATGTGCTGGAGCTTGGCGAACTGTCGGACGAAGCCAGTGCGGCCATTCTTGATCGCCTCGGCGGGGAACGTCTCGACCCGAATCTACGCACGCAGATCATCACTCGCGCCGGCGGCAATCCACTCTTCCTGGAAGAATTACTGCGCGCTGTGGAGAGCAACTCCACCTTCGACACGCTGCCCGACAGCCTGAGTGGCCTGCTCCTGGCCCGGATTGATCGCCTTGACGAGAAGAGTCGGTCGCTGCTGCGGATCGCCGCCGTCATTGGGCAGCGCTTCCCGATTGCCGTGCTGCGATCCATTTATCCCGACGATTACGGCAGCCTGGTAGGTCGACTGGCCCACCTCGACGCCGAAGAACTCACCAGCCTGGAGCGTGAGCAACCCGAGCGCGTACATCTGTTTCGGCACGCCTTGACCCAGGAAGTGGCGTATCAGAGCTTGCTGTTCGCCCGGCGGCGTGAATTGCATGGCCAGGTGGGCGACTATCTGGAACGCCGCCACGCCGATGTGCTGGCCCAGGCCCGGGCGCAGTATGGCGTTGATGACAACTCGCTGGTGCAGATCGGGCGCAATGGATCGCTGCTTGGTCGGGCCAGCCGGGTGAGCAGTGCGCCAATCTTCCTCCTCGCACACCACCTGCGCCTGAGCGATCAACCGCAGCGCGCCGTACCCTATTTGCTCCTGGCCGGCCACACCGCCCGCGACGATTACGCCAACGAGCAGGCGATCCAGTATTACCGCTGGACAATCGAAGCGCTTGAGGGCCATAACGATGATCCCCGGCTCTGGGAAGCCCGCGAAGCCCTCGGCGACGTACTCTGCACGCTGGGCCGCTATAGCGAAGCAATTGCCGAGTATGCGGCGTTGTTGGGTACAAGCGGCAGGAGCCAGGAGCCAGAGGGCAGGAGGCAGGAAGACGTATCTGAAGCGGGCGCCGCGAGTGTCCTGCCGCCTGCCGTTGCCGCCGAGGTGTTACGCTCGTGGGGCGATGCACTGGAAAAGCAGGGCCAATACACCGAAGCGCTGGCGAAACTGCGTGCCGCCGAAGCGCTGGCCGAAGCGCAGATCAATGCTGTACCGCCATTGCTCCTGGCGGCAATTTTCGCCGACATGGGCAACGTGCTGCGCCGCCTGGGCATGTTCGATCAGGCCCTGGAAGTTTGTCACGCCGGCCTGGTGCGGATTCGCACCGACGCCCGCAGCGCCGAAGATGAACGGATCGAAGCCGAGCTCCAGCAGCAACTGGGTACACTTTACGGCATGCGCGGCGACTATTCGCGCGCCGAATTCCATTTCCGCAACGCCCTGAGTGCGTTAGAGGCGATCGACGATCTCTATGGATGTGCGCGCACGCTCAATAACTTGGGCTATCTTGCCCAACTTCAGAGTAATTACTCTACTGCCGTTGCCCACTACACTCAGGCCGAAGAACTGGCCCGCAAAGTACAGACAAAATATATGCTGAGCAGTGTATTGCTCAATGCCGCTTATGCATACTTCTGTCTAAGCCGATATGCTGACGCCGAGCACACCTGTCGCGCCGCGCTAACCCTCTGCGAAGAGATGGGCGATCAGCTTGGTGTTGCCCAAGCCGCCGACACACTCGGTATGACGGCCTACCAACGCGGCGATTATACGACTGCCGCTGCGGGTTATCAGCAGGCGCTCGCAATTTACCGCGACCAGACCAACACCTACCAAGAGGGTAACACCCTGGCGCTCCTGGCGCGCGTCCAACTGGCCGAGGGCGATATCGCCGCTGCCCGCACGTTGGCCGAAACGGCGCGCACCATCGGCACGCGCATTCAAGCGCCGCAACTCGAACTGGAGGCGCTGACGGTACTCGCCGACGCCGACCTGCAAGCCGCCTCCAGCGCTGCGCGTGGCGTCGGGGCAACTCAGCATCTGGACGATGCGACCCAGTGGTCGGCCCAGGCCGCCGACCTCGCTGAACGGCTTGGCAGCCGGCTCGACTACGGCATTGCCCGACGCCTTCAGGGCGAGATCGCCGCCGCCCGCAATGAACCATTCAGCGAACATTTCGCCGCTGCCGCCGAAGGCTTCGCCCAACTCAACAGCCGCTTTGAACTGGCCGTCACCTGGGCGCGTTGGGGCAATATGCTCATGGCGTGTAACGATCCGCAGGGAACCGCGTATCTAGAACAGGCGCGCACAATGTTCGCCGCGATCGATGCCCGAGGCGAACTTGCTCGAATGCAGAATCCAGCGTAACTACATGTAAAGCCGCAGCCCATACTGCGGCCCAACCAAGGAGCACCACAATGTCTATGGAAGCTGTTCAGGTCGTGATCGGTCGCGCTATCACCGACGCCGAATTCCGCCAGAAACTGATCGACGACGCTCGTGCGGCTTGTGTCGGGTACGATCTCACTGAAGAAGAACTTGACGCCCTTGACGCACTCGACGCCGACAGCATGAAGGCGTTCGCCGGCACCCTCGATGCGCGTATCTCCAAGACCGGTGGGCGCGGCTTCGTGTAGGATCACTGGAATTGTCCGTGTTCACGGCTTCGCCATGAACACGGACAATCACTTCCATCCTTTACCTCAGATCCCCCACTACCTCCACGCCGTTCTGGGCCATGTGATGCAAGAAAAGCACATGATGCAGGTCGCCGTCATGGGCGAGAATGCCCAGATCACGCGCCACGCTCACCGGCGTATCAAACGTATTGCTGATCGCCGCCGGTACAATCACCCGGCGCTGGAGGTTGAGCGCGTTCGCCTCCAGGCGCAGATGCATCGCCGCGCTGTAGACGCAGAGATCGGTGCAATTCCCAATCACTACGAAGGTGTCGATCTGCGGATGCGCGGCCATCCAATCGCCCAGGCGTGTGCCCAGGTGCGAACTAAGTGAGTTCTTGGGGATCGTGGTCAACGCATCAGCAAAGGGCAACGCAGCAATCGGCGCGACGGTCTGGCTTTCAGGTGTGCCGGCCACACAATGCGGCGGGTAAGCGCCGAACTCGGGCGTGTCCGGGTTGTGCGTGTCCTGCGTAAGCACCAGTGCGCGCACACCAAGATCGTGGGCACGGGTCAGGATCGCGGCCACCGGCTCCATGAGCGCCCCGACACGCGAACCGGCCAACGGCCCTTCAACACAGAAGCCGTTGATCATGTCGATCGAAAACACTGCCACGCGCTCCGGCGTAGCGCCTACGATGGTTATAAGATCAGCCGCCGGCAACGCGGCATACCATTCGTCCAAATAACGCAGAAACGGTAGTGCCTGTTCGGCAATGTTCAGCGAGCGCATTCAATGCCTCCTTTGCAAATAGTGTTTAACTGACACTAATTCTATCAGTCGTAAGCTCCGATGTCAAGCCCGCAACTGGTTTGTGGTAAGATACGACCTAGTTACATGGAACAATTAATCCTGTCAGATCCAGCCAAAAGCTCACTGCCGGCTGCATCTGGCAGGTTTCTGTGTTCACTTTATGGGCGGCTCGTGAGCCGCTCCGACAATGTAAATCCAGCAGAAGGAAATCACGATGGGTCTGTTGTCGGGAAAAAAGGGGCTGATCCTGGGCGTGGCGAACGACCACTCGATCGCGTGGGGCATCGCCCAGGCGCTGCACCGTGAAGGCGCGGAACTCGGGTTCACCTATGTCGGCGAAATGCTGGAACGCCGCGTCCGCCCGCTTGCCGCAAGCCTGGACGCCAAGCTGATCGAGCCATGCGACGCCAACAACGACGCCGAAATCGCTGCGTTGATGACGAAAACACGCGCAGTGTTCGGCCAGGTGGACTTTTTGATCCACGCGATCGCCTATGCCAACAAAAATGAATTGCAGGGCGCGTACCTGAATACGACTCGCGCCGGCTTTCTCCTGGCGATGGAAGTGAGCGCATATTCACTCACCGCGCTCGTTAAGGCCGCCGACGAAGCCGAACTACTCGTCGACGGCACATCGATCCTCACCCTCACCTACCACGGCGCCCAGCAGGTCATCCCGAACTATAACGCGATGGGTGTGGCTAAAGCGGCGCTGGAAGCGAGCGTGCGCTACCTCGCCGCCGACCTCGGCCCACGCAACATTCGTGTGAATGCGATCAGCGCCGGGCCGATCCGCACCCTCGCGGCCAGCGGCATTACCGGCTTTCGCGCGTTGCACAAGCAATTTGCCGACGCAGCGCCACTGCGCCGGCATATTACGATCGAGGACGTCGGCAATGCCGCCGTTTACTTCTGTAGCCACCTGAGTGGCGGCGTTACCGGCGAGATCAGCTACGTAGACGCCGGGTTCAATGTTGTTGTCGCCGGCGGCGAATAGCCTGCACCAGCAATCCAGCAATCCGGTAATGGCGGGCGCCCCACATGGGCGCCTTTTGATCACCTACAGCATTGCTCAGATCGATTGAGCCTGCCCAACCAGGCGTGAGCGCAGCGAACTACCCGGTTCAGTGGCCTCAGCAGCTCAGTCATGCTGCTCAGTGCGCTAAATGACGATGCTGTCACCCCCCTAGCCCCTGCGTCTTCATCAAGCTGACAGACTCACCCCGTACACTCGCAAGTCCAATCCATACTAACCGTTCACCACCTTTGCCCCAGGGTGGCTTTTGTCACCGACGCTATTTTTATCTTAAGGACCAGTTATGAACGCCCAGACAGCGTGTTCTCCACGGTTTACGCTCAGCTTGCTGATTGCCATTCTGTTTAGTAGTGTCTTGTTTGCCTCAGCCGGTCGTGCCCAGACACCGGCCCAGGCGGCGCCGACGATCAGCTTTAAAGACGCCTACTTCCCCGTATCGAGCATCAATCAGGAAACTCCCGTTTTCTACGAAAGCAATATCATCGTCAGCCCCGCAACCGCCGAACTGGAATGCGATCCGTCCTCCGGCGCGGTCTTCTCCCGCGGCGCTACGCTCGTCACCTGCACGGCGACACTCGGCGATCAGACAGCGGAGGGTAGCTTTTATGTCCTCGTGAGCAGCAGCAGCGGCGACGATACCGATATCGAGATCTATACAATCGCTGTGCTGCCGGAAGAGGTGTATCAGGCCGCGAGCTTTACCTATAACGTCGAATTGCGCAACAACGGTTCGCGCCGCGCCACCGGCATTGTCGTTTCCGGCACACTGCCGCCGCAAGTTGATTTTGTGCGCGCCGACAGCCGCTGCGACACGGAAGATCTGCCCGCGATCAGTTGCGTCGTGCCGGTCCTGCTTGTCAGCCAGGCCTGGGCGGTGCCGATTGATGTTAAGGTCAAGTCCGGCGTAACCGGCGCAATCTTCCTGACCATGAGCGCCGAAATCACCGCTGAAGGCGAGGATCTCTTCGCCGACAACAACAGCTTCACCCGCCGCGTTGATGTGCGCGTGTTGGGCTTCGGCAATAACACGGTGTATTTGCCGATGCTGCGCAGGTAGAAAGTTGGGCAGTCTGTCACGCGCCGGATCGCCCGATCAGCGGCAGCATCAGCCGATTAGGCAGATCGCGGCTGGTCAGGATCAGCAGCCCGCCGGCCTCATTGGCAACCGCCACCTGATCGCCGGCGAGCGTCAGATCGAGCGTTGAGCCGGGAGCAGGGAACGCACTTACAAGGTGCGGCTGGGTTGGCTGAACGATATCGAACACAAGCACACCGGCAGGGCCGGCCGCAACATAGACGCGCTCGGCTTCGGTGAGCACGTTATACGCGGTAAAGCCGCCTGCCATGCCGACCTGACGCGGTACCGCAGGATCGCTGATCTCGATCACCAGCAGGCCAGTCCGATCAGCGAGCAATGCCGTCGTTCCCGCCACGGCTACACCCTGGACGAAACTGCCGGCAGGTGGGGTAAACGTTCCCTGCAACGTGTTCGTGCTCAGGTCGATCAGCTGGAGTCCGCTTCGATCAGCCACCAACAGCAGATCACCCCGTTGGGCGAGGCCAAGCGCTGTTCCAGGCGTGTCGATCGTGCGTAACAATTCGGGTGCATCAGGATCGCTCAACGTGTAAATTGCCACGCCGGCACTGCCTACAGCCGCATACAACTGGGCTGCGTCAGGGTCGAAAAGGAGTGCCGTTACTTGCCCCGGCGCCGCCAGACGGTTCAATTCAGTCGGCGGATCTGGTTCATTCACGGCTAAGGTGACGATTCCGACATCATCGACTGCGGCATAAAGCCGATCTTGGGGGGTAGCCAGAGCCAGAGCGCGTACTGCTGTCGGCGCTTCCCAACGGCTCAGCAGATCGGGCTGAGCCGGATCAGTCAGATCCACCTCACGCACACCGCCCTGGCGCAGGCCGAGAAACACGCGTTCAGCATCACGCACTAGGGCCAGCGGCACATCACCCGCAGCAACAGCGCGTGGTGCGGCAGCAGGCGGACTCAGCGTAAGGGCAAATAAACCGCCGGCCTCGGCAGCAATCAATAGTTCCGCGCCGCTGAGGCTGAGCTGGCGCGCAAAACCGGGCAGCGTGGTTTGTGCCAGCGGTTGCGGCGTCCCGGTGCTCAGATCAAAGCCGGCAATACCGCCCGCGCCGGCAGCAACATACAACACCGTTCCCGCCAACGCCAGATCGAGCGCCTCGCCGCCGGTGGCCACAGCGCCAAGCAAGCGTGGATCTGCCGGATCACTAACATCAAGCGTCTGAAGGCCACAAATCCCGGCGGCTACATACGCCCGCTCACCGACGAGCAGAATCGACCGGGCTGCGCCGGGGGTGATCAAGCCGCCCAGCCGCACCGGCGCCGCCGGATCAGCCAGGTTGAAGATCTCAATTCCACCGTTTACCCCACCGGCGACATAGGCAAGGTCGCCGGCAACCGTCACCGCACTTGCCGAACCCAACACCGCCGCCGTACCGAGCAAGCGCGGTTGCGCCGGAGCCGCGACATCGACGATGTGCAACCCGCCATCGGCGCCGGCTGCGGCAACATACGCCCGCGTACCAACAACCGTTACACCGCTCGCTAGGCCCGGTAGGGGGAGCGTTACAGCCGTCCCGCCAACCGGCAAACCAATCAGACCGGCACTACCCGCCGCCACATAAGTGCCCGTTGCACTAACCGCAAGGTCACGGGCGAGATCGCTTAGCGGCTGCTGGATTGTTCCGCTTCCCGGCCGCTCGATGCGTAACAGGCCGCCCTGAGCAACATACAACGTGTCGTCGGCCCGCGCCGCTGCCATAACAGCGCCACCAACAGCGCTCAGGCGGGTCAGGCCTACCGAACCATCCGCGACCGGCGGCGCCTGCGCAGGCTGCGCTACCGTTGTTGGAGCGGCACAGCCGTTCTGGGCCGGCGTGGGCCGCGGAAATACGAGCGTGGCGAACAGCACAACGATGATGCAGGCGTAACGCATAGGCTCTCCTCAGAGGCGGATCAAAATCGGAGCAACATGTTCGTACGTCAATCTCGTAAACGACTTTTTTACTAGCTTCCTGCGTACGCAGAAACCGCTTTCTGAATGTTTTGTAGGCAATCAGAGCGGAACGTTCATCAATCGACAAGCTACACCGGCGTATACTATGCATAACCATAGTGTAGAAGTCAGGATTCAGAAGGCGCTAGCAGAAAGCGCTCGCATACCTGCAATGGGTTTAAGCGATCTGCTTTAGCTATAATAAACTAAGGAAGAGGCCGCATATGCCACTTGAAATGCTTACGCCTGCGCACAACGAACCGACCCCGAGCGAACCACCGGTCCCCGGCGGCGGCGCGTTAGCCGGATTAGGCAAAGATCCGCGCCTGCTGATGCATCCCGGCGACCTGCTCAACGTCGAGACACCGATGAACTTGCTCAACGAAATGATCACCCCGATCGAGCGCATGTTTATGCGCAACAATCACGCTTCACCCACAGTGGATCCGGCGTGCTGGAGCGTAACGATCGACGGCCTGGTGCGCAGGCCCATGACAATTACGCTGGAAGATTTGCGGGAACTGCCAACCAGCAGTTACATGGCCGTGCTTGAGTGCAGCGGCAACGGGCGCGAGCGTTTCGCCGCCGACGGTGCGCCCACCGAGGGCCTCCAATGGCGGAATGGCGCCGTGGCCAATGCCGAATGGATCGGCGTGCCGGTGGCGCTCGTATTGGAACAGGCCGGCGTGAAGCAGGCCGCGCTCCAGGCCGAGTGTTGGAGCGCCGGCGCTGAACCATTCGCCCGCGGGATCGAGATCAGCAAGCTCTGCGCCGATGCGATGTTCGCCTATGCCGTGAACGGGCAACCGCTGCCTAGCACCCACGGCGGCCCGGTGCGCCTGGTTGTGCCGGGCTGGGGTGGAATCAACTGGGTCAAGTGGATCAGCCGTATGACCCTGATTGCCCACGAGTCTGACAGTATTTACAACCAGCAAAACTACGTGCTGTACGACACAGCGGGCATGCCCTTCGGCAAGGTGCGCGAACTGTTCGTCAAGTCGATCTTCACCAACGTTGAGCGCGACAGCGTGCTTACTGCCGGTCTGCATACGATCCGCGGCCTGGCCTGGTCGGGTGGACACGGAATTGCGCAAGTCGAATGGAGCAGCGACGGCGGTACTACCTGGCAACCAACAACGCTGCTGGCCGATCTGGGGCCGCGTGCGTGGCGCGCCTGGGCCTTTAGCTGGAAGGCCACGCCCGGCGTCCATAGCTTAGCCGTTCGCGCCACCGACCTGATGGGCAACATCCAGCCGCTCCACGCAGCCTACAACCGCAAGGGCTACCAGATGAATGCCGTGCAGCAGCTAACGGTGACGGTGACGGAATAGAATGCTCAGGCTTCAGGCTTGTCGGGTTGCCTGCAACACGCGAGGCGTGAGGGCGTGCAGAAAAGCATCACGAACAGTGCGCAACGCATATTGAGAGGTGCGCTTTCCCGTTTTGCCGTTTTCCCACTTTCCCATTTTGCGTTGATCTTGCTCCATCCGACGCCGTAGGGTATGATACGCCCGCACAGGCGAAGGAGGAGTGCATGCTCAAAGCGATCTTCACCCCCAAATCGGTGGCGGTAATCGGGGCCTCGCCCGATCCAAGCCGCCTTGGCAATCGGGTGCTCAAGAACATTCTTGAGCACGGCTACACCGGGTCCGTTTACCCCATCCATCCCACAGCGACGCATGTGCTGGAACGCACCGCATACGCCAGCGTCCTGGCGGTACCCGATCCAATCGATCTGGCAGTCATCGTGATCCCGGCGCAATACGTGCTCGGCGTCGTTGAAGAGTGCGGTCAGAAGGGCGTGAAAGGGCTGGTCGTCATCTCGGCCGGCTTTAAGGAGGTCGGCGGCGCAGGCAAAGATCTTGAGCACGAACTGACCGAACGGGTGAAGCACTATGGGATGCGCATGATCGGCCCGAATTGCCTTGGAATCATCGACACGATCAGCAACCTGAACGCTTCCTTCGCCGCGCTGATGCCCGAAGACGGCAATATCGCCTTTATGTCGCAGTCAGGCGCGATGTGTACAGCCATCCTCGACTGGAGCAAGCCGCAAGGGATCGGCTTTTCACGCTTCGTGAGCCTGGGCAATAAGGCCGATGTAGACGAAGTGGCGCTCTTGCAGGCCTGGAACCGCGATGAACACAGTAAGGTCATTCTGGCCTACCTAGAGAGCATCAGCGACGGCCCCGGCTTTATTGCCACCGCCCGCGAAGTGACCAAACAGACGCCGGTAGTGGCGATTAAAGCGGGCACGACGGCTGCCGGTACGCGCGCCGCTTCTTCGCACACCGGCTCGCTGGCCGGCTCGGAGAGCGCCTATGAAGCCGCCTTCGCCCAGAGCGGCATTCTGCGCGCCCATACGATGAGCGAACTCTTCGATCTGGCGTTGCTCTTTGCGTATCAGCCGCTGATTCACGGTAATCGCTTGGCGATTGTCACCAACGCCGGCGGCCCCGGCATTATCGCTACCGATGTCGTCGAACGCAGCGGCATGCAGATGGCCGGTTTCACCGCAGAGACGATCGAACAGCTCCAGGCGAAACTGCCCGCTGAAGCCAATGTATTCAACCCGATCGATGTGATCGGCGATGCAACCAGTGTGCGCTACCGCATTGCGCTTGAAGCGGCCCTCGCCGACCCCAACGTCGATGGCGTGGTCGTCTTGCTCACGCCCCAGGCCCAGAGCGATTTGATCGAAACGGTGCAGGTGATTATTGATCTGAGCCAGGATCAACCCAAGCCGGTAACGACCAGTTTTATGGGCGGCTACAGCCTCGGCCCGGCCCTCGCATTGCTGAACCAGAACCGCATTCCGAATTACCTCTTTCCCGAACGCGCCGTGCAATCCTTGGCGGCAATGTACCGTCAGTACACCTGGAGCCAGCGTCCGGAGCCGGAGTATCGCACCTTCACTGCCGATCGCGAGCGGGTGCGGAAACTGTTTGCCGAAGTGCGCGCCGCCGGTCGGGTTGAGTTGGGCGAAATCGAGGCCCGCGAGGTGATCGAAGCCTACGGGATGCGCTTGCCGCAAAGCCATCTCGCTAGCTCGCCCGACGAAGCCGCCCAGATCGCAGCGAAGATTGGCTTCCCTGTGGTGATGAAGATCTCCAGCCCCGATATTCTGCACAAGAGCGATATCGGCGGCGTAAAGGTCGGCGTCGCCGATGCCGCTCAGGCCCGCGACACCTTCGAACTGATCGAATATCGCGCCCGCAAGTACAGCCCCGACGCCCGGATCTGGGGCGTGCTGGTGCAGGAAATGGTGCCCAAAGGCCGCGAAGTGCTGGTCGGCGTGTCGCGCGATCCGCAGTTCGGCCCGCTGATTGGCGTGGGTATGGGCGGCATTTATGTCGAAGTGTTGAAAGATATCGCCTTCCGCCTCGCTCCGATCAGCACCCAGGAAGTGCGCGAACAACTCCGCTCGATTCGCACCTACCCCTTGCTGGCCGGTGTACGCGGCGAAGCACCCGCCGATATCGCTGCGATTGAGGAGACGGTACTGCGGGTCAATCAACTCGTCACCGATTTTCCTGAGATTGTCGAAATGGACATTAACCCCCTTGTCGTGCACAATGAAGGCGAAGGCGCTATTGTCCTCGATGCCCGCATCATCTTGCAGTGATCCCGCGTCTCCCCTTGAACTGAGTCAAACTGTCGGACTGTCCGACTGGAATACCCCGGAGGCAGGCTTATGGCAACGCTGTATGTCGCATCAACAGAGACGTTTGTCGGCAAGAGCGCCGTCTGCATCGGCCTGTTGCGCCGGATGCAACAGGATGGCTTCAACATCGGCTATATGAAGCCGGTCAGCGTGTCGGTAACCCACACGCCCGATGCCGTTCTCGACGAAGACGCAGCCTTCATCCGCGACCATTTTGGCCTTAAAGAAGCGCTCAACCAGATCGCGCCCGTGCTGATCACCCCCGGCGTCGTTGAGACGATTTTGCGCGGCAATGTGCAGAGCTACACGCGGGTGCTCCGCGATGCGTACCTCAACGTCTCGCGCGGCAAGGATGTCGTGGTGCTGGAGGGCACCAACACCTGGTCGGAAGGGGCGCTGGTTGATCTTACCGCCGATCAGGTGACCGACCTGCTCGAAGCGCCCGGCCTGCTCGTCAGTCGCTTCACTTCGACGCTGAATGTCGATACGATCCTCTCGGTGCAGCGCTACGTCGGCGATCGGCTGCTGGGCGTGGTGCTAAACCAGGTCGAAGATCCGCAGCGCGACTTTGTGCAGACCCGTGTCGCGCCGTTCCTGGAGGCCCGCGGCATTCCGGTATTCGGCGCACTCCCGCACGACAGCACCCTGTCGGGGATCAGCGTAGAAGAACTGCTGGAGCAACTTGGCGGTCAGTTGATCGGGCGGCGCGAGTGGTGCGCTAAAACCGTCGAGTCGCTGATGATCGGCGCAATGGGCGCGGAAGCCAGCCTCTCGTTTTTCCGTCGCCGCGCCAACAAAGCAGTGATCACCGGCGGTGACCGCACCGATTTACAGCTCGCCGCCCTCCAGACGAGTACCAACGCGCTCGTGCTCACGGGCAATATCAAGCCTTCGTTCCAGGTAATCGACAAAGCCGAAGAACGCGAGGTGCCGATTATTGTCGTGGCCGACGATACGCTAACCGCCGTTGATCGCGCCGAGAATCTTTTTGGGCGGGTGCGTTTCCGCCAAGCGTCGAAACTGACTCGTTTTACGGAACTGCTCGACGCCCATTTTAATTTCGATCGCCTCTATGAGGCCCTGGGCATGCAACGCTAATGAAGGAAGAACAATTCGGGCCGTTGATCTTCGTCGAAGACCCGGAGTATCCGTATCCATTCCCGGTAGACACACCACCCCGCTTCTGGATGGAGGAGACGACGGGCGCTCTCGCTGCGGCGATCGAGGTCTATATGCGCAGCGAAGACCTTGACCCGGCCAAACTCGACCTGCTGCGGATCTATCTGAAGCAGTACATCGAGCGTGCGGTGATGTCCGATCCGACCCAACGTGGGCGTTTCCTTGGTCGGGTGCAGAACTTTCGCGGTGTGGCCGATCTTGAGCGCCTCGCCGAAGATCTGGCGGAAGTCGGGATCGAGCCGTTCTAAAACACTGAGCAGCACAATTGAGCCACTGAAGCACTGAAACGGGTGGCTCGCTCTGCTCGCGCCAGCGTGGCGCAGGCTCAAGCGTTTTGCCCGTCGCTATAAAAGAGTAGCTCGGTATGTGGTGGGGCGTGGGGAGGCTTCGTCCTCCCCGCAATCCCCTCCCCCACGGAAAAGTTCCCGAATAGCTCCATGATCTACCAGTACTTCCTGCGCCCGATCCTGTTTCGCCTCGGGCGGGGCGATGCCGAAGCGGCCCACGAGGCAACGCTCCAACTCCTGGCGCTGGTAAGCCGCTCACGCGCAGCAACCCGCCTGCTCACCGCCGTCTGGGGCAAGCCCGATCCGCGCCTGGAGCGCACTGTTTTTGGTGTTCGCTTCCCTACCCCATTAGGGCTTGCCGCCGGGATGGACAAAGACGGCGTCGCGCTGCCTGCGTGGGGAGCGCTAGGCTTCGGTTTTGTTGAGGTAGGTACCGTAACAGGGCAGGCGCAGCCGGGTAATCCGCGGCCGCGCCTCTTTCGTCTGCCCGCCGATCAGGCGCTGATCAACCGCATGGGCTTTAATAATGCCGGCGCCGCCGCCCTGGCCCGTCGGCTTGCGGCGACCCGCTCGCGCCTCACTATCCCAATCGGCGTGAGCATCGGCAAGTCGAAAGTTACGCCGCTCGCCGAGGCCGAACAGGATTACTGCGCGGCGCTGGCGGCGATCTTCCCCTACGCAGCATACGTAGCGGTCAATATCAGTTCGCCCAATACGCCGGGGTTACGCGCCCTTCAGGATCGCGCCGCCCTCGACAAACTGCTGGCAGCCTTACAACAAGCGAATCGGCGCCTGGCGACTGAACAGACTACTCAGCCACGCCCCCTGCTCGTTAAGTTCGCCCCCGATCTCAGCGAAGCGGCGGTAAGCGAAGCGCTTGCCGTCTGCACCAGGCATAACGTGGCCGGCATTATCGCCGTGAATACCACCTTACAGCGCGACGGCCTGAGCCCGGCCAGTGCGCCGTTCGCGCAGGAACAAGGCGGACTGAGCGGCCGACCACTGGCCGAACGCGCCGCCGCAATGGTGCGACTGATCGCCCGCGAAACCGGTGGGCGCATGCTGATTATCGGCGTGGGCGGGATCAACGGCCCGGCCGATGCCGTGCGTATGCTCGACGCCGGCGCAACGTTGCTGCAAATCTACACTGGCCTGGTCTACGCGGGCCCAAACCTGGTACGGCAGATCAATCAGGCGCTGGTGCGCGCTGGATGACAACTATGGAAACCCACGGATTTCTCGGTACGGAGGCATCGCTGGCGGCCGATCTCGCACTGGTGGGCAGCATCATTGTGGCGCTGGCGATGACGTACGGCGCCTATCTGGCCATCCAGGGCCGCCATGAAGCCCATCGCTGGGTGCAAACCGGGGCGGCCATCGTTAAGGAATTTACATGACTGCGCTTATTACCAGTCCGCGCGAGCGCGTGCTCGCCGCACTCGACGTGCCCGATCTTGCTACGGCGCTCAAGCTCACTACGGAACTGCGGCCTGCCGTAGGTGGGTTTAAAGTGGGCTTAGAACTGTGCTCCGCTGTTGGAGTGCCCCAGGTAGTGCAGGCGATTGCCGCAGCAGGCGGTCGGCTGTTCCTCGACCTGAAGCTACACGATATTCCCAACACCGTTGCGCGCACCGTAAGCGGCCTGGGCAGCCTGGGCACAGCCGTGCGCATGCTGACGCTCCACTGCCACGGCGGGGCGACGATGCTCCGCGCTGCAGCGTCAGCCGCCGCCGAACTCGGCCCGGAGCGCCCGTTACTGCTTGGGGTTACAGTGCTTACCAGCCTCGACGCGCCCGCCCTCTACGACGAACTCCAGGTGACGGTGCCGCTCGGCGAGCATGTGCTGCATCTGGCGCGTATGGCCCAGGAATGCGGCCTGGATGGCGTGGTTGCCTCGCCCCACGAAGCCACCGCGATCCGCGCCGCGTGTGGGCCGGAATTGCTGATTGTAACGCCGGGTGTGCGGCCAACCTGGGCTGCCGACGGCGACCAGCGGCGCACGCTTACCCCAGCCGAAGCCCGCAACGCCGGCGCCGACTACCTGGTGATCGGGCGCCCAATTACTGCACCGCCGCCGGAAGTCGGCCTGCCCGCCGCTGCCGCCGCACGGATCGTGGCTGAGTTGGAACACGGAACCACGGAACCACGGAACCACTGAGCCACGGAACCACGGAACCACCGGGCCACGGAACCACTGAGCCACGGAACCACTGAGCCACTGAGCCACGGAACCACGGAACCACTGAGCCACGGAACCACTGAGCCACGGAGCCACGGAACCACGGAACCACGGAACCACGGAATTCCTGAACCACGGAACCACGGAACCACGGAGCCACGGAGCCACGGAGCCACGGAACCGAGTCCTGAATCCTGAGTCCTGAATCCCCCAGGAGAAACTATGACCCAGCCCGACACGCTCGCCTTACTCGCTGAAGTAGGCGCACTGATTACGAATGATCATCTCGTGTATACGTCCGGGCGGCATGGCAGCACTTATGTAAACAAAGATGCGCTCTACCCGCATACTGCCGCTACGAGCGCCGTCTGCGCGCAGATTGCCGAGCGTTTTGCCGCCGCAAATGTTGAAGTTGTCGCCGGGCCAACGGTAGGCGGCGTGATTATGGCGCAATGGACGGCGCATCATCTGAGCCGCCTGTTGGGGCGCGAGGTGCTGGCAGTGTACGCTGAAGAAGTAACTGAGGCCGGGAATACGCGGCGCAGCTTTCGGCGCGGCTACGACGCCCTGGTGCAGGGCAAGCGGGTACTGGTAGTGGAAGATATTCTGACCACCGGCGGTTCGGCACGCAAGGTGGTCGAAGCCGTAGCAGCGGCCCACGGCACGGTTGTGGGCGTTGGGGTGCTGTGCAACCGGGGCGGCATCAGTGCCGCAGATTTAGGCGCTCCGGAACTGTTCGCCCTGGCCGACGTGCCGCTCGAGTCGTGGCCGGCTGAGGCGTGCCCATTATGTGCTGCCGGTGCAGCGGTGAACACGCGCATTGGCAAAGGCGCAACATTTCGGGCTGCATAAAGAAGAAACGGCTGCCTGAGGCAGCCGTGAGGAGTTAGAGGCCATTAGGGGGCGACGTGGGGCCGGTGCTCTACTCCGCAGAGCCGTGATGACCGTCGCAAGCATCACTTCATATGCAACTAGTATAGCAATCTGCGTGCCATCTGAGCATCATCTGGAGGAATGATTCGCATCTAAGCCGTTTGACTTAGCGGGATCAGCGCCGATACCTATTCCGGCGGTCACCCGGCAGACCTAAATCCAAAAACCTCTGATTACATAATTACATCTAATACCAATCTAATAGACAACGCTGTAATCAACGCCTATACTTCACAGCACAAATCATTACCTTACAGCGGCGAGCATAACGATTGAGCCGTCCGCTTGGCGTGGGGCGACTCGCCGCACGCCCACAAGGGGCGCAGTGGATGTGCCCACTGCCTTAGGTGAAGGATAAGCAGATGAGCAGCGTAGATGAAGCCATAGCGCTTGACGCCTATTCACAGGCGATCAATACCGCCGCCGAACGAGTCGGGCCGGCGGTCGTCAAAATTGAAACCGGGCGCGGCGGGCGCCGCCCTGATGGCCGCCGTGGTCCGCAAGAAGGTCTCGGGTCGGGCGTGATTTATTCCAGCGACGGCCATATTTTAACGAATGCACACGTTGTGGCGGGCGCGTCGCGGGTGCTGGTCAGCCTGCCTGATGGCCGCCGAATGCCGGCGGGCGTGCTCGGCAGCGAGCCGGGTAACGATCTGGCCGTATTACGGGTTGCCGCCACCGGGCTGCCGGTAGCTCAACTGAGCGCCGCCCAACTGCGGATCGGCCAACTCGTGATTGCAATCGGCAATCCCTTTGGTTTGGATTTTACCGTAACGGCGGGCGTTGTCAGTGCGCTCAACCGTTCATTGCCCACCGGCCCCGGCCAGCAGTTGGAGCAACTGATCCAGACCGACACACCAATCAACCCCGGCAACTCGGGTGGGCCGCTCGCCGATACGCAGGGACGAGTAGTTGGGATTACAACGGCGATTGTGCCGTGGGGGCAGGGGCTAGGCTTTGTGGTGCCGACAGCGACGGCCTATGCCGTCATTGCGCGGATCACCGACGCGCACCGGGCGGCGATCCGCGGCGGTGCACTAGGTATTAGTGGGCTCGACACAACCATCGACGCCGATATCGCTCAGGCCAATCAGTTACAACAGCGCGCCGGGGTATTGCTGCTGGAGGTTGCGCCGAATAGCGCCGCCGAAAAGGCGAGCCTGCGCGGAGGCGACGTGTTACTCACTATCGAAGACCATCCGGTAGAAAGTGTTGATGCGCTGCGCAAAGTTGTCCAGAGCCTGCGCGAACGCTCCCTCTGGCGGGTTAGCTTCCTGCGCGAAGGCCGCAAGCGAAGTGTGAGTCTGCAACCAATGCAAAAGGCCCAGTGAAACGCAAAGAGCGATGTCGCCCGTTTGCCTTTTACATGGGGCCTTTTTATTGAACGCTATAGGCGCCGCCCCGGCTAAGAATCGCGGCGCCTAAACCGAGGCTGGCGAGGGTGTAGAACAAGGCTGTACTCCAGATCGGCGCGCTGATCCCCAGCAAAGCCAGTGGGATCAGGATCAGCAGGGCGCCTAGGGCAACAATCGCAGCCGACGACCAGGCCCGCCCGCCAAGGCGCTCACCGAGCAGGCGGGCCACACCCGTGAGGCCAACCAGGAACGGCGCCTGGACGAGCAGTAGCAACGGCAGAATGAGCGGCAACCCGATTAGGCTGAGGGCCAGAAATGCGGTGAACAAGAGGGTCAGTGCGCCGAACAGCAGGGCGCTGACCACACCGAGGCTCGCCGCAGCGCGCGGCGCGTGGCGTAAGGCCAGACTCACGCCCATTGTCCGGCGCGGCCAGACCGCCGCACAGGCGACCATCAGCAATAGCGCCGTCAGAGCTAACATCCCACTCACGAGCGGGCGCGGCAGATCGCTCTCGGCCAATTCCGGCTGAAAGATCGCAAATACGCTACTCAGCACACGTCCGCCCGCCACCGGCTCGCCGCCAAGCACCTGCCCTGCCACCAGCGCCGCATCTTCACGCGTCACAGCGCCGCCGACTGCCAGCACACTGCCGCGCACATCGGCGCCCGGCCCCAGGGTTACTGAGCCGGCATAACTCACCACATCGCCTAACACCGTCCCGCTGATCCGGATCGCGCCGCTCCAACTCGTCACATCACCCTCGACAAGGCCGGCCACCACAATCGGCCGCCCGATTGTGGCCAGATCACCAACTACGCGCTCATCGGCGGCAACGACGAGGGCCGCCGTCTGCGCGTACGCCGGGCGGGGAACGCAGGCAAAAAAGAGCGCAAAACCCAAGGCAAGCGTCAGCAGCCGCACGTTCATGAGCGTGCCTCCACAGCGCCACCGCGCACCGTACGCCACCAGAGCCATGCCGCCGCCGATGCGCCGAGCGTGAGCGCCAACAAGATCGGGCCGGTCAGCAAGAGGGCATTCAGCAGCGGCTTGGCGGCCAAGGTCAGCATCAGCACAAACCGGCCCAGGCCACCGGCCGGATCGCCCAGGAGGCTGGCCGGGCCTGCGCTATCGAGAAAGACACCCCAGGCGCCCAGCAACACCAATGGCGTCAGCAAGGCCGTTAGAACCCAGGCCAACGACCAACGCGGCCGACGTGGCCGGTCGCGCACGGGCCGACCTTCAACCAGAGCCGCTTGCACACGCGCCGCAATAGCCGGCGGCGGCGGCGCCTGGGCAGGCTCGCCCCAGGGCGCCAGGGCCTGCCGCACAGCGGCTTCATCGTCGGCAAGATCAAGATTATCTAGACTCAGCTCGGAGTCGTCTCTGCGTCCCATACCGTCACTCCATCATCACCAAGTGCATCAAGCAGCATCTTGCGCGCCCGATGCAGGCGCGTCTTAACAGTTGCTTCAGTGAGGCTCAATGCCGTTGCGATCTCCTGATACGAGAGATCATGCCAATAACGCAGCACCGTCACACTGCGGTAGCCTTCGGGGAGTTTTTGCAAGGCGCGCTGCACCAGATCACGCCGCTCGCTCCGTAAGGCGCTCCGCTCAGGGCCGATATCGGTGCTCGGCAGCCAGAACGCTACATCGTCGAGCGTAAGCCATGTATGCCGACGGCGCCTAATCCGGTCGATGCAAAAATTCGACCCGATTGTCAGCAACCAGGTAATGAAACGCCGTTCCGGGTCATAGCTGTCCAGGCGTCGAAACGCCCGCAAGAAGACTTCCTGGACAGCATCCTCCGCCTCATGAGCGTCACCGAGCATTCGATAGGCCTGGTTATAGATTGCGCCGCTATAGCGCTCGACCAAAACCCCGAATGCGGACTGATCACCTGCACAGGCACGCCGTACAAGTTGGGCCTCTTCGGCCAACTGCTCCATCGCTCCCGCTCCACTTACAGATCTATACGCACCCACTACTGCCAAGGTTACACGATTTTGCCCAATTATGCATCCCCCAAGATGGCTGTGTCTTACGAGAAGTTCACTTGCAGAACTACGCAGGTTCGTGTACCATCAGGGAAGGAGTGCTTACCCGAGGCCAGCTGAGCGCCTCGGTCGTCCTGGAGGTCGCTGTGGCAGTCAGCTACAATCGAGATGCAATTCGTACCGCGCTGGCCGAGACCGACCCTGCCTGTAGTTTCTACCTGGATCTGGATACAGGCCAGGTCATGCGCGTGCCCGACACGGAAGCAAGCCCGGAAGCCGAAGAGTTGCGCAATATGGTGATGGAAGGCTATGGCGATCGGTTCCGCTACATTCCTGGCGGCAATCCGGCGCCCAGTGAGGCCGATGTCCAGGGTTGGTTGGAAGCTGAGGGGCTGTAACAAGCGCCGCGTCGGCAAGCCAAACGTGCCGAAGCACGCATGTAATCAACACACAACAGCGCGGAGGAAGATCCTCCGCGCTGTTGCATTAGTAATTCATGAGCGGCCCAGCGCCCTCCTGGCTCCTGACTCCTGGACGCTTGAACCTCACTGCTTCTCGTACGGGTACGGCTTGCCAACAGCCGCGGGAGCAATTGCGCGCCCAATCAGGCCGGCGAGCACAACCATTGTCAGCACATAGGGCAGGATCTGCAAGAATTGCGTGGGCACCGGCGCGCCGGCGATCTCCACATTCAAGATCTGGAAGCGAATCCCCAGCGCTTCAGCAAAGCCAAACAGCAGTGCCCCGGCAAACGCGCCAAACGGCATCCACTTACCGAAAATCATCGCCGCAAGCGCGATAAAGCCTTTGCCGGCCGTCATGCCATCATCGAAATTACCGACAGTTTCCAACGAAAACCATGCGCCGCCCAGGCCGGCGATCATGCCACTGATCATAACGCTGAAGTAGCGCATGCGGTTTACATTGATGCCTACCGTATCGGCAGCCTTAGGGTTCTCGCCGACAGCACGCGTACGCAAACCCCAGCGCGTATAAAAGAGCATGATGTACGTGATCACGACGGCTGCCAGCATGCTGTAGAAGATCGGTTTGCCGCTGAAGATCACCGGGCCCAGAACCGGAATATCCTTTAAGAACGGCAATTCGATTACCGGCAGCGTAACCCGCCCGCCGCCTTGATCAACCAGGAATTGGCGGCGCAGGTAGCCCGTCACACCAATCGCCAGAATGTTGATCACCGTACCGCTAATAATCTGGTCGGTGCGGAAGGTGATCGAGAGCAGGCCGTGCAAGAGCGAGATTAAGCCACCAAGCGCAACAGCAGCAAAAACGCCAAACCAGACATTTCCAGTAAATGCAAATGCGGCAAAACCGAATGCTGCTCCGGTAAGCATCATGCCCTCGATGGCAATGTTGATCACTCCGGAGCGTTCGGCCCAGATCCCAGCCATGGCGCCCAACACAATCGGTGTTGAGAGCCGCAGCGACTCGGCAAATAGCGAGGTGACGTTCGTCTGCTTCCCGGCAGCCGACCAGACCAGAATCGCCGGGATGATCAGCACCCCACTTGCCCAGAGCAACCAGGTCGATTCACGCGCAAAGCGCACGATGAAGCCCAGGATGCCGGCGATCAGAAAGAGGGCGCCGATCAGGGTTAAGGTAATCGCCGTCGGCACGGCAAGCACCAGATTCGGCAAAGCAAACGCCAGTCGGGTCGTAACCGGCTCAGCGGCGCCTAACTCGGGCACATACGCCAATAGTAACAAGAGGCCAAGCCCAACAAAAAATCCGGCAATAACCTGGCGACGTGTTACGCCACGGCGGCGCTCCGGCATGAGACATCCTTTCGGTCAAGCACGTTGTGGGGCATATGATAGCATAAACACCGGCGCACTCAGTCAACTTTGGTTATTCGCCCTTGGTCTGAGTATAGGCCTTCCGCACCAGTTCAAACGTCTCGCGCACGGTGCAGTAGCTATTGCCGGCCAGGCGGCCGATGGGTTGTAAACGAGCCAGGTCGATATGGTAACGGTCGTTGATCAGTTCGTCGCGCACAAAGATATGGCGCACAATCCCAATCACAATCGTGGTGCTGCCGGGGCCAACCCCAACCGGCACTGTGGTATGCAACCCACATTCGAAGCTCACCGGCGCCGCACTCACCCTTGGCGCCTGCACCGTGCGGCTCGGCATTGGGGTTACGCCGGCCATCGCGAACTCGTCTACCTCGGCGGGATAGTCGGTGGCGGTTTCGTTCATTGCGCCGGCCAACTCCTCATTCACGATGTTTACCACAAACTCGCCGGTGGCCAGAATGTTGCCCAATGAGTCTTTGCGCCCATCGGGTCGCGCTGAGGTGTAGTTCATCGCCACCGTCAGCGTCGGCGGATTTGACCCGGCGGCGTTGAAGAAGCTGTACGGCGCCAGATTCGCCCGGCCCTCAGGATCAACTGTGCTGACCCACGCGATTGGTCGCGGCACCACACAGCCGATGATCAGCTTGTAGAGGTCGCGTTGGTCGAGGTCGGTTGGAACGATCTCCATGAAGCCTGCCATTTCGCTTAACGCGGGACGCCAGCCGAACAACCAGGGCCGCAGGCCAGACAATCAGCGCGCCTGCGGCCTTGGTCTTCCAGCTTTGGTCGCTCGTCACACCCAACTAAACGCATATTGCGGGTCTTCGACGCCGAGGGCGGGGCGGCAAACCTGCAGCGGATGGAAGGTGTCGAGCATCACGGCCAACTCTTCGGTGCGCGTTTTGCCGATGCTGGCCTCGGCCGTACCAGGGTGCGGGCCGTGGGGCAACCCGCTCGGGTGCAGGCTAATGCTCGCTTCCTCAATCCCGCGCCGCGACATGAAATTGCCCTCCACGTAGTAGAGCACTTCGTCGCTATCGACATTGGAGTGATTGTAGGGCG
Source organism: Chloroflexales bacterium (assembly GCA_038247995.1). Lineage (GTDB taxonomy): Bacteria > Chloroflexota > Chloroflexia > Chloroflexales > Chloroflexaceae > JBBRUG01. The sequence continues at coordinate 10,144 of JBBRUG010000014.1, read as the reverse complement.
CCGGGATGGCCTGCGGGTGATAATCGTAGAGCCGGGGCACAAACGAGCAGATCACAAAATTCGGCCCCTGAAATGTCTGATGCACCGGCGGCGGCTGATGAACCCGCCCGGTGATCGGCTCAAAATCGGCGATGTTGAGCGCATACGGGTACAAAAACCCGTCCCAGCCCACCGTATCGAGCGGATGATGATCGATCACATGCAGCGTATAACGCCCTTGCGCCCGCACAAGCACGGGAAACTCGCCGCGTTCGGCATGGGCCGGCAACGTTTGCGGCGCCCGGATGTCGCGCTCGCAATAAGGGCTATGCTCCATCAGTTGGCCGTACTCGTTGCGGTAACGCCGGGGCGGCTCGATACTGCCGCCGCGCGCTTCGATTGCCAGCAGGCGCAATGCACCGGCCGCCTCAAGCCGCCAGGTGGTGCCGATCGGAATAACCAGATAGTCGCCGCGCCGAAACGGCAGGCTGCCGAACGTCGTTTCGAGCAGACCCTCGCCCTCGTGGACGAAGAGCAGTTCATCGCCTTCGCCGTTGCGATACCAGTAAGGCTGCCCGGTGGGCAACTGCATCGCCTGAGTGGGCAGGGCGACACTCAGCGTCACATCACGGTTGTGCAGCAACGGTTGGCGGCCGCGTACGGCATCGCCCCGGCGCTCCAGGGAGCCGGTACGGAAATGGCGATGGCGTAGCGCGCCGGCTTCTTCGAGCGGGATCGCCACAGCGCCCAGATCTTCGACACGCAGGATCGCCGTGGGCGGAAAGTGATGGTACACGATCGACTCGATCCCGCTAAAACCACGCGTGCCCATTACTTGCTCGCTGTAGAGCGTGCCGTCGGGCCGGCGAAACTGCGTGTGCCGTTTGGCTGGAATGGTTCCCAGGCAGTGATAGAAGGGCATCATTGGCCTCCTTTCAGACGATAGTGTTGCGCAAAACGCCTAAACCGGTAATCTCAAGTTCAACCAGATCGCCAGGCACCAGCCATGGCCCATACCCCTCAGTTTGCTCCATCAGGCACCCGCCGCCGATGGTGCCGCTGCCGAGCACATCGCCGGGATAGAGCATCGTGTCGCGGCTGGCGTGCGCGATCATCTCAGCAAAGGTGTAGTACATACTCGCCGCATTGCCGCGCGAGCGCTCGACGGCATTCACGCGGGCAACCATTGTCAGGCTGAGCCGGCCGTCCTCGTCGGCGTAGATCTCTACTTCGTCGGGGGTAGCGAGCCAGGGGCCAAGCGACGTGGCAAAATCTTTAGCTTTGGCCGGCCCAAGGCCGATTGGGCGCTCATCGGCCTGGAAGTCGCGGGCGCTCCAGTCGTTCATAATCGTATAGCCCGCGATATAATCGGCGGCATCCTCAATCGCAATGTCGCGCCCGGCGCGCCCGATCACACAGGCCAGTTCCAATTCATAGTCCAGCGCTTCCGAGCGCGGCGCAAACACATCGGCGTCGGGGCCGACAATCGCGCCGTGATTAGAGAAATAGAAGGCCGGGAAGCGGTACCACTCGGCAGGAATTTCCTGGCCGCGCTGCCGCCGCGCCGTAGCTACATGCTGTTCAAAGGCATAAAAGTCGCGCAGGCTGGCGGGGCGCGGCAGGGGCGCCAACAAGCGCACCTGGTTCAACGGCAAGATCATGTTCGCGCCGCCAATCGAGAGGCTACCGGACATGCCGGCATCAGCGGCGCCATTCCAATCTGTAGCCGATTCGGCAGGCGGCCCGCCGACAAGTTGAGTAACGGCAGCGACGATCGCGTCGGCGCTGTCGAGACTAACGACATCCTGATCGGCCTGAAGCACACTGAGCAGATCCCAGCGCAGATCTTCAGCTTCTTCAAACACGAGCGGCGCGGCGCTCGCCAGATCGATCACGGCTGAACCGAAGCGCACACCGGCGCGCGGCGGGCCATCGGGCGGCACAAACGTAACCAGGCGCATGGGTTAGCTCCAATTGCTGGGCGGAAGCAAGCGGAAGGCACAGGATTGACTGACCGTATTATAACGAATGCCCTGCCCGCATGGGCGCATCTGCGGTGGATGCAGCAGATCAGCCCACCAGAGGATCAATCGGCAGGTAGACCCGCACAGTTGTGCCCTGATCAAGCTCACTCGTGATCCAGATCTGGCCGTCGTGCTGGCGCACAATGCCATAGCAGATCGCCAGGCCGAGCCCGCTTCCTGTGCCGACATCCTTAGTGGTAAAAAACGGCTCAAAGGCGCGCTGCTGCACATCTTGCGGCATGCCGATGCCGGTATCAGCGACAGCGAACATAACATACGCGCCGGCGGCAAGCCCAGGATGCGCCTGCACAGCGGCTGCGCTAAGTACGACTTCGGCAGTTGAAAGCGTCAGGCAACCGCCCAGCGGCATTGCATCACGCGCATTGGTACTGAGATTCATCAGCACCTGCTCGATTTGTCCCGTATCGATGCGCACCAACGGCAACTGAGGCGCCAGTTCTAGCTTCAGCGTAATGGACTCGCTGATCAGCCGTTTCAGCAAGGGGATTAGCGCGGAGATCAGTTGATTCACATCGCTGGGCTGCGGGCTAATCACCTGACCACGCCCAAAGGCGAGTAACTGATGGGTCAGCATGCCTGCGCGTTCAGTAGCGCTAACGATTGCGTCCAGATCTTCTTGCGCCGCATGCCGAGCGTCCAGGCTATCGCGGGCGAGTGCGGCATGGCCGCCGATCACCGTGAGCATGTTGTTGAAGTCATGCGCCACACCGCCGGCCAGGCGCCCGATACTCTCCAGGCGGCGCGCCTGCGCAAGTTGCTGTTCCATCAGCTTGCCCGCACTCAGATCACTGATCACACTGAGCACACCCTTCGGCGCGCCGTCCTCATCGCGCAAGATCGTCTCGACGACCGCAGCCAAAAAAACTTCGCCGCTCCGCCGCCGCAGCAAGCGTTCACCGCTCTGGCCTTCGCCGCGCGCAACCCGTTGCAGATCCTGCGTAGCCACCTCCTGGCCCTCAGAGCTGACGGCAATGCGCATAATCGACTGGCCAAGCAGTTCATCGGCGCTGAAGCCGAGCAGTCGCTCGGCAGCCGAATTCCAATAAATGACCACCCCGACCTGATCGATTGCCAGCACTGCTTCGCCCATCAGAGCGAGCAAATTGGCCTGAAAGCGCAGTTCGTCGCGTTGCTGAGCAAGGGTTTGGGCCTGCGCATCGGCGTGCGCCAGAGCGCTATTGAGTTCAGCCGCCTGCGTCTCAGCTTCCGCACGTGCCCGCCGCGTCAACACATGGCTCAGCAACATACCACCCACAAGCATCGTGAGCGAGATCCAGGTCTGGAGTTGGGCGTAGATGCCGACACCGCCGGCCCGGATCAGCAACAACAGCAGCGTGCCAAGCAGCGCCCCGATCATCCAGCCCGGCCCGGCCATCACCAGGGCGAAGATCACCGGAAACAGCACCTCAGCCGGCATCGTCTGCGTGACAAACGGCTCGGGCAGGATCAAGCCGGTCATCAACACCGTCACGATCACCGCCGCATAACGCGCCCAATCCCAGTGACAGAGATAGGTAATGCACAACACCAGATAGACCAGCGAGCCGCCCAGAACAACCATAGCAATCGGTTCGCCAAAGATCAGAGCAGCACTACCCCAGGCTAACGTACCGACCGCCATCAAGGAGAGCATGGATAGGTTAATCTGACGATAATTGGGGAGCCGAGGCATGAGCATACCTACAGATTGCCGCGCCGCGCCTGGTCACGCTCAATTGCTTCAAAGAGCGCCTTGAAATTCCCCTTGCCGAAGCCGCGGCTACCCTTACGCTGAATGATCTCGACAAACAGCGTCGGCCGATCTTGCAGCGGTTGCGAGAAAATTTGCAACAGGTAGCCATCGTCATCACGATCAACCAGGATACCGCGCGCCTGAAGCGCCGCCCGACTTTCATCGATGGCGCCTACTCGCGCCTCAAGCTCGTTGTAGTAGACGGCAGGTACGCTGATAAACGGCACGCCTGCGGCCCGCAGTGCATCGACGGTGGCGCAAATATCGCCGGTGGCAAGGGCGATATGCTGCACGCCGGGGCCGCCGTAATATTCGAGAAACTCTTCGATCTGGCTCTTGCGCCGCCCATCAGCCGGCTCATTGATCGGAAACTTCACCTTGCCGGTGCCGTTTTGCATCACTTTCGACATCAGGGCCGAGTATTCGGTCGAAATATCCTGATCGTCAAAATGAACCAACTGGGCAAAGCCAAGCACTCCGCGATAAAAACCGACCCAGCGGTTCATCGCGCCCAGTTCGACATTGCCGACGATATGGTCGATTGCGGCAATACCGGTTGACGGCACCGGAACGTCTGTCGGCAGCGCCGTAAAGCCGGGCAAAAACGGGCCTGCGTAGTTCTCGCGCTCGATGAAGCTATGGATTGTATCGCCGTAGGTGGCGATGCTGGCGCGCACCACCCGTCCGTCGTCGTCTTCCAGCACCGTGGGCGCCTGCACGCCGACAGCGCCGTTAGCGACGGCGGCGTTATAAGCGGCAGCGGCATCGTGTACGCGCAGGGCGATATCCTTCACCCCATCGCCGTGGCGCGCAACATGCGCCGCAATCGGGTGGTCGGGCAAGAGCGGCGCGGTGAGCACAAAGCGCACATTACGCCGCTGAAGCACATAGCTGGTTCGATCGCGTTGGCCCGTTTCCAGGCCGGCATAGGCGGTGGGAGTGAGGCCGAGAGTGGTGCGGTAGAAGTGGGCCGCCTGGCGGGCATTACTGACGTAGAACTCAACATGGTCGATCCCAAGGAGGTCGAGTGGGTCGTAAGCGGACGTCATTGTACGCTCCTTATCAGCGTGCGCTGTTCGTCGATCTGGGCTTGTTGACTGACTGTTGTAATGTCCATAATTGTTATGTTAACCGGGCGTGGGCGAGCGGCGGGCGGCACGTGCATCGGTGAGTGGGCAGCCACGTTGGGCTACCCCCCTTCACATGCATACCACGCCTTGCGCCTCACGCCAAAAAATTCCGTAACAACTGTTTCCCTGCATCGGTCATGATCGACTCGGGGTGGAACTGAACACCCTGGATCGGGTGGGTACGATGGCGCAGGCCCATAATCAGGCCATCTTCCGTCCAGGCGGTTACCTCAAGATCGGCGGGCAAGTCTTCGCGGCGCACGATCAGCGAATGGTAACGGGTAGCGGGGAAGGGCGCGGGCAGATCGGCGAAAACACCCTGGCCGGCGTGATGGATGGCCGAGATCTTGCCATGCATCACAGTGGGCGCACGCACAACAGCGCCGCCAAAGGCCTGACCGAGCGCCTGATGGCCGAGACAAACGCCAAGGGTCGGCACGTGGGGGCCAAGTTCCTGAATGAGTTCGACGCTGATCCCGGCGTCGCTGGGCGTACACGGGCCGGGGCTGACCACAATCCGGTCTGGGCGCTTCGCCGCAATCTCGGCCACGCTCACTGCATCATTGCGCACAACTTCCACCTGCGCGCCCAACTCACTGAGGTATTGGAAAAGGTTATAGGTGAACGAATCGTAATTATCGAGCAAGAGCACATACATACACGCCTCCCAAAAACTGGTGATTCTAGATGAAGTATAGCACGCTGTTTCCTCCCGGTGGGGTATTGTTAAGCGTGGGGCGGCGCCGCACGCTTAACAACATGAATCTGGTACAATGCGCCGCTATTGCGTTCATGCTCTTGAGGTGACTATGCATGAGTCCGATCAGCTTCCGCCGGATCAGATCCAACCGTCGTTGCCGCAGATGCCGCCGCCGCTGGCGCCAACCACTACGCAACTGGTCGAAAGCCTGCTTTTTGTAGCCGGTGAGCCGGTGCCGGTGGGCCAACTCGCGCGCGCGCTTGAACTACCGGCCGACACGATCGAGGCGGCTCTGAGCGAACTCGGGCACCTGTACCAGCGCCGCGGGATCCGCATCCAACGCCATGCCGACCAGGTGCAACTGGTAAGCGCACCCGAGAGCGCAGCGGCCGTAGCACGCTTTCTCGGCGTACAGGCAAGTGGGCGGCTTTCACCGGCGGCCCTGGAAGTTTTGGCGATCATCGCGTATCGCCAGCCGATCACCCGCGCACAGGTCGATGCGATTCGCGGCGTCGATAGTAGCGGCACGGTTCGCGCGCTGCTCACCCGCGATCTGATCAGTGAAGCCGGTCGGCTCGACACTGTCGGTCGTCCGATCTTGTATGCCACGACACCAAGTTTCTTGCAAACCTTTGGACTCGCCAACCTCGCTGAACTACCGCCCTTAGCGCTGCCGTTACCGGAAGCGCCGGCGATCGCGGGAGACGCGCAAACTGGGGTTCATCCAACCGCAGAAGATGCCGAATCGATAATGAATGGCTCGTCCACTCGTTTTCCACAGGCCGACCCAGGTTATCCACATGTCGATTGAGAAGTGTTACGCCGTTCAAGCAGCGCCCCCCCGCCCATTGCAATGCTGAGCACTACCGGCAAAAGTAGTGACAGAACAAAAGTTATCCACATGCGCCCACCAGGTACGGCAGCCGAATCACGCACCGCAATCGAAAGAAAGTCGTTTGTACGAGCCGCATGTTCGATAAGCAACTCTTTGGTATTTGCACGTTATGTTTCTTGAAAAGCGCAGCATGATCGAGTATGATCGGGCCACGTTGATCGAAAGCACCATCGCCCCCTGCGCCAACCAGATAAACGAATGAGCGCCGCTTAAGCCGTGATTATGGAGCGGGCGTATGATGATCCATGCGCCCTGGATCGCTATGGCTACATTAAGGGAGAAGCCAGTGAACCTAGCGCAGATCTGGAAAGCCGCGTTAGGCACGATCGAGCTGCAGACATCGCGGCAGGACTTCGAGACCTGGCTACGCGGCACACAGCTGATCGCACTCAGCGACGGGTTGGCGATAGTTGGCACGCTCACGACCTTCCACAAAGAAGGCCTGGAAAACCGCTTTCTGGCTCCCGTACGGCGGAGCCTGGGGGATGTGGTTGGTTATCCGGTTCAGGTCCAAGTTGTGATTATGCACAGCAGCGCCGGCCGCAGCGATGCGGGAACGAGCGGCTATGGGCGCACCTATGGCGATGGGGATGCCCCTGAGTACCGTAACGGCAATGGGAACGGCAACGGGCATAGCATCGGCGAGAGCGACCGGGCCGTACAACTGGATCTCAGCAGCGCGATGCGTACGGGTATGCTCAACCCGAACTACACCTTCGCACGGTATGTTGTCGGCTCCAGCAACCGCATGGCCCACGCGGCTTGTCTGGCCGTCGCCGATAACCCCGGCCAGCACTACAACCCGCTGTTCTTGTACGGCGGCGTCGGGCTGGGCAAAACGCACTTGCTCCATGCGATCGGCAACTATGTGCTCGACCGTGACCCGGAGATCAATGTGCTCTATGTCTCAAGCGAAAAATTTACGAATGATCTGATTAACGCTATTCGGCGTCAGCAGACGGAAGAATTCCGCATTCGCTACCGCAATATCGACATTTTACTCATCGACGATATTCAGTTCATCGCCGGAAAAGACGCGACGCAGGAAGAATTCTTTCATACTTTTAATACGTTACACTCGGCCGCGAAGCACATTGTGATCAGCTCGGATCGGCCGCCCAAGGCGATTGTTACGCTGGAGGAACGCTTGCGTTCGCGCTTCGAATGGGGCCTGATTTGCGATGTGCAGGCGCCCGATCTCGAAACCCGTACCGCCATTTTGCGCGCCAAGGGCGAGCAGATGAATGTGCATGTGCCCGACGATGTGTTCGATTTTCTGGCGCACAAGATCCAGAGCAACATCCGCGAACTTGAAGGCAGCTTGAACCGGGTTGCCGCCTATGCCAAACTGCATAACGCGCCGATTACGGTTGATCTTGCTGCGCTGGCCCTGGCTGATCTGCTGGGCGGGCAACGCCGCCGGCGGATCACTCCCGACACAATTATTCAGGTCGTGAGCGAACATTTCGGCGTTGAGGTGCGCCACATTACCGGTCGCGGACGTTCGCGCAATATCGTTGTGCCGCGCCACGTGGCTATGTATCTGCTGCGTGAAGAAACCGAGTGCTCACTTGTCGATATCGGCAATCTGCTTGGCGGCCGCGACCACACCACCGTGATGCACGGCTGCGACAAGATCGCCGAGGAGATTAACGCCGACACTCGTTTACGCAACGAAGTGTTGCATATTCGCGAAAAACTCTACGCGCAAAATGCGTAAAGCGTAAAGACCGGCGCCCCTGTGACGGTGAGCCACGTTCGCCGCCGTCGCCATTCTGCATCCCGCGCCCGCGCTTTACGAGATTGATCAGCGGGGGGGCGTGTGTACAGCACACGCCCCCCCGCTTGTGTGTCAGCGCTTTTTAGCATTGCTCAGATCGAGTGAGCCTGCGTACGATGACGCGAGACGCCGCGAGCCACCCGGTTCAGTGGCCTCTGCAACTCAATCATGCTGCTCAGTGCGCCAGTTTACGAAAAATTTACAGCCAGCTTACGCAAGCTTGACTGAGATCGCGTACAATGTGCCAACAGTAACAACGTTTCCCATATTCGGCTGGCCTAACCTCAGTGAGGAGGTGTACGCATGGGCTACGCGGAGACCCACCGCCGCTCGATCGAAGATCCCGAAGCTTACTGGGGCGAACTCGCCGCCGAGTTGCACTGGTATACGCCCTGGGAGAAAGTGCTCGACGCCAGTAATCCGCCGTTCTACCGCTGGTTTGTTGGGGGCACCACCAACATCTGCTACAACGCCGTCGATCGGCATGCGCTGGGCGCACGGCGCGGCCATGCCGCGCTGATCTTCGAGAGCGCCGAAACCGGCCAGTCGCGCACGCTCACCTTTTTTGAACTGTACCGCGAAGTCAATCGGCTGGCTGGTGTGCTGAAGAATCTTGGTGTGCGCAAAGGCGATCGGGTGCTGATTTATATGCCGATGGTGCCCGAGGCGATTATCGGCATGCTCGCCTGCGTACGCCTCGGCGCGATCCACTCGGTGGTCTTCGGCGGTTTTGCCTCCAGTTCGCTCGCCCAACGCATCGACGATGCCGAGCCGGTGCTTGTGCTTACCGCCGATGCGAGTATGCGCAAGGGGTTGCCCGTACCGCTCAAGCCGATGATCGATGCGGCAATCGAAACGGCCATAACCGACAGTATCCGCGATGTGCTCGTGCTGAACCGCGGTCTGGTGCCGATCGAACTGAAGCAGGGCCGCGATCTCGATTGGGCTGAACAACTTGCTCAGCGCGGCGAAAAGTATGTCGAGCCAACCCCTGTCGCCAGCACCGATCCTTCCTACATCCTCTACACCTCCGGCACCACCGGCAAACCAAAAGGCGTTGTGCGCGACACCGGCGGCTATATGGTGGCCTTGCACGCCAGCATGAGCCAGGTTTATAACTGCGGCGACGGCGATGTTTACTGGTCGACCTCCGATATCGGCTGGGTGGTGGGGCATTCGTATATTGTGTATGGCCCGTTGCTCAAAGGCGTGCCCACGGTGGTCTACGAGGGCCGCCCCGACCATCCCGATCCCGGCGTCTGGTGGCGCGTAATCGAGAAGTACGGCGTCACCCATGTGTTCACGGCGCCCACGGCGCTACGAGCGCTGCGCAAATTCCCCGAGCAGTGGATGCGCGACGCCGACCTCAGTTCACTGAAACTACTCTACGCCGCCGGCGAGCCGCTCGACGCGCCGACCTACGAGTGGGCCAGCGCCGCCCTTGGCGTACCGGTGATCGACCATTATTGGCAAACCGAGAGCGGCTGGAGTATGCTCACCAACCCGGTCGGGGTCGAGATGCTGCCGATCAAGCCCGGTTCGCCGACTAAAGCAGCTTTCGGGCATCACCTGGAAGTTGTCGATAGCGACGGCAACACCGTGCCGCGCGGCGAGAAGGGCTTCCTCGTCGATCACGGCCCACTGCCGCCCGGCATGCTGATGACGCTCTGGAACAACGACGACCGCTACATCAAGAGCTACTGGAACCACTTCCCCGGCAAACTGCTTTATATGACCGGCGACTACGCCATCCAGGACGAAGACGGCTATGTATTTATGCTCGGCCGCGCCGATGAAGTGCTGAATGTGAGCGGGCATCGGCTGGGCACGCGTGAGATCGAAGAGGTAGTCTCCGGGCATCCGGCGGTCGCCGAGGCTGGCGT